>NZ_JBHFII010000029.1:55446-67080 GCF_057334215.1 Achromobacter maghribensis | reverse complement strand
GCCCCCGTCCCAGCGCCAGGCCGGGCGTATGCCTCGACCCGATCAACAGCCGGCCATGCGCGGGCAGGCTGCCGATCAGGTCCTGGACCAAGTCCAGCACGGCGGGCGCGGTGATGGCTTCGAATTCGTCCAGAATCAGCGCAAAGGGCGCGGACTGCGATGCGACGGCTTCGACCAGCGCCAGGGCCAGCGTGTCGTCCGGCCCGCCGCCTTCGCGCAATGAGGCCGCGGCGGCGCCCGACAGCGGGCCCAGCGCCGCCGTCAGGCATCGCAGGAACCGCGACAGGTCGTTGTCGGCGCGGTCCAGCGTCAGCCACGCCGTGCGCATGGGCCGCGCCTGCATCAGCGCCTGGCATTGCGCCAGCAACGTCGTCTTGCCATAGCCCGCCGGACCCCGCGCCACGACGACCTTGGGGCCGTCCGGGCGGCAGATCTGTTCGCATAGCTGCTGCCGGGCGATGTGGTCGCCGTGAGGCGCCGGCGCGCTGAACTTGCCGCTGGCCAGCGCGTGTTCCACCGAATACGAATGACGCATGAGCTGCCTGTGGGACGAAGGGTCTGTGCAGTGCGGCATCGCCCCGGGTTAACCCGCGCGGAACTGAAAAATCGTCGCTTTGGACGAAGGCGAAAACGCGTGCCTACGATACAAAAGGACGCTCCCCAGAGCAATACGCCGCATAGACGGCGCCAACCGACAACGGAGACAAGTCCATGGCAATTCTGAAACTGACGTTAGCGCTGGCGGGCGCGGCCCTGGCCGCTGGCAGCGCGCAGGCGCAACCCGCGACGGGTCCCGTGAAAATCGGCGTCATGGCCGACATGAGTTCGGCGTATTCGGACATCGGCGGCAAGGGTCTCGTCGAAGCGGCGCGCATGGCGGTACAGGACTTCGGCGGCTCGGTGCTGGGCAAACCGATCGAACTGGTGTTCACCGATGGGCAGAACAAGGTCGACGTGGCCAGCGCGGCTGCGCGCCGCTGGATCGACCAGGACGGCGTGGACATGATCACCGACCTGCCCACATCGGCGCTGGCCCTGGCCATCAGCGAATTGGGGCGGGAAAAGAAGAAAGTCGTCATGGTGACCAGCGCGTCCACGTCGGAGCTGACGGGCAAGGCTTGTTCGCCCTACACGGTGCACTGGACCTACGACACCTACGCACTGGCCAACGGCACGGGCGCGGCGGTGACGGACCAGGGCGGAAAGAACTGGTACTTCCTGACGGCGGATTATTCGTTCGGCTACGCCTTGCAGGGCGACGCGTCGGCCGTCATCGAAAAGAAAGGCGGCAAAGTGCTGGGTGCAGTGCGCTCACCGTTGAACTCGCCGGATTTCAGCTCCTATCTGTTGCAGGCGCAAAGCTCCAAGGCCGGCATCATCGGCCTGGCGCTTGGCGGCAACGACGTCATCAGCGCCATCAAACAGGCGGCCGACTTCGGCATCGGGCGCCCGGGCAGCCCGCAGAAGCTGGTGGCGTTGCTGGCGTTCCTGTCAGACGTGAAGTCCATCGGCTTGCCGCTGGGTCAGGGCCTGCTGCTGACCGAGGCCTTCTACTGGGATCAGACCGACGCCACGCGCGCCTGGTCGCAACGCTTCCAGGACAAGATGGGCCGCAAGCCCACCATGACGCAGGCGGGCACGTACGGCGCGGTTACTCACTACCTGAACGCCGTGAAGGCCGCAGGCACCAAAGACGCCGACGCGGTCATGGCGAAGATGCGCGAGACGCCCGTCAACGACTTCATGACTAAAAACGGCACGCTGCGCGTGGACGGCCGCGTCGTGCGCGACATGTACCTGTTCCAGGTGAAGAAGCCCGAAGAATCCAAGGGCGAATGGGACCTCTACAAGCAGCTTGCCGTGATCCCCGGCGACGTGGCGTTCCGTCCGCTGGGCAAGGGCGGCTGCGCGCTGGCCAAATCGGCCGGAGGCGCGGAATGATCAGCTACGACGTCGCGGCATTCGGCCAGCCGCTGGCCCGCAATGAACGCCCGACGCCGGCCCCCGTCGGCGCGCAGGTGTTGTTGCGGGTGCTGGCGGCGGGCGTGTGCCACACCGATATCCATACCTGGGAAGGCGCTTACGACCTGGGGGGCGAGAAGCGCCTGCGCATGGCGCAGCGTGGCGTGACGCTGCCGCTGACGCTGGGCCATGAAACCGTGGGCGAAGTCGTCGCGGCCGGTCCCGATGCGAAAGATGTGCGGCCAGGACAACGCTTTCTGGTCTACCCGTGGATTGGTTGCGGCGAATGCAAGGTGTGCCGCCGCGGCCGCGAAAACCTGTGTGCCGCGCCGCGGTTCCTGGGCATCTTTCGGCCGGGCGGCTATAGCGATCACATCATGGTGCCGGACGCGCGCTATCTGGTTGGCATCGGCGACCTGTCGCCCGCGCAGGCCGCGCCCTATGCCTGTTCGGGGCTGACGACGTACAGCGCCATCCAGAAGATCCCGGCCGAGGTGCTGAAAGAAGAGAGCGTGGTGGTGGTGGGCGCAGGCGGCCTGGGCCTGATGTGCGTCACCTTGCTGTGCGCGCTGGGTTGCCCGAACGTCGTCGTGCTGGAGCCCGACGGCGCGCGGCGGGGCGCGGCGCTGGCGGCCGGGGCACACGCGGCGGTCGATGCCCGTGCGACGGATGCGCTGGATCAGGTGCGGCAGGCGGCCGGCGCCGTCTGGGCGGTGATCGATTGCGTGGGGGCGGCGGCGACCGTGCAGCAAGGCATGGACCTGCTGACCAAAGGCGGGCAGTTGATCCTGGTCGGCCTGTTCGGCGGCGAACTTACCGTGTCGCCCGCGCTGATCCCCATGCGCGCCATCAGCATCGAAGGGTCCTACATTGGAAACCTGGACGAACTCAAGGCGCTGATGGCGCTGGTGCGCGAACGCAAACCTCGCGCCATTCCCACGGCATGCCGGTGCCTGGACGATGCGCAATCCGCCCTGGCCGACCTGGCTGCAGGGCGCGTCGTGGGACGGCTGTTGCTTACCCCCGGTCCGCTTGGCGCCGATGCGGCCCCTATCACCTCTTCTCAGGCTAATCACCCATGACGTTGAATCTGGATTCCGATTACACGATGACGCTGGACGGCCGCGGCGAGGCTTCCGCGCAGACCTTTGATGTGTTGAACCCGGCCACGGAGGCGCGCATTGCCGCGGCGCCCGACGCGTCGCTGGATCAATTGAACGCCGCGATCGCCGCCGCGCGCGCCGCGTTCGGCCCGTGGCGCGACCGGCCCATCGCCGAGCGCCAGCAGGCCTTGCGTGCGATGGCGGACCGCCTTGAGGCGCACGCCGACGGTTTCATGCGCCTGTTGACGCGTGAACAGGGCAAGCCCCATGCGGACGCCAGGTCGGAAGTGGGCCGGTGCGTCGTGTGGCTGCGCGAATTTGCCGCGCGCGAGCTGCCGGTGGACCGCTATGACGACGGCGTGGGTCATCTGTTCGAAACGCGGCGCGTCGCGATCGGTGTGGTGGCGGCGATCTCGCCCTGGAACTTCCCGATGACGCTGGCCATCTGGAAAATCGCGCCCGCGCTGCTGGCGGGCAACACGGTGGTGCTCAAGCCTTCGCCGTACACGCCGCTGACCTCGCTGAAGATGGGCGAGCTGTTCCGCGATGTGTTGCCGCCCGGCGTGCTGAACGTGATCAGTGGCGGCGACCGCCTGGGGCCGTGGCTGACCGAACATCCGGGTATCGACAAGATCGCCTTCACGGGGTCGACGGTCACGGGCCGCCGCGTGATGCAAAGCGCCTCCGCGCGTCTGAAGCGCGTGACCCTGGAACTGGGCGGCAACGACGCCGCCATCGTGCTGCCCGATGTGGACGTGAAGGACACGGCGGCCAAGCTGTTCTGGGGCGCGTTCCGCAATTCGTCGCAGTATTGCCTGGCGACCAAGCGGCTGTACGTGCATGAGTCCATTTACGACGCGTTCGCCGATGCGCTGGCAACGGTCGCGGCCGGGGTGGTGGTGGGCGACGGCGCGCAGCCCGGCACGGGGCTGGGCCCGATCCAGAACCGGGTCCAATACGAGCGCGTGAAGGAGTTGATCGCCGATGCCCACCGCACCGGCGTGCGCTTTCTGACGGGCGGAGACGTGCCCGAGGGCAAGGGCTACTTCGTGCCGGTCACCATCCTGGACAACCCGCCGGATGATGCGCGCAGCGTGGTGGAGGAGGCGTTTGGTCCGGTGCTGCCCTTGCTGAAGTATCGCGACGTCGACGAGGCCGTCCGCCGCGCCAACGACACTGAGTATGGGCTGGGTGGGTCGGTCTGGTCGCGTGATGTCGCCCAGGCGCAGGCCATCGCCCGCCGGCTGGAAACCGGCACGGTGTGGATCAACCACATCCATGTCATGTCGCCGAACGTGGCCTTTGGCGGCCATAAGCAGTCCGGCGTGGGCGTGGAGAACGCGTTGGACGGACTGCTGGAATACACCAACGTGCAGACGGTGTCGGTGCTGGCCTAGGCACTTATGCCGCGCAGCGGCCGGCGGTGCGGTTGCGGCAGACGCCTGGCCACAACCGCAGGGCCAGCGCCGCGGCGGCGGCACCGGTCGCCACCAACGTAACGCCCGTCCAGCCCCATTGGGCCAGCGCCAGGCTGCCCAGCGCGCCGCCGGCGGCCATGCCGATGAACACGCCCGTCATCAGGATGGCGTTGAGCCGGCTGCGGGCGGCGGGGTCGATGCCGTAGACGATGCTCTGATGCGCAATCAGCGACGTCTGAATGCCCAGGTCGAACCCGATGGCGCTGCCCGCGATCAACCACAGCGCGGCATGCGGCGGCAGCAGCGGCAACAAGAACATCGCGGCGAACGACACCATGGTCAGCCCGGCGCCCAGGCTGGCGACGGCTTGCGGACCCCGCGTGTCGGCCACCCGGCCGGCCAGTGGCGCGGCCAGGGCGCCGGCCGCGCCCGCCAGGCCGAACGCCCCTGCGGCGCCTGCGCCCAGGTGAAACGGCGCGCCGTGGAGCATCACGGCCAGGGTCGACCAGAACGCGCTGAAACCCAAGGACAGCAAGCCTTGCGCCATGGCGGCGCGGCGCAGCGCCGGATGTTGGCGCCACAGGGTCGCAAGCGATCCCAGCAGGGCACGGTAAGCCAGTTGCGTCGTGGGGACGAAACGCGGCAGGCCGCGCCAGAGCGCCGCGCCCAGCGCCACGATGGTCACGGCCGCGGCGACGAACATCGCGCGCCAGCCGAACTGTTCGGCCACGAAACCGCTGACCACTCGCGAAAGCAGGATGCCCAGCAGCAGGCCGGTCATGACGGTGCCGACGATCTTGCCCCGTGATTCGGCGGGCGCCAGGTGGGCGGCGGCCGGCACGATATCTTGCGCTAGCGTGGCCGACAGGCCCACGGCGAAGCTGGCCGCCAGCAGCAGGCCGATGGACGGGGCCACGGCGGCCGCCAGCAGCGCCAGGCTCAGCACCGCCGCCTTGATCAGAATGATGTGCTTGCGGTCGTGGCGGTCGCCCAGCGGCGCCAGCAGCAGAATGCCAAAGGCATAGCCCAGCTGTGTCAGCGTGGGAATCCAGCCCAACGTCGCGGCGCTGGCGTCGATGTCCGCGCCCAGCACGCCCAGCATGGGTTGGCTGTAATACAGGGACGCAACCGCCAGGCCAGCGCCGACGGCAAGAAGAAGAACCAGGCTGCGGGACAGGGCAGCGGGAGAAGTCCGGGAGGTCATGTTGGCTATCCGATGGATCAGGTACGGAACGGATTCTGGGCGCCGCGCCCGGGTTTTGGTAGCCGATCCCAAGGTACATCCGTTATACGATAGACGTATGACCACCTCTGCCCTGAACGCCGCGGCCGGCACCGACCGCCTCCTGCTGATCGAAACTTTCGTGCGCATCGTCGAGGCGGGCAGCCTGTCGGCCGCCGCCGCGCAGATGGGGGGCACGCAGCCCACGGTCAGCCGGCGCCTGCAGTTGCTGGAACGCACGATGGGCGTGCGGCTGCTGCAGCGGTCCACCCATGCAATTCGCCTGACGGAAGATGGCCAGCGTTGCTATGAGCGCGCCAAGGACCTGATCGCCACCTGGCAGTCGTTTGAAAGCGAGGTGCGCGGCGCGGGCGATGAACCCATCGGCACGTTGCGCGTGGTGGCGCCGCATGCCTTCGGTCAGGACCAGTTCGTCGAGCCGCTGGCAAGGTACCTGCAGCAGTATCCGAACATGCGGGTGGAATGGCTGTTGCACGACCGCATGCCCGACCTGATCGCCGAGAACGTGGATTGCGCGATCCGCGTGGGGGCGGTCACCGACCCGTCGGTGATCGCCGTGAAGCTGGGCGACGTGCCGCGCATCGTCGTCGCGTCGCCCGCCTTGCTGCAAGGCGCGCCGGTGCCGCAACAGCCCGCCGAACTGGCGCGCCTGCCCTGGCTGGCGCTGCGCACGTTCTACCGCACCGAAGTCAGCCTGACGCATTGCGGGTCGGGCGACGCCGAGCGTTTCGGCATCCAGCCCCGGCTGTCCACCGATGGCTTGCATGCGCTGCGCAAGGCGGCCGTGCTGGGATTGGGCGTGGCGCTGGGGTCGGCCTGGGCCATGCAGGAAGACCTGGCGGCGGGCCGGCTGGTGCATCTGGCGCCGCAATGGCAGGCGGACCCGCTGCCGGTGTCCCTGGTCTATGCGCCCTCTCGTTTCCAGCCCGCGCGGTTGCGCCGCTTCATCGAAACCATGCGCGAACACCTGCCCATGGAATTAGCCGGCGGTTGACGCAACCTGCGCGTCTCCGTTGAGACGGGCAGGCCTGCCAATGCGGCGCCACCCGCCACATCGCCGTCTACGAGGCCTTGGCGCTATCTGATGCTTGCACCGCTTCATAGACCAGCGTGGCCAGCGTCAGGTCTTCCAGCGCGCTGCCCACCGCCTTGAACACCGTGATCTCTTGCGCGTTGCGCCGGCCCGGACGTTCGCCTGTCGTCAACTGGCGCAAGTCGCCCTGGATGGCGTCGCGCGTCAACACGCCGGCCTCGAACGCGGATAGCAGGTCACCCGATTTGGTCGGCGCCTCGTCGGTATCCACATAGACCGTCGTGCCGTCGAAGCAGGCGGCGTCGGTCTCGCGCATTTCGGGTTTGAAACTGCCGATCAGGTCCAGGTGCGTGCCGGGGCGCAGCCATGCGCCCTGGATCAGCGGCACGGTGGACAAGGTGGCGCAGCTGATGATGTCCGCGTCGCGAGCGGCCGCTTCCAGGTCGGTCGTGGCCTGGGCGTCGAAACCCTGTTCGCGCAAGCCTTGCGCCAGCGCTTCGGCGCCCGCGGCTCGCACGTTCCACACTCGCACGCGCTGGATGGGGCGCACAGTGCGCATGGCCTGCGCCACCAGCCCGGCGATGCGGCCCGAACCCACGATCAGAAGCGTGCTGGCGTCCGGGCGGGCCAGGTAGTCCGCGCCCAGCGCGGCGGCGCCGGCCGTGCGGTAGACGGTGACGATATCGCCGTCCACCTGGGCGATGGGCACGCCGGTCCTGGCGCTGTACAGGTTATACGTGGCGTGCAGGCCCGGCAGGCCCAGGTGCGTGTTTTCGGGAAAGATGTTGATGATCTTCACGCCAAAATAGCCGCGCTCGCTCCAGGCCGGCATGATCAGCGACGTGCCATGGGCCGTGCCGGATTGAATGGCGTGGACATGCCGCCCGGGCACCGTCGCGCCGTCGCGGAAAGCCTCGCGCAAGGCGGGGATGACGGCGTCGAAGGACAGGGCGTCCCGGGTCTGTTCCGTGTCGATGAAGCGCATGGGATCACTGCCTGAAAGGGGTCAATCAATCAAAGGGCCGCAGGCAGTCTAGCAGTGGGCATGCGGCGCCGCCCCTGGCAGGCCCTCCGCGGCTATCAATCTTTGCGCAGGCGTCATAACGCCCCGTTATCGGGTGCGCGTCCCGCTTGCGCCGGAAATGCCATAAATCCATTTTGAATCAACTGCTTGCGACGGCGCCGCCGTGCCGCGTCCAAATGGCTCCATAGTGGATTTCCCTGGGTCCACGCAGCGGGGACGCACTGGCATTCTTCGACCACCGTAAGCCCTCGGGCGCTCCAACAGAGGTTGTTTTATGCCGAGATTCGTTCCCCCCGACCATGCGCGGCCCGTACCGGGCTGCCGCACGGGCAGGCTGAATTCCGCCACCTGGACCCGCGTCGCATGATCCGGCAACTGCTCAACCGCCTTGCCATTTCGTTGCCGGTCTTGCTGGGCGTGATCGTGGTGTGCTTCGTGCTGCTGCAAGTGGCGCCCGCCGATCCCGCAGCGGTCATCGCCGGCCCGACTGCCACCGCCGACGAGCTGGCGCAGGTACGCCAGGAGCTGGGCCTGGACAAGCCGCTGCTGGTGCAGCTGACCGGCTACATGTGGCGCCTGGCGCAGTTGGATCTGGGCCGATCGATGATCTCGAATTTGCCGGTGATCGACGAGATCGGCGGCACCATCGGCGCCACGGTCGAATTGATGCTGGCCAGCGTGGTCTGGTCGATCCCTCTTGCGATCCTGCTGGGTACGCTTGCCGCCTACCGCCGCGGCAAGCTGATTGATCGCTTCGTCATGACCCTGTCCGTCGTCGGCGTGTCGCTGCCCGTGTTCTGGGTGGGCCTGCTGCTGGTCCAGCACGTGGGCGGCGCCGGCATCCTGCCCTACATCGGCCGCAACGGTCCGTTGTGGACGTTGGCCGGCCTGCAGTCCATCGCCCTGCCTGCATTGACGCTGGGGTCGGTGCTGATCGGGCCGGTGGCACGCATCACGCGGACAGCGGTCATCGAAACGCTCAGCGGCGACTACGTGCGTACCGCGCGTGCCAAGGGGGCAGGCGAATGCCGCGTGGTGCTGCGCCATGCGCTGCGCAACGCCCTGCTGCCAATCGTGACGCTGGTGGGCCTGCAAGTGGGCAACCTGCTGGGCGGCGCGGTAGTGACCGAACAGATCTATTCGTGGCCGGGAGTGGGCCGCATGGCGGTGGGCGCCATCTTCGCCGGGGACTTTCCGTTGGCCCAGGGCGCGATCCTGGTGACCGCGTTGGGCTTCATCATCATCAACCTGATCGTGGACCTGCTTTACGGCTATCTGGATCCGCGGGGACAAAAGTCATGAGCGCAGGGTTGACCCCCTCCATGGGCGCAATGCCGCCCCAGGCCGTGGCCACGCCGTTGGCCCGCATCGCCACCCGGCTGCGCCGCGATCCCATTTTGCTGCTGTCGCTACTGGCGGTCATCGCCATCGTGCTGACGGCGCTGTTCGCGCCCTGGCTGGCGCCGCACGATCCGTACTCCACCAACATGTCGATCGCGCGCAAACTGCCGGGCTGGGTATCGTCCGACGGTATTACGTATTTACTCGGCACGGACGTGCAAGGCCGCGACATCCTGTCGCGCATCATCTACGGTGTCCGCGCGACCCTGTTGCTGAGCGTGCTGGCGGTGATCGGCGGTTCGGGCATCGGCGCGGTCCTGGGCATCCTGGCGGCGTACTACCGTCCGCTGGAAGGCATGATCATGCGCGTCGTGGATGTGCTGTTGTCGTTTCCGGCGATCCTCTTTGGTCTGAGCCTGTCGGCGTTGCTGGGCCCGGGAACCTTGTCGATGGTGTTGGCGCTGGGCGTCTCGGCCATCCCGGGCATGGCGCGCATCGCACGCGGTTCTGCCATGGTCGTGATGAAGCAGGAATACATGGAAGCCGGCCATGCCATGGGCTTCGGAAATTTCTACCTGATCACCCGCTACCTGCTGCCGAACTGCTCGTCCATGCTGATGATCTACGCGACGCTGCAATTGGGCCACACCATCCTGCTGGGCTCGGTGCTGTCGTTCCTGGGCCTGGGCCCGCAGCCGCCGTTTGCCGAACTGGGCAGCATGGCCGCCGACGGCCGCAAGTTCCTGCAGATCTTCCCGCACATCTCAACGATTCCGACGATGACGATTTTCTTCATCGTGCTGGCCTTCAATCTGCTGGGCGACAGCCTGCGCGATGCGCTGGATCCCAAGCTACGTTTCTGAGTCGCGCCTGACCTACACAACACATCACAACGGGGAAACCACCACCATGACGCTCATCAAAGGCCTGGCCATCGCGCCTCTGGCGCTGACCTGCCTGTTGGCCGCGCCCATGCACGCCGTCGCGCAATCCGACAAGACGGTGTTGATTCTGCGCGAGCTGGACACCGACAAATACGACCCGCACCGCACCACCGCGCGCGGCGCGGCGGAAGTACTGTTCATGGCCGCCGACACCATGGTGGGCCTTGACTATGACATGAAGACGCCGGTGCCGGCGTTGGCCAAGAGCTGGACGGTATCGCCCGACGGCCTGACCTACACCTTCTCGTTGCGCGACAACGTCACGTTCTGCAGCGGCAGGAAGATGACGGCCAAGGACGTCGTGGCCAGCTACGAGCGTTGGCTGAACCCGGAAACGAAGGGCCTCGAGCGCTGGCGCGCCGGCCCCGTTGACAGCATCACGGCGCCGGACGACGTTACCGTGGTCTACAAGTTGAAGAAGCCCTATAACGAGCTGCTGCAGCAGATGGCGCACTACATGCACTCGGTCATCAACATCGACCAGGTCAAGGAGCTGGGCCCGGACTACGGCGTGAAGGCCTTTGACGGCACGGGCCCATACTGCTTCCAGAGCTGGTCGCCGCGCAACGAAGTGGTCTTGACCCGTCATGTCGGCTACGACTGGGGCCCGTCCATTTACCAGGACCCTAAGCCCAAGGTCGACAAGATCGTCTGGAAAATCGTCCCCGAGGAGAGCACCCGCCTGACCGCCCTGCAGAGCGGCCAGGCCGACCTGTCGCGCTATCTGCCGCAATGGGCGGTGAAGGACCTGAAGGCCGACAAGCGCCTGTTTGTCAGCCGTGCGGACCCGTTCTACTGGACGTTCTTCCTGGGTTTCAAGATCGACAAGCCCATGCTGACCGACGTGAACGTGCGCCGCGCCATCAACCTGTCCATCAACCGCAAGGCGTTGACCGAAGCCATCACGTTCGGCGAAGCGCAGCCCGCCACCAGCATGCTGGCCACGGGCACGCCGGCCGGCAGCAACGACGCCTTCCGCTATGACCCCGCCACGGCCAACAAGCTGCTGGATGACGCCGGCTGGAAGAAGCAGTCCGACGGCTACCGCTACAAGGACGGCCAGAAGCTGTCGTTGCTGCACTACGGCATCACCGGCTACTGGAAAGACATCATGGAAGCCGTGCAGGGCGACATGAAGAAAGTCGGGGTGGACCTGCGCGTGCAGCTGTTCGATTCGACGTCCGCCTGGGGCAAGCTGGCCACGCAGGAATTCGATGAGTTCAGCATGAGCTTTGGCTACATGAGCACGGGCGAAGCGCTCAACAGCTACTTTTTGTCCACCAGTGTGCCCACGCCCAATCGCATGAACTGGAAGGACCCTGAAACCGATAAGTGGCTGAAAGAAGGCAGCGAAGCGCTGGACGCCGCGGCCGCCGACGCCATCCTGTCCAAGGCCCTGATCAAGATCTCGGACGGTGCTGCGTGGATCCCGCTTTACCACGACTCGCTGTACCTGGTGGGTGGTCCGCGCATGAAGCCGTTCCGCGCGCACGGCATCTTTGGCGCGGCGGCCTACAAAGGCCTGGACATCGCCTTCAAGTAAGCCACGCCAAGGCGGCGCGGCCA
>NZ_JBHFII010000029.1:25001-55377 GCF_057334215.1 Achromobacter maghribensis | reverse complement strand
GCGCGGCCATTACCGCGCCGCCGCTTTAACCCCTTTACGCCGTACAGAGAGCCCTCCGTGAGCGACACCAATCAAGCCCGCATCGTCCATTTCAAGAACCTGTCCACGCTGGTGGCGTGGGATGCCGAACTAGGTTCGCACGTCTACATCGAAAACGCCGACCTGGTGATACGCGGCAACACCGTCATCCACGCAGGCCCCGGTTATGCGGGAGCTGCCGACAGCGTCGTGGCGGGGGGCGGCCTGATGGCGATGCCGGGGCTGGTCAACGTGCACACCCATCCGTCGTCGGAACCCGGCAACCGCGGGTTGCTGGAAGAGCTGGGCAGCGACAAGCTGGGCCAGAGCTCGCTGTACGAATACATGCCCGTGTTTCGCATGGGCATCGAGACCGCGCAGTACGCCAACCAGGTCGCGGTGTCCGAGATGCTGTTGTCCGGCGTCACCACGTTCGTGGACATGTCGTTGCCGCGTCCAGGCTGGGCCGATGTGGTGGCGGGTACGGGAATTCGCGGCGTGCTGGGACCCATGTTCCGGTCTGCCGCATGGCGCACGACCGACGGCCATTCGGTGGAGTACAGCTGGGATGAAGCCGGCGCCGTCAAATCGTTCGAGGCCGCCCTGGATGTGGTGGACAGCGCCATCAACCATCCCAGCGGCCGCCTGAGCGCCATGCTGTGCCCGTCGCAAGTCGACACGTGCTCGCCTGAACTACTGAAAGAAGCGCAGGCCGCCGCGCGCCGGCTGGGCATCCCCATGCAGATACATGCCGCGCAAAGCGTGGTGGAATTCTCCGAGATGACGCGCCGCCACGGTCGCACGCCCATCGAATGGCTGGACGACCAGGGCCTGCTGGACCAGGACCTCATCATCGGCCACGGAATCTTCCTGAACGATCATCGTGCGCTGTACTGGCCGCATGCCGATGACTTTGGCCTGCTGCAGCGGTCGGGCTCGCACGTGGCGCACTGTCCCACCGTGTTCGTGCGCCGCGGCATCGCGTTGAGCTTCCTGGGCCGCTATTTGCGCGCCGGCATCAATGTGGGCATCGGAACCGACACCTTTCCGCACAACATGTTGGATGAGATGCGCCTGGCCTGCTATGTGGCCCGATTGCAGGCCGGCCACTTCCGCGCTGCGTCCACCGAAGAGGTGTTCAACGCCGCGACGGTGAACGGCGCCAAGATGTTGGGCCGCGAAGACATCGGCCGCATCGCGGTCGGCGGCAAAGCCGATTTTTCGCTGGTCGACCTGTCGCATCCTTATATGCGCCCCGGCCGAGAGCCGCTGCGCAGCCTGATCTATTCAGCCGGCGACCGCGCCGTCCGCGATGTGTACGTGGACGGCGAGCAGGTGGTGAAAAACGGGCAGCTGCTGACGATCGATATCGAACGCTGCATGCAGGAAGTGGAACGCGCCCAGGCGCAGACGATCGCGACGGTGTCGCAGCGCGACTACGCGGGCCGCAACATCGACGCCATGTCGCCGCGCGTGTTTCCGATTCGCTCGTAACGGAGAAGTTCGATGAACGAAACACTACTGGCGGTTGAGGGTCTGAGCGTGGAGTTCGGCGCCCGCGCCAAACCCTACCGCGCGGTGAAGTCGTTGGATTTCACTATTGGCCGCGGGGAAACGGTAGCGCTGGTGGGCGAGTCGGGCTCGGGAAAATCGGTCACCGCGCTTTCCATCCTGCGCCTGATTGAACGGGCTGGCGGCCGGATCGCCCAGGGCGCGGCCCGCTTCGTGCCGCGCGATGGCCGGGAAGTGGACCTGTTCAAGCTGCCCGAGTCGGAATTGCGCCGCATCCGCGGCAACGAGATCTCGATGATCTTCCAGGAGCCCATGACGTCGCTGAATCCGGTGATGACGGTGGGTGAACAACTGGCCGAAGTCTATCTCCTGCACCAGGACATTTCGCGCGAGGAGGCCTGGACGAAGGCCGAGGCCATGCTGGTGGCCGTGAAGATGTCCGAGCCAAAGCGCCGCATGACGCAATACCCGGGTGACCTGTCCGGTGGCATGCGCCAGCGCGTGATGATCGCCATGGCGTTGGCCTGCCGCCCGCAGCTGTTGATCGCCGACGAGCCGACGACCGCGCTGGACGTCACCGTGCAGGCCGAGATCATCGACCTGATCCGCGACCTGCAGCGCGAAGTCGGCATGGCCGTGCTGTTCATTACCCACGACATGGGGGTGGTGGCCGAGATCGCCGACCGCGTGGTGGTGATGCGCCATGGCGACAAGGTCGAGGAGAACGCCACCGTGGCGCTCTTCGATGCCCCGCAGCAACCCTATACGCGCGACTTGCTGGCCGCCGTGCCAAAGCTGGGCGATGGTTCGCCCGACGAGGCCGTGGTGAAGGACCGGCCCAATGTGCTGGAAGTGACGGGCCTGGCCAAGCGCTTCCCCGTGAAGGCGGGCACGTTCGGCAAAGTGGTGGCCAATGTGCACGCGGTGGAGGGAGTGTCCTTCAATCTGCGCGCCGGCGAAACGTTGGCGCTGGTAGGCGAATCGGGATCGGGAAAATCGACCACCGGACGCCTCCTGATGAAGCTGGTGCAGCCCACGGAAGGGGCAATCCGGTTGATCGGCCAGGACGTCACGCACATGTCGCCCGACAAGATGCGCGATATGCGCCGGCATATCCAGATGATCTTCCAGGACCCCTATGCCTCGTTGAACCCGCGCCTGCGTGCATGGGATCTGGTCAGCGAGCCGCTCAAGGTCCATGGCGCGCTCACGCGCGAACAGCGCCGCGAACGTGCGGCGCAATTGCTGGAGCGCGTCAGCCTGCCACGCGAATTCCTGGACCGCTACGCGCACCAGTTTTCGGGTGGGCAGCGCCAGCGCCTATGCATTGCGCGCGCGCTGTCGGTGAACCCGAAGATCATCGTGGCCGACGAGCCGGTTTCCGCGCTGGACGTGTCCGTGCAGGCGCGCGTGATCGAATTGATGAAAGAGTTGCAGGCCGAGATGGGCTTGTCCTATCTGTTCATCTCGCATGACATGGCGGTGGTGGAGAAGGTCAGCCACCGCGTCGCGGTGATGGTCATGGGCCAGATCGTCGAGATCGGGCCCACGCAGGAAGTGCTGCACCGCCCGCGGCATCCGTACACGCAGCGCCTGCTGTCGGCGGTGCCGATCCCCGATCCGGCGCGCCGTCACCAGCGTGCCGTGCGCGCCTCGCGCGACATTCCCAGCCCCATCCGCAAGGTGGGCGACAACCCGCAAGTGCCGCAATTGGTGCAGGTGGCTGCAGGGCACTTCGTGCAGCAGGCAGCCTGACAGGTTGTGCGTACTGCAGCGCAACGCACACAACCCACCTGCTCTTAATGCTTCCTAACGGCCGAACAACCGCCCCGTCGCCATCGCCACCGCGGCTTGCGTCGGTTCCACCACTGGCAGCCCGCATGCGTCTTCCAACCGGTCGCGCAGGTCGGCCATGCCGGCGCATCCCATGATCAGTACATCGGCGCCGTGCTCGTCGCGCAAGGTTTCGCCAACGGTCACCATGCGCGTGAACGCCTGGTCCGCGTTGGCCAGGTCGCTGACCTTCATGTCCAGCGCCCGTTCCGCGCAAATACGGTCGGCTACGCCCATCTGGCGGAAATAGCGCAGGTGGCGAGGAATGGAGGCGCTGGCGATGGCGATCACGCCGATGCGGGTGGCTATGCTCATGGCTGTCAGTACCGAACATTCCCCGATTCCCAGCACGGGCGCCGCCACCAGCTCGCGCAAGCCATGCAGCCCAGGGTCACTGAAGCAGGCCACGACGAAGGCGTCGGTATCGGCCGCCTCTTGCAGGAACAGCTGCTTCATCGGCGCGATGCTGGCGTCGGCTTCGGCCTGCGTCTGGATGCCGGCCGGGCCGTTGGTGGAGGTAACGCAGCGGAATGCCAGCGGCAGGCGTCGGAACGGCGTGACCGCGCGGGCAATGGCGTCGGTGACGTGGCTCAGCGAGTTGGGGTTTACGAGCGTGATGCGGGCGTTGGGCACGATTGAGTAGAATCCCTGCAAAAGAGGTGGACACGTGCAGTGCACGTAGCGCCCAGGTCAAGAGGAAAGAGAAGCAGCATGTCGGAATTACCTGGAAAGGTCAGGTCGGGGCCGTTGAACCTGCGGCAGATCGAGGTGTTTCACGCCATCATGATCACCGGTTCGCTCAGCGCCGCCGGGAGGCTGTTGCATGTGACGCAGCCGGCCATCAGCCGGGTGCTGGCGTCGATAGAGCTGCGCTTGGGCTATGCGTTGTTTGAGCGCTTCAAGGGCCGCCTGCACCCTACCAAGGAAGCGCGCAAACTTTTCCAGGAAGTGGAATCGATTCAGGCGGGCGTCAACCGCCTGAACGATATGGCCGCTGGCCTGGCTGGCCATGGCGGCGGATGGGTTAGCGTGGTGTCCAGCCCCAGCTTCGGCGAATGGCTGATCCCGGCTGCCACGGCGAAATTCTGCGCCCGCAACCCCGGGGTGCGCATTCGCTACCGGCCGTTGGGCATGGATGCGTTGCTGCCCCAGTTGTTGCTGGGGCACGCGGACATCGCGATTTCCACGTTCAAGCCTGAACACCCCAACCTGATCACCAGCGAGCTCGCGCAGGGCGAGATCGTCTGCGTGCTGCCCGCCGGTCATCGGCTGGCGAGAGAGAGCATCATCGAGCCGGCGATGCTGGCCGGCGAGATGCTGGTGGGGTATGGGCGTGACACGCCGCTGGGCGAAACCTTGTTCAACTATCTCGAGCCGCTGGGGCAGGCGATCACGCCTGCCATCGAGGTGCGCTCCTCCCAGACGGCATGCTCGTTCGTGCGCCAGGGCGTCGGTGTGGCCCTGGTGGACTCGTACGGCCTGACGGACGCGCTGATGCACGGCATCGTGGTGCGTCGTATCGAGCCAGCGATTCCGTTGTCGGTGCACGTGTCCCATTCCCGGATCGAACCGCCGCCATCTATCGCCAAGGCGTTTCTGACGCAGTTCTCCCTGATCGTCAAGAAAGAACTGCCTGCAATGATGCAGGCAATCATCAACCGGCCTTAGACGACTTCGGGCACGGGCAGCGGTTCACCAGCGCCGGTGCGCTCGGTGATCAGCTTGTAGTGTTGCGGGCTGCGGTGTTTGGCGAAGTTGAAGACGTGGTCGCGGAAGGTCTGGCCCATCCCCAGGTCAATCTTCGCCGTGATCACTTCGTCTTCTTCGCCGCTGGAACGGGCCACGATCTCGCCGGACGGCGCCACGATCATCGAGCTGCCGATCATGTGGTGGCCGTCTTCATGGCCGCACTTGGCGGCGGCGCCCACCCAGACCGCGTTCTGGTAGGCGCTGGCCTGCAGCACGATCTCGTGCGTGGTGGTGCGCCAGTGCACGGGCTCGTCCCAGTGGATGTTCAAGGACGGTGTGTTGTAGCCCAGCACGATCAGTTCGGCGCTTTGCAGCGACATTACGCGATACGTCTCGGGCCAGCGGCGGTCATTGCACAGGCACATGCCAATCTTGACGTCGTTGGTGTCCCACACGCCGAATCCCAGGTCACCCACTTCGAAGAACTTCTTCTCCAGATGCTGGAACGGCGCGTCGACCTTGTGGTCCGAGTGGCCGGGCAGGTGGATCTTGCGGTATTTGCCGATGATCTTGGCGCTGCGGTCCACCAGGATGGCCGTGTTGAACTGGCGGCCTTCCGGCGTCAATTCGGCATATCCCAGGTAGAAGCCGATGCCCAGCTCCAGCGCGGCGTCGAACAGAGGCTGGACATCGGCGTTGGGCATGGTCTTTTCAAAATAGCGCTCCACGGCTTCCGCGTCTTCCATCCAGTAGCGCGGGAAGAACGTCGTCAGCGCCAGTTCCGGGAACACGACGAATTCCGCCTTGCGGGCGGCGGCCTCGCGCATCATCTCGACCAGGCGGCGCACGACCACCGCGCGGGTGTCGGCCAGGTTCACGGCGCCCATTTGGGCGACCGCCAAGCCCATTCTGCGGGAGGGGGTTGCATTGCTCACGATATCAATCTCCAGGTGTTCTTATCGAATGGGGTTCAACTGCGAAGCGCCGCGGGTCACGGCTCGATCACGTTCGGGAAAATCTTTCGCAACAAGGCGGCGCGCGGCGAGATCTCGCGCGTCTTCTGCAGCGGGGCGGGCAGGCCGCGGGCGATGAAGCGGCCACGACCGCGTTCGGCCTGCAGCACGCCGTTATCCACGATGACCTCGCCGCGGCTCACCACGGTAGTGGGCCAGCCGGTGACCTGGCGGCCTTCGTAGGGCGTGTAGCCAACGTTGTCGTGCAGCGCGGTGGCCGAAAGTGTCACGGTGCGCTCGGGATCCCAGATGGCGATGTCGGCGTCCGCGCCCACGCAAATCGTCCCCTTTCTCGGGTACAGGCCATACATGCGGGCGTGGTTGGTGGACGTGAGCGCCACGAATTGCTGAAGCGTCAGGCGGCCGCTGCGCACGCCTTCCGAGAACAGCAGCGGCATGCGCACTTCCAGGCCGGGCAGGCCATTGGCGATCTGCTTGAACGTGGTGGCGTCCCCTGCGGGCAACTTGCCGGATTCGTCGTAGCGGTACGGCGCATGATCCGACGACAGCAGCGCAAGCGTGCCGCTATCCAGGCTTTGCCATAGCGCCTGTTGCGACATCGGATCGCGCGGCGGCGGGCTGCAACAGAACTTGGCGCCTTCGACGCCGGGGATGTCGATGTCCTCGGCCGTCAGCAGCAGGTAGTGCGGGCATGTTTCGCCGTAGACCGGGGCGCCCAGCGTCTGCGCGGCGTGGATCGCCTGCGCGCCGCCCTGCGTGGAAACGTGCACGATCAGCACGGGCACTTCCAGCACGGACGCAAGGCTGATGGCACGCTGGGTGGCCTCGTTTTCCGCGATGGGGTCGTGGCTGACCGCGTGGTATTTCGGTGCGGTGAGGCCCGCGGCCAGCAGGTGGCGCGCGATCCAGCTGATCACATCGTTGTTTTCGGCGTGCACCATGGGGAGAGCGCCCTCGCGCGCGGCAATCGCGAACACGTCCAGCAACTGCTTGTCGTCCAGCTTCAGCTTGTCGTAGGTCATGAAGACTTTGAACGACGTGACGCCGGCGCGGATCAGCTCGGGCAAGTCGTGGTTCAGCGTCTGCGGCGTGGGGTCGGAGATGATCAGGTGATAGCTGAAGTCGATGACCGATTTCGCGGCGGCCGAGGCGGCGTACTCATCTGCCACCTGGCGCAGCGATTGCCCGCGATGCTGCGCGGCGAACGGTACGATGGTGGTGTTGCCGCCGTGGGCGGCGGACACGGACGCGCTGTACCAATCGTCGGCGCACGGTATGCCCATGCTGGAAAGCTGTTCGACATGGCAATGGCTGTCGATGCCACCGGGCATCACCAGGCGGCCCGTCGCGTCGATGGCGCGCTTGCCGGCGGGAAGCCGGGCCGAGACGGCGGTGATGACGCCGTCGACGATGCCGATGTCGCCAATGAAGTCGGCATCCGCGGTAACGATGCGGCCGTTGTGCAGAGTCAGGTCGAAATCGGTCATGAAATGTCTGGACGCAAGGGTTGCATGCCGTGGTGCGTCTGAGGACGGGCGCGGCTGAAGGTGCAAGCATGCATGCGCCAGCTGAAATCCGATACCGCGCAACGGCGCGCCGCGGCTGGCGGCGGCACGATGGCGAATTTCCGCTAAGACACTGATTGGATTGAGGATTCAGGGGAGGGCAGCATCGGCCCCTTGCCCCATGCATAACGCTGGATCATGGACGCTATGCAAACTTTTATATCGGGTTTCCCCGCGCTTTCCATCAGATCGACCCACGCGCCTGCGGCCTAGAACGCCTTGAACGTCTTCAGGTGAATGCTGGTTTCCGTGGCGGAAATGCCCTTCAGCGTGCGCAGGCGGTCCAGCACTTCGGACAACTGTTCGATGGTGGGCACGCGCAATTCGGCCAGCAGGTCCCAGCGGCCGTTGGTGTCGTGCAGGCCCGCGACGCTGGGTTCGCCCATCAGCAGGTTCACGATCTTGCGGGTTTCATGGCCTTCGACGGCGATGCTCATCCAGGCCACGATGTCTTCGGTTTCGACCTCGGGGCGCAGCCGCACGGTGTAGCCGACGATGATGCCCCGCTCTTCCAGTTTGCGGATGCGGTTGTCGATGGTACCGCGCGACACATCCAGCTTCTTCGCCAGCGTGGCGACCGATAAGCGGGCATTGGCGCGCAGCAGCCCCAGCAGGCTCTGGTCTAACGTGTCCATTGTGAAAAGTGCTAAATATCGCTGTCGTATTGCCAGAATCTTAGCGTTTCGTATTGAATGTTGTCACTATGAATTGGTTTGGCCGTCCGCCAGAATTTCTATTCCATAACTAGGGGAGAACATTTTGACGACACTGCTGACGACTTCGGACGTAGCCAACATCGTGGCCCTGCAAGGGCCGCGCAAGGTCTTCACCGACCTGCTGGACTATGTGCTGGCCGATTTTCTGCGATGGCAGGAATTCGATAAATGCCCACGCGTGGCCAGCCATTCCGCCGCCGGTGTCATCGAACTGATGCCCACCGCCGACAACGAGCTCTACAGCTTCAAGTTCGTGAACGGCCACCCCGGCAACCCGCTGGCCGGTCTTTCGACCGTGATGGCCTTCGGCGCCCTCGCGCAAGTCAGCACGGGCGAACCGCTGCTGATCAGCGAACTGACCCTGACCACCGCCTTGCGCACCGCCGTGACCTCTGCCTTGGCCGCGCGCGCTCTGGCCCGGCCGGATTCCCGCACGATGGCGCTGATCGGCAACGGCGCGCAGGCCGAATTCCAGGCGTTGGCGTTCCACTACATCCTTGGCATCGACGCGCTGCACGTCTATGACGTGGACCCCGAGGCCACGCGCAAGCTGGAAAGCAATCTGGCCGCCGTCGCGCCGTCCCTGCGCGTGGTGCGTTTCGACGGCACGGCCCAGGCCGTGCAGGGCGCCGACATCGTCACCACGGTAACGGCCGACAAGGCCTACGCCACCATTCTGACGGCCGACATGGTCAAGCCCGGCATGCACATCAATGCCTTGGGCGGCGACTGCCCGGGCAAGACGGAACTGCATGCCGACGTACTGCGCATGGGGCCGGTATTTGTCGAATACGAACCACAGACGCGTATTGAAGGCGATCTGCAACAGATGCCCGCTGATTTCGCCGTGACGGAGCTGTGGCGTGTCCTGACCGGGCAGCGCGGCGGCCGTCAAAGCGCTGCCGACGTGACCATCTTCGACTCGGTCGGCTTCGCGCTGGAAGACTTTTCTGCCCTGCGTTGGCTGCGCGATAGCGCGGCCCGGCACGGCATCGGCGCTTGCATTGAAGTGGCGCCGCAATTGCAGGACCCCAAGAACCTGTTCAACGTGGTGCGCACGGCCCGCAGCGGCCAGCCCGCCCTGGCGCAACGCTAGGCTCGGGCGGTTTTCGCCAAAAAAAGACGCCCGTTGCCGATGGTGGGCGTTTTTTTCTGGGTGGAAGGGCGGGTTGCGGTTACATTGCCTTACGCGCTGTTCTCCGTCTTGGATACGCGCGGTGCCAGCGTCCCCTTCCTTGATGTCACGTTTCCGAATTGCGGCTGTAGTCCTGTCGATGTCGACGCTGGGTTTCCTGGCGGGACTGGCAACCGGACGTCTGATCGAAGTCAACCAGGTCGACGACAGGCTTGCCCGGCACAATACGCGGTTGCTGTCGCAAGCCGTGCGAGTGACCCAGGAAAGCCAACGCCTCATCCAGGCAGCCACGCATAGCGCCGACCTGTGTTCGGAGTCCGACGTGGCCACGTTGCGGGTGCTGCTGTTCAATGCCACGTTCCTGCGTGACATCGGCCGCCTGAGCGACGGCATGCTGGTGTGTTCCGCTGCGTGGGGCGTGCTGGCCGCGCCCCACCCCCTGCCCCCCGCCACCTTCACCACACGCAGCGGAACCTCCTTGTGGACCGGGGCCGCCAATATCATCGACCGCCGCATCATCGGGGACATGGCGGCACGCAACGACGTGATCGTGTTCACGGCGCCGGGCGCCTTCGATGGGTTTCCGGAGCCCGGTTCAGGAATCGATGCCCTGGTGATGACCCGCGACGGCGCGCATGTTTTCCGCCGCTTTGGCCGCACGGACGGCCTGGCGCTCTATCGCGGCGGCAGCCCGTCTGAAAACAGTTTGCGGGCCGAGCGCCTGATCGCGGAATGCGCCCCGCCCGCAACCTCCGATACGTGCGCGGTGTCGCGCGTCAGCTCGCATGACTGGTTCACGCTGCCCGCGCTGATCCTGGCGTGTACGGGCGCGCTCGCAGGGGGCTTGCTGGCCGGCCTGTGTGTGTTGTGGCGCCAGCAGTCCAAGAGCGAGCGGGCCGCGCTGCGCAAAGCCATCCGCCGCGGCGGCGTGCAAGTGCGCTATCAGCCGCTGCGCGAGCTGTCGACGCGCCGCCTGGTCGGCGTCGAGGCGCTGGCGCGCTGGCGGGCGCGCGACGGATCGGCGGTGCCGCCAGCGCTGTTCGTGCCGTTGGCCGAAGAGATGGGCCTGGGCCGCGAGTTGTCCCGCGTGGTGACGCAGCAAGCGCTGCAGGATCTTGCCGGCCGGCTACGGGACGCCTCCGGTTTCTACGTCAGCATCAACGTGTCGGCGGAAGACCTTCAGGACGATGCCTACCCCGATTTCCTGCTGCGCACGGTGAACGAACAAGGCATTGCCCCGCCGCGCGTGGCGCTGGAAATCACCGAAGGTTCGCCGCTGTCGGACGGCCACGTGCGGGGCATCATCCGGACCTTGCAACGCCAGGGGTTCCGCATACTGATCGACGACTTCGGCACCGGAAATTCCAACCTGAACTACCTGGCGGAAATGCAGGCCGACGCCATCAAACTGGACCGTCGTTTCACGCAGGCCATCGGCGCGGAACCGGCGGGCACGCTCATCATTGACCATGTCATCGATATCTCGCGCGCGTTGGGCGTGGGGCTGATCGTCGAAGGCATCGAAACCGAAGCCCAGGCGCAGTATCTGTCGGCGCGCCAACCGGCGGCCGTCGGCCAGGGATGGTTGTTGGGCCGGGCGGTGAGGCCCGAGGACATTCCGCCGGAATAGCCCCCGTGCCGTCAAACCTCAAACTCGGGCCGGCGCTTCCGCCGGCGGCGAGCCGTCATGGAACAGGCCTTTGAGCTGCGTGCGCAGTTCCGGCGAATCCGTGTGCTTATGCACCGTGGTGGCATGCTGCACGGCGGCTTCCAGCAATTCATCGTCGGAATCCGCCGCCAGCGCCACCGAGCAGTTCATCTCGCTCGGGTACTCGCGGCAGTCGATGTATTTACGGGTCATGGCGTTCTCCCGACGCAGCGCGCCAAGGGCGGCTTGCGTGATGGAACATCCGACGCGCGGCGTGGAGGGCATCGGGCCGATGGCGCGTCGCAGCGCGCCCGATGGTGAGAAAAGTATAGGCTTGTCGGCGCCAGGTTGGGGCCCGTAATGCGGGGTCGGCCCCTGTTTGACGCCGGTTGGTGGGGGCGCGCCGAGCGGGGTTTCCGCAGCGCGACAGGCGCTAGGCGTAGGACGCGATGATGGCCTTGGATTCCACCAGCTCGCTGACGATCCAGTCTTCCACCAGTTTGACCTGCCTGCGATGGCGCAGCGCGGGTTGGCGCACCAGGTAATACGACACGCCGGTCGGCACCGCGCGGCGAAGCGGCACGACGACCCGGCCATCCCGGATGGCTTGATCGGCCAGCACGACGTCCGCGATGGCCACGCCCAGGCCGGCCTCGGCGGCGCTCAACGCCATGTCCAGCGCGTCGAAATCCAGGCCGCCTCGGGTGAATAGGTCGATGCCGGTCTTCTCGGACCACGTGATCCAGTCCTGGTGGTCCGGCAGGGGATGCAGCAGCGTGGATTCCTGCAAGCCGCGCTCGGGGTCGGCCGCATCGATATGGCCGGGCGCGCACACCGGCACGATCCATTCGGCGTAGAGCTCGGTGGCGTCTTCGTGCGAAAAATTGCCCAGCGCGTAACGGATCCCCAAGTCGGAATCCGTCTCGTCGGCCGTCATGTCGTTGAGCCGCGTGCGGACCACGACCTTGATCATCGGGTACTGCTCGTGGAAGCGCCGCAGCCGGGGGAAAAGCCAGCGCAGCGCGAAGGTGGGGATCACCCGCAGCGTGACGATGTCCTGGTCGGTGTGCGTGGGGTCGATGGCGTTGGCGATATGGTCGAACGCTTCTTTCACCGTGGTGGCCAGCTTGCGCCCGGCCTCGGTGATCTCCAGGCCGCTGTGGGTGCGCAGGAACAGCGTTTGCCCCAATTGTTCTTCCAGGATGCGCACCTGGCGGCTGACTGCGCTTTCGCTGACATTCAGGATCTGGGCGGCCTTCTTGACGCTGGTATGGGCCGCCACGACTTCAAAGCAGCGTAGCGCGTTCAGCGAGGGCAGGCGTCGGTGCATCCCATTCTCCAGGGCTTGGGGGTTAGGCTCGGCTCGGATCAGGGGGTACCGGCTGGCGCGCCCGTGGCAATCGTCACTGGCTGCGCGGCTCGAGTATATTGCGCAGCCCTTCGCCCATGAAATTCACGCTGGTCACGGTCAGCGCAATCGCCACGCCGGGCACGATCGCCAGCCAGGGCGCCGATGTCAGGTAGATCTGGGCGTTGTTCAGCATGTTGCCCAGGCTGGCGACCGGCGGCTGGATGCCATAGCCCAGATAACTGACGTAGGATTCAAGCAGGATGGCGCGCGCCACGTTCAGCGTGGCGACGATGATGATCGGGCCCATGGCATTGGGCAGCAGTTCGACCACCATGATGCGCAGGCCCGAAGCGCCTGCGGTCCGGGCCGCGGCGGCGTACTCCGTGTTGCGCAGCGACCGGTACTGGCCTTCGACCAAACGCGCCACTTCCATCCAGCAGGTGGCCGAAATCAGGATGGTCGTCGAGACAATGCCCGGCTTGACCAGCATGGCCAGGGCCAGGATCAGGAAGATGGTCGGGAACGCCAGCATGGCGTCGACAAAGCGCATCAACAGGGCGCCCACGAAACCGCGCCGGTAGCCGGCGACCATTCCCACAAGGGTGCCGATCACCACCGAAATCAGCATGGCCGCGAATCCAATCACAAGCGAGATCCGCCCGCCGGCCATCAGGCGGGCCAGCACGTCGCGCCCCAGTTCGTCCGTGCCCAGCAGGTGGCCGCCGGTAAGCGGCGGGGCAAAGCGGTTCAGCACGTCGATATAGCTGGCGTCCAGCCGCAGGACCAGCGGCCCCGCGAAGCACAGCAGGATCATCAGGACAAGGGTGGCGGCGCCGGCCGCCGCCAGCTTGTGGCGGGTCACGCGGCGCCAGCCGGCACGCAGGCCGCCCGGTGGACAGTACGGCGCGCCCGCCGCAGCCGTTTCGGAAATTCCAGGAGCTTTCATCATGCTCAATCCATCCGGATACGAGGGTCGGCGATGGCGTACAGCACATCGGCCAGCAGCGAGCCCAGCATCACCATGATGGCGGACAGCATCAGAATTCCCATCACCACGGGGTAGTCGCGGTACTCAAGCGAATCGAAGAACAGCCGGCCCATGCCGGGCCAGCTGAAGACCGTTTCGGTGATCAGCGCGCCGCCCAGCAAGGTGGGGAATTGCAGCCCGACAAGGGTGATCATGGGCAGCAGCGCATTGCGCAACGCGTGCGACAGGATGATGGCGCGGCCGCCCGCGCCCTTGGCGCGTGCCGTGCGGATGTAATCCTGCTCCAGCGTCTCGATCATGGACGAACGCATGAAGCGCGCCCATACCGCGGTCTCGACCAGCGCCAGCACCATGACCGGCGCGATCATGTGGTGCGCCAGGTCCAGAAACGAACCGTCGCCGAACGTCTGCTGATTGCCGGCCGGCAGCCAGCCCAGCTTGATGGAAAACAGGTAGATCGCCATCAGGCCGAACCAGAATGTCGGGATGGACAACGCGATCATCGCGCCCACCGACGACAGCGCGTCCATCAGTGAATGCCGGCGGACCGCGCCCCAGATGCCGATCATGCCGCCCAGCAGCGCGGCGATGACGGTGGACACCGCCATCAGCGACAACGTCGCCCCGATATGCGATCCGATGGTAGCCAGCACGCCGATGCCGTCCCGATACGACGCGCCCCAGTCGCCACGCACCATGCGCAGCAACCAGTCTCCGTACTGGATCAGGAAGGGGCGGTCCAGCCCCATGCTGCGGGTCAGGCGGTCGATATCCTCTTGCGCCATGTTCGACGATTGCGCCAACTGCGACAGCGGGCCACCGGGCGACAGGTACAGGATGCCGAAGCCGATCAGCGAAACCAACAGCAGCAGCACCAGGGATTGGCCACCGCGCTTAAGCAGGTATTGGGTCATCTGGAGGTTCCGGCCCGTCAGCTTGCCCAATACCAGCTGCGCATGTTCCAGCAGTTGGATGAGCTGTTGATATTGTTTTCGTAGCCGACGAGCTTGTCCTTGACGGCTTCAATGATGACCGTTTGGGAAACGGGCAACAGCACCAGGTCGCTCCTGACGATCTCCTGGATCCGATGATAGATGCGCTTGCGCTCGTCCTGGTTGAATTCCCGGGTGCCCTGCAACAGCAGCTGGTCCATTTCGGGATTCTGGTATTGGTAGGTGTTCAGGCCGCTACCGCCCTTGGCGGGAATCGACGCGCTGGAAAAGCGCGCGGTCACGTCGGGGTCGCTGCCCTGGAGGAAGTTGGACGCCACCATCACCGACTGGTATTGCGACTTCTGCCAGAAATTGCCCCAGATGACGGCGGCGGGCATGTTTTCGATGGTCATCTCCACGCCGATCTGCCGCCAGTCCTGCATCAGCAACTGCTGGGATTGCTCGCGCGCCTGCGCGCCCGCCGTCGTGGAATTGGAGAAGGCCAGGCGCTGGCCGTTCTTCACGCGGATGCCGTCGCTGCCCGGCACCCAGCCAGCCGCATCCAGCAAAGCGCGGGCGGCCTTCGGGTCGTAGCGGTGCGCGGGCAGTGCGTCGTTGTAGGCCCAGTGGCCCTTGGGCACATAGGATTCCGTCGGCAGCGGCCGGCCCTGATAGATGGCCTTGATGCGTGCTTCCTTGTTCATGCCCAGGTACAGAGCTTCGCGCACGGACTTGTCCGCGAACGGGGCGAAACCCAGGTTCAACGCGACGTGCTCGATGAATGGGGTGGGTACCGGCATGATGCGCGCGCCGCGCAGCTTGGCCGCTTCTTGTTCGAAGCTGGGCTGAATGCCGGACAAGCCCAAATAGTCGATCTGCCCGCTACGGAACTGCGTATACAGCATCGTCTGGTCGGGGATGTACTTGAAGATCACCCGCAGCAGATAGGGGCCCTGGCCATGGTAGGCCGGGTTGCGTTCCAGCTGGATGTGGTCGCCGGCGCGGCGCGCGCCCCAGCGGAAGGGGCCGGTGCCGATGGGCGCCTGGTTGTAAGGCGCGGTATTGGGATCGGTGGCCGCGCCCAGGATGTGCTCCGGCACCATGAAGGTCTGGGACAACACGGACATGTAGGGCGTGAAGCTGCTTTCCATGCGCCAGTGGATCTCATCGTCCGCGACCACGGTGATGTCGCGCACCAGGGAATGGCCGACGCGGTTGCGGGCGCGGAACACCGGGTTATTGATCAATTCCAGCGTGTACTTCACGTCGCGCGCGGTGAACGGCTTGCCGTCGTGCCAGGTCGCGCCCGCACGGAGCTTCACTTTCCAGACCAGCCCGTCGGCCGACAGCCCGCCGTTGGCAACCGACGGCACCTCGCGCGCCAGGTCCGGCACGGTATTGCCTTGCCCGTCGATGAACCACAAGGGGCTGAACAGCTGCCACCAGACGCCCTGGTCGACTTCGCTGCCCGGCATCAGCGGATTGAATACCGTGGGTTCTTGTGAAATGCCGGCGATCACCTGGCCGCGCGGCGCGGCGGGCGGCGTCGGCGCCGATTGCGCCCAGGCGGGCGCCGCCAGCAGCGTGCCGGCGGTGGCCGACAATTTCAGGAAGTCGCGTTTGGAGAGCTTATGGTGGATCATGGCTTCCGTTTCCCCGTTGTGGTTGTGCTGGTTGGTCTAAGCCGGAATCAGTCGGATGCAAGCGTGGCGCGGTCGGGCGACAGCGCCTCGGGCGTCAGGCCTTGCGCGCGCAGCGCATCGGGCAGCGCCTGGCCTTGCGCCAGCGCCGCCACCGCCTGCCCCATCGCGGGAGAGGTCAGCACGCCGCAACCGCCCAGGGCGGCGTACCAGATGAAGCCAGGGCTGTCGGCGCGCGCGCCGCAGACCGGGTTACGGTCGCGCACGTAGCTGCGCACGCCCGCCCAGACGCTGATGGGGCGCGGAACGCGCAACGCCGTTTCCTGTTCGATGTTGTAGATGCCCTGCGCCACGTCCAGTTCGTCCGGATAGACCTCGCCGGGCGCAACCGGCTGCGCGTCGGCGGGCGAACCCATGAAGCAACCGTGTTCCGGCTTGACGTACCACTGGTAGTCCGCGTTGCACACATGCGGCCAGCGCGCGCCTTCCGAGCCCGGTAGCAACGGGAAGGTGAAGGCGGTGCGTTTGTACGGCGTGATGCCCACGGGCGCCACGCCCGCCATGCGGGCGATGGCGTCGGCCCAGCCGCCCGCTGCGTTGACCATCACGCCGGCGGTGTAGTCCTCGTCCTGCGTGCGGATGCGCCAGTTGCCTTCGTGGCGCTCGATACTCTGCACCGGCGCATTGGTCGCCAGCACCGCGCCGTTGCGTTTGGCGCCTTTCAGATAGGCCTGAAGCAGGGTATTGACGTCGATGTCCTGCGCGTCGGCCTCATGGACGCCCAGGTCGAACTTGTCGGCCAGCAGCGCGGGAAACAGGGCCAAGGCCTGCTGCCGGTCCACCCATTCGGCGGTGCCGCCCGCCTGTCCGATGCGCTCGTGCAGCTTGTCCAGCACGGCTTTCTGGCTGTGGCGGCCCAACGTGAGGCTGCCGCGTTGCTCGATCAGGGGCAGGTCGGTGAAGCCCGCCGGCGGCGCCTGGAAGAACGCCCGGCTGGCAGCGGCCATGGCGCGCATCTGGTCGGCCGAAATGCCGACGGTGAACTGGCCGGCGGTACGGCCCGAACTATGGAAGCCGAAATGCGGCTCCTGTTCGATCAGCGCCACCCGCCCGGCCTGAGAAAGGAAGTAGGCGGCTGCCGCACCCGAAATCCCGCCGCCCACAATGACAAAATCCACCTGCATCCTGTGTTCCCCTTTCATCTGGAAAGCCGCTGGTTCCGTGCCGCGGCGCCGGGCTGTTCCCGGAATGACCCGATTGAATCCCAACGCCTTCGACAGTGTCGAGTCGAATAAATGGAATCGAAACCGCAATAATCTGCACCGGGTCGGGGCTTGCCCACGCGCCAGGGAAAACGCTACGGGAAAACCATGACCGCGCAGCCCCCCTCCTTTGCGCTCGGTCCGGCTCGCCCGCCGCCGTCGTTCTATTAATTGCATCCAGCCCTCGATTTTTTGACATCGACGGGGCAACGCCTTTTGCGCGATCCTGCTCGCCAATGACGCACTCCTGGATGAAAACCGACATGAACGACAACAAGCGTGAACGCAGCGGCCGGCAAGCCATCTACTCGGGCAGCGAGTATGAACGCACTTACAGCTATGCGCGCGCCGTCGCGCTGAACGGCCACGTCCGCCTGTCCGGGACGACGGGCTACGACTATGTGGCCGATGTGCTGGCCGACGGCGCGCGGGCGCAGACCGAGCAGATTTTCCGCAATGCCCAATTTGCGTTCGAGCAGGCGGGCGCGTCGCTGCGCGATGTGGTCCGGGTGCGCATCTACATCGCCCGGCCCGAAGACTACGACGCGGTCATGGACGTATACGCAGAGGTGTTCCGCGGCGTGGACCCGGCTTGCACGACCGTGCAGGCCGGCTTGTTCGATCCTGCCATCCGGGTCGAGATCGATATGGACGCCATTGTCGATGTCGCCGCTTAACCTGTTGCGCCATGCGCCGGCGGACGCGGTGTCGCGCCTGCTGGACAGGAGCGAACCCCTGCCGGCCGCGGCCGACGTCGTCATCATCGGCGGCGGCATCATGGGTTGCAGCGCCGCCTGGTACCTGGCCCGCGCCAACTTGAAAGTGGTGCTGCTGGAAAAGAACCGCATCGCTTCGCAGCAGTCGGGGCGCAATTGGGGGTTCGTGCGGTCGCTGTACCGCGATCCGGCCGAGCTTGCGCTGGCCGCCCAGGCGCTGTCGCTTTGGCCGGGTCTGCGGGCCGAACTGGGCCACGAGACGGGCTGGACGCGCAGCGGCTGCCTGTTCCTGTGCGCGGACGAGGCCGAGCGGCGGTCCTACGAGGCGTGGCTCGCCGAGGCCGGCGGGCGGGTCAGTGATACGCGGATGCTAAGCGCCGACGAAGTGTCGGCGCGGTTTCCGCTGGTATCGCCGCGCACCGAAGGCGGCATCATCGCCGAATCGGATGGCCAGGCCGAACCCACGCTGGCGACCCTGGCATTTGCCCGCGCGGCCGTCGGCGCCGGCGCGGTGGTGCTGGAAGATTGCGGGGTCAGCGCCCTGGACGTCGCGGGCGGCAGCGTGCGCGGCGTGCAGACCGAACATGGCCAGGTGCGCGCGCCCATCGTCATCTGCGCGGCGGGCGCGCAGACCTTCCGCCTGTTGCAGGGGCTGGGCGTGCAGTTGCCCCAGAAGGTCGTGCGCAGCACGGTATCGCTGACGGCGCCCCTGCCCGCCATGGGGCTGCCTTGTTTCGTGGGGTACGGGCTGGGCCTGCGCCAGCGTCCCGACGGCTCCTGCATCATTGCCACCGACGCCGGCACGGACATCGACCTGACGCTGGATTCGCTGCGCGCCTCGCGCTATTTCGTGCGCGAAGTGATGCGCAACCGCAAGGGGTTTTCGTTCCGGTTGGGCAAGCCCTTCGTCAACGATCTGTATACCCGCCTGTCCGTCCCGAAGTCGGATTGGGCGATCAAGCCCCGGGATCCGGATATCGCGCCCAACACGCACCGCGTGCGCGACAACCGCAAGCGGTTCGCGGAATTGTTCGCGGGGATGCCGCCGGCGGACATCGTGAAGTCCTGGGCCGGAAACATCGATGTGATGCCGGACGCGCTGCCGGTGATCGACGCGGCCTGGCCGGCCGCCGGCCTGATCATCGCCACGGGCTTTTCGGGGCACGGCTTCGGGCTGGGCCCCGCGGTGGGCAGCACGCTGGCCGCGCTGGCCCGCGGCGCCGAACCCAAGACAGACCTCGCGCCGTTCTCGGCCGACCGTTTCCTGCGGGGGGCGTATTCGCGCCCCTACGCGGCCATCTGATACCCGGAGCAATGATGTCCGATACCGCCCTGACCCCTCCCAGCCATGCAGAACTGCAGCGCATCGCCGCCGGCCTGCGCCTGCCGGACCGCGCTTTCCTTGACGGCGACTGGTCGGCATCCGACAACGGCGCGCTGATCGAGACCGTCAACCCTGCCACGGGCGCCGTGCTGAGCACGCTGGCCCACTGCGGACAGAAGGACGTGGACCGCGCGGTCGCGGCGGCGCGGGGGTCTTTCCGCAGTGGCGCCTGGTCGCGCTGCGCGCCGGAAAAGCGCAAGGAAGCGCTGCTGAAGCTGGCGGCGCTGATCCGGCGCGACGGCGTCAGATTGGCCGTCATGGAAAGCCTGGAAAGCGGCAAGCCGATCCGGGACTGCCTGCGAGAAATCACGCAAGAGGTCCCGGCCATCTTCCAGTGGTATGGCGAGCTGGTGGACAAGAGTTATGGCCACGTTGCGCCGACCGGCCAGGAAGACTGCGCAATGGTCGTGCGCGAACCCATCGGCGTCGTCGCGGCAGTGCTGCCCTGGAATTTCCCGCTGCTGATGGCGACGTGGAAGCTGGCGCCGGCGCTGGCCAGCGGCTGCTCCGTCATCGTCAAGCCGGCCGAAGAGACGTCGTTGACCGCCCTGTCCCTGGCGGCCCTGGCCATCGAAGCGGGGATCCCCGCAGGCGTGCTGAACGTGCTGACGGGGCCGGGCGAGACGACGGGCCGGTTGATCGGCCAGCATCCCGACATCGATTCCGTGTCGTTCACCGGGTCTACCGACGTGGGGCGGCTGTTCCTGCAATACGCGGGCTCCAGCAACCTGAAGACCGTGGGGCTGGAGATGGGCGGAAAAAGCCCCTTCATCGTGCTCGACGATGCGGACCTGACCGAAGATCTGATCGACAATGCCGTGATGGCCGCTTTCTGGAACGGCGGCCAGAATTGTTCGGCCAACATGCGCCAGCTGGTCGCGCGGTCGCGCCAGGACGCCTATGTGGAGAAGATCATCGCCCGCACCAAGCAGATCGTGATCGGGGATCCCCTGGATCCGGCGACCGACATGGGGCCGCTGATTTCCGCAGGGCAGCGCAACCGCGTGCAGGCGTATGTGGCCAAGGGCGTCGAGGAAGGCGCGCGGCGCGTCCTGGAAGCTGGCGTTCCAAACGGGCGGGGCCACTATCTGGGCCCCACCGTGTTCGCGGACCTGCGTCCGGACATGACGATTGCGCGCGAAGAGATCTTCGGGCCCGTGCTGGGCGTGCTGCCGGTGGACAGCATGGACCAGGCGCTGCAGATCGCCAACGGCACCGACTACGGCCTGCACGCCACCGTCTATACCCGCGACCTGGACCGCGCGATGTACTTCGCCCGCCGTCTGGAGTGCGGCACGGTCGCCGTCAACGGCTTCACGGAAGGCGATATCAAGACGCCCTTCGGCGGCTATCGCCGGTCGGGGTCCCTGGCCCGCGACAAGGGGCTGGAAGCCATGGCGCAATACCAGCAGATCAAGACGATCTGGCTGCGCTTGTCCGCGATGGGGCTGAGCGCGTGAACGCGCCCGTGCTTCGCGTTGCCGGCCTGCACACCCGATTCCGCGTGCCGGGCGGGTGGAAGACGGTCGTCAACGGGCTCGATTTCGACGTGGCGCCGCGCGAGACGCTGGCGGTCGTCGGGGAATCGGGTTCGGGGAAAAGCGTCACGGCCATGTCCATCATGCGATTGCTGAACCCGCGCGACACGCAACTGTCCGGCAGCGTTCTGCTGGACGGGCGCGACCTGCTGGCATTGCCCGAGCGCGACATGCGCAAGATCCGCGGCGCGGACATTGCCATGATCTTCCAGGAGCCCATGACCAGCTTGAACCCGGTGCGCACGATCGGCTTCCAGGTGGGCGAATCGCTGATGTTGCACCGGGGCCTGGATTGGGCCGCGGCGCAGGCCGAGGCGCTGCGCCTGTTGGAGAAGGTGCGCATCCCGGCGGCGGCGACGCGCCTGAAAGACTATCCGTTCCACTTGTCGGGCGGCATGCGCCAGCGCGTCATGATCGCCATGGCGCTGGCGTGCCGGCCACGGCTGCTGATCGCAGACGAACCGACCACGGCGCTTGACGTCACGATCCAGGCGCAGATCCTGACCCTGATCCGCGAATTGCAGCGCGATGACGGGATGTCGGTGCTGTTCATCACGCACGATATGGGCGTGGTGGCGGAAGTGGCGGACCGCATGGTGGTGATGTGCGGCGGCGAACAGGTTGAATGCGGCCCCACCGCGCGCATTTTCGATGCGCCGGCCAAGCCCTACACCCGGGCCTTGCTGGCGGCCGTGCCGCGCCTGGGCGCCATGAAGGCCGTGGCACGCCCGCTGCCGTTCCCGGCCATCGATCGGCAGACAGGCGTGAAGACGCCCGCGGCCGAGACCGTGGACACCGTGCGCGCGGACGCCCCGCCGGCGCTGGAAGTCCAGGGCCTGACGATGCGCTACCGCATGGGTTCCGGCCTGTTGTCGCGGGATCGCGGGATGGTGCATGCGGTCGAGAATGTGTCGTTCAGCGTGCAGCCGGGAGAAACGCTGGCGCTGGTGGGCGAATCCGGCTGCGGCAAGTCCACCATCGGGCGCAGCATCATGAATCTGCTGACGCCGACGGCGGGCCACGTGCGGGTCAACGGCCAGGATATCCACGCGGCGGCGCGGCGCGACCGCGGCGCCATGGCGCGTCATGTGCAGATGGTGTTCCAGGACCCGTTCTCAAGCCTGAACCCGCGCAAGACCGTCGCGGCAGCGGTGGCCAGTCCCTTGATCGTCAACAAGGTCTGCAAGGGCGACGCGCTGCGCGCCCGCGTGGCTGAACTCCTGGCCTGCGTGGGCCTGGACAGCGACGCCGGCGCCCGTTATCCGCAGGAGTTCTCTGGCGGGCAGCGGCAGCGCATCTGCATCGCGCGCAGCCTGGCGCTGGGCCCGTCGCTGCTGGTGGCCGACGAAGCCGTGTCCGCGCTGGACGTCTCCATCAAGGCGCAGGTAATCAACCTGATGCTGAAGCTGCAGCAGGACATGGGGCTGGCCTATCTGTTCATCTCGCATGACATGGCCGTGGTTGAACGCGTCAGCCATCGCGTGGCGGTGATGTACATGGGGGAAATCGTCGAGATCGGTTCGCGCGCCGCCGTTCTCTACGATCCGCGCCATCCCTATACCCGGCGCTTGCTGGACGCGGTGCCGGTGGCGGATCCCGGCGGGCCGCGCGCCGCGCGCAGTCTGGCGCAGGACGAGATCCGGCACACGCTGCGCCCGCCCGGCTACACGCCGCCACAACGGCGCTACCAAGAGGTCGCGCCAGGACACTTCGTGATGCGGGACGACTAACGCGCGCATGCCGCGCGCCGTCCCGCCCTTCCATGCATTCAATTCGGAACCTGCCATGCCCATGACTCCCGCCCTGAAATCGCACCTGATGCGGTTCTACGACGGCACCCTGCTTCCCGACGAACTGACGCTGGCGCTGTCCAGCGACCCGGGTTGGTTCGCGTCCGACACCGTGGCGCGCGGCAAGCGCGTGCGCGACCTGCCGCTGCGCGCGGGCGGGCTGCCGGCGCTGCGCATCCAGGATCAGGGGCGCGTGTTCGACCTGTACGACTATCTGGCGGTCAATGGCGTGGCGGGGTTGCTGGTCATGAAGGACGGGCAGGTCGCGTTCGAGACCTACCAGCGTGGCATCGCGCCGGAAACCCGCTGGAACTCGTGTTCGCTGGCCAAGTCGGTGGCGGCCACGCTGGTGGGCGTGGCGCTGAAGGAAGGCCTGATTGATTCGCTTGACGACCCGGTGACCCGGTACGCGGAGCTGGGTGGCGTCTACCGCGAGGTCTCGTTGCGCCAGATGTTGCGCATGTGCTCGGGGGTGCAGTGGAATGAGGATTACGGCGACGCGGCTTCCGAGCGCCGCCAGTTGCTGGATATCCAGACCCGCTGGCAGCCGGGCGGCATTCGCGATTTCATGAAACGCCTGCCCGCGCGTCAGCCCGCCGGGCAGGCCTGGGCCTACAACACGGGCGAATCGTATTTGCTGAGCGCGGTGATGGAAGGCGCGACGGGGCAGCGGCTGGTGGATTACCTGCAATCCCGCCTGTGGTCGCGTATCGGCATGGAATCCGACGCCACCTGGTGGGCCGAATGCCCCGGGGGCATGACGATCTCGGGCAGCGGCATGAACGCGACGTTGCGCGACTACGCGCGGTTCGGGCAATTCGTGCTGGACGGCGGACAGGTGGACGGCGAGCGACTGCTGCCGGATGACTGGGTCGCGCAGGCAGGCTCGCCTTACCGCATTGGCGATACCGAGATCCCGTATGGCTACATGTGGTGGGTGCCGGAATTGAAAGACCCCGCCCTGGCGGGCGCCTTCCAGGCCGAAGGCATCTACGGCCAGTTCATCCACATCAATCCGGCGCACAAGCTCGTTGCCGTGGTCCTTAGCGCGCGAAACAAGCCCAGCTATAAAAAGCGCGTGGAGATCAACGACGACGCGTTCTTCGCCGCGCTGGCCAGGGCGTTCTGATCGCCCAGGGGCTGCCGCGCTACAGCCCCAGGCGCGCCAGCGCTACAGCTTTACCCGCTGCTTTAGCGCCTGCGCGATCATCCCGATGTCGATGTCCTTGCCGGGGTTCTTCTGGCAAAAGTCGTACAGCACCGCCACGTAGGCGTTGCCCAGCAGCTTGGTGATGGCGCCGGCGGTGGTGGCGGCGATGGTGCCACCCACCGCGCTGCCCGCGCCCGGGATGAACTTCAGCATGCCCGACACGACCGAGCGCCCGATCAGGGTGGCGGCGGATGCGCCCAGCGTGGACGTCACCAGGGTCGTGATCGCGGTGGTGTCCAGCTCCATGCCGAAGGTGATGCCGATCTTGGCGATCATCCCCACCTGAATCGGCACCAGCGCGAACGCGTCCGAGAACGGAATGGGCGCGGCGGCCGCCGACGCGGCCAATCCCGCTGCAACATTCACCTCTATCTCAGCCCGCTTTTTTTTTACTTCCAGGGCCTTCTTGTTGCGCGTGGACAGCGCGTTGGCGTAGGCGCGCTGCTGCCCTTCGGGGATGTACTCGGCGGTAACGCCGATCAGCGCGTCCAGCCCCATTGGCGGCAGCTCGGCATCCAGCTCTTCGATCCATTCCGGCAGCGCGCGCACCGCCACCACCTCTTTGGCGCGCGGCAGCAGTTTGCGCGCTTCATCCACGAAGGGGCTGCCCTTGCGGGCCTTGGTCAGCACCGCGATGACGGGGATGCCGGCATTGGCCAGCATGTCGCACAGCTCGATCTCGGCGTCTTCGACGCGGTGGCTGCTGTCCTGGATGCAGAGCCAGGCCACGTGCAGGTGCTTGTCCTGGTCGTCGGACGCGGCGCGCTCCTGGATCAGGTCGGCCAGCTGCTGGCGCGAGCGCGCGTAGTCGCCGACTTCTAGGCCGCGGGTGTCGATGATGGTGAGCGGATGGCCGGGCCGGCTATAGGCCTGGGTGGACTGGGTGACGGGCTTGCCCGCGCCGGTCTTGGCCAGTTCGCCACGGAACACGGCATTGATGAGCGTGCTCTTGCCTACGCCCGTCTTGCCGGCGATCAGGATATTCACGCGGCCCGCGCCACGCGTCGCCGTGCTGATGGCGTCGGCGATGGCGTCCTGCAGGGCGGGTGAGTCAGGGCGAAGGGCGTTCATCAGTCCGTTGCGGAAAAGCTGGGGGATGTGGGGAACGATATCAGATGCGTCCTATTTGCGCGTGACTATCGGATTCCGGCCACGGCTCGGGAGAAGATCGCAGTGCACATTGATGCAAAGGCGGTTCACAAACATAAAAGCGGGGGGACATATGAACCACGAGGGTTCGGCATTGCGGCGCGGCTTGAACGCGCGGCATATTCGTTTCATGGCGCTGGGCTCGGCGATCGGCACGGGGCTCTTCTACGGGTCGGCGGGCGCGATCCAGCGCGCCGGCCCGTCGGTCCTGCTGGCCTATCTGATCGGCGGGGCCGCGATCTTCCTGACGATGCGCGCGTTGGGCGAAATGGCGGTCAGGACGCCGGTGTCCGGGTCGTTCGGCCACTACGCCACGCGCTACCTGGGGCCCTATCTGGGCTTCCTGACCGGCTGGAGCTACGCGTTTTCGATGCTGATGGTGTGCCTGGCCGACGTCACCGTGTTCGGCCTGTACATGAGCTTCTGGTTCCCCGACACGCCGCGCTGGATATGGGTACTGGGCATCGTCCTGCTGATCGGTGGGCTGAATCTCTGTTCCGTGCGGGTTTTTGGCGAACTCGAATTCTGGCTGTCGCTGCTGAAGATCGTGGCCATCGTCGCCATGATCGCGGCGGGGCTTGGGGTACTGCTGGCCGGAGTTCAGCCGGGCGCCGCCGATGCCTCCGGGTTCTCGAACCTGTGGCGGCACGGCGGCTTCTTCCCGAACGGCGTGCAGGGCATGATTGCGTCGTTCTCGGTGGTGATGTTTGCCTTCGGCGGCATCGAAGTCATCGGCATGACGGCGGGCGAAGCCCGCGATCCCGAACGCATGATCCCCCGGGCCATCAACTCGGTTCCACTGCGGATCCTGCTGTTCTATGTGCTGACGCTGACGGTGCTGATGGCTATTTTCCCGTGGTCCGGCATCACCGGCGGCAGCAGCCCATTCGTGCAGATTTTCAGCCAATTGGGGCTGCCTTCCGCGGCCTCGGTGTTGAACCTGGTCGTGATATCGGCCGTGATATCGGCCATCAACAGCGACATCTTCTCCACCGGGCGCATGCTGTACGGCATGGCGGCCAACGGCCAGGCGCCGATGGTGTTTTCCCGGCTGTCGCGCTTCGGCGTGCCGTGGATGACGGTGCTGGTGATGGGCGTGGCCTTGCTGGGCGGCGTGGTGCTGAATTACCTGCTGCCCGACAGGCTGTTCATGGCCTTCGCGTCAATGGTCACGTTTTCAGTCGTCTGGGTGTGGCTGATGATCCTGCTGTCGCAGGTTGCCATGCGGCGCGGCCTGAGCGGGCCTGAGTCCGCCGCGCTGCATTTCCCGGTGCCGTTCTGGCCTTACGGACAGGTCTTCGCCATTGTCTTCATGCTCTTCATCTTTGTCGTGCTGGGGGTGTTTCCGGATACCCGCCTGGCGCTCTTCGTCGGCGCGGGCTGGTTGGCCCTGCTGACCGTGGCGTACTGGCTGTGGTGTCGGCCGGACCGTTCCGGTGGTGCGCCGCCGTCACCCCCGCATCCATGATTTTTCAGGAGGAACCCATGTTGTCGAACCATCATGAATTCGAACTTCCCGCCTTGATGATCCAAGCCTTTCAGGAAGATGGCGCCGTCTGCGTGCGCCAGCTGTTCACGCCTGACGAAGTCGCGCTGTTGACGCGTGGCATTGAATCGAACCTGGCCGCGCCCAGTCCGCGCGCCAAGGTCGCCAGCAGCCCGGACGACCCCGGCTGGTTCTTCGAGGATTTCTGCAACTGGACCGAGAACGACGACTACCGCCGATTCATCTTCGAGAGCCGCGTCGGGTCTGTCGCCGCGCAGTTGATGGGCTGCCCAAGCGCGCGCCTTTATCACGACCATCTTCTGGTCAAGGAACCGAACACGCGCCAGCCAACGCCCTGGCACCAGGACCAGCCCTACTACAACGTGGAAGGCCAACAGAACTGCAGCATGTGGATGCCGGTGGACCCCGTGGCACGGGCGTCCACGCTGGAATTCGTGGCCGGGTCGCACCGGGGGCCGTGGCTGATGCCGCGCACGTTCCTGGACAACCAGGCAAGCTGGTTCCCCGAAGGCAGCCTGGCGAATTTGCCGGATATCGAAGCGGACCGTTCGGCCTGGAACATCCTGGGTTGGGAACTGCAACCCGGCGACGCCGTGTTCTTCCATATGCTGACCCTGCATGCCGCAGGCGGCGTGGCCGGGAACCGGCGCCGGCGCGCGTTTTCACTGCGTTTCCTGGGCGAAGACATGCGGCATGCGCCGCGTCCCTGGCGGACCTCGCCCGAGTTTCCGGGCTTGGCCGACTCCTTGGCCGCGGGCGCGCCAATGGCGCATCCGCTCTTTCCCGTGCTTTGGCCTCGCGGCGCCGCGTGATTCGCTTTCAATACCCTATCGCTTTGGCGCAAAACGTAATGGAAAGTACGGGCGCGGCCGGCGCCGCGCCCAAGCCGGGGGTATAGCGGAAAGGGTGTCCATGCACGGAAATGGTGCGAATACGGGCGCGTGATTTCGCTTTGTTCCGGAATGTGGGACACCCCCGACGCGTCCGCCAAAAACCCACAAAAAAAGGGCGGGAACAGCGCCCACCAATGCGGTTACATCTCAAATGTTTCTAACCGGCCGCTGACGCGGGGGCCTGCGTAGAATCAGGCGCTCGTAAGGTTTCGCCGCGTTTTCCGCGGCACCGTTCATGCCCCGTTTTGCCCTCGTTCCCCGCCTGCTGCGCTCGCGTCCCTTGACCAAGGGCTTTCGATATTTTTACCGCTATACGCGCCCCGCGGCCTATCGGCACAACGAGACGCTGTGGCCCCTGGTGAAAATTCGGCGCGATGGCGATGAACGGCTGGTGGGATGTGAGCTGGTGGGCGTGAAAGGTCCCGCGACCTTGCCGATGGACGACGTGCCGCGCAATATCGAAGGCGATGCGCACTTGATCCTGAGCGGTCCGTCGGTCGCGCAGATCGACTACGCGCAATGCCATCTTCGCGCCGTCATGGGCGTCAACGGTTCCATCGCGCTGCGCCGCCAGCACCCCTCGCTGCGCTTTGACTACTACGCGATGCTGGATGCCGGATTCGTCAAACGGCGGCGCGACCTGGTGGCCGAAGTGCTGTCGCAAGACCTGCTGCTGTTCGTGACGGCCGAGGTATACCGCTGGATTGCATTCCTGTTCGCGGCGGACGACATCCGCTGCCGCATGGTCTTGTTCGAAGAAGTGCATCAACGGGCGCTACAGCCACGGGCAAGCCCCGAAGCCCTTGAGGCGCAATTGGCCGGCGACCCTGAACTGGTGCTGTTCGACGCCCATCACCCGCAGCACGCGCACGGTTTCAGCCTGAACCCCGCACGCGGGTTGTTCGGCGGAGGCACGGTCGCGTACACCGGCTTGCAGTTGCTGGCCTGGATGGGCGCCCGCAGCTTGTACGTGCATGGGCTGGACCTGACCGCCAGCGCCGGGCCGCGCTTCTACGAAAACGCGGGCGCGCAGCTTGCCACGGCGTTGGACCGCCAATTCGCCGGCCATATCGAACCCGCGTTCCGCCAGGCCAGCCAGCTGCTGAGCGCGCGCGGCGTCAAGGTCTACAACTTGTCGCCGGACAGCCGCCTGGGCGACGACGTGTTCGAAAAACGCCATTGGAGCTGTTTGCTCAATCAGGCGGAATCCCCGCCTTCCCCGCTTTCCCCGCATTTGCTTTCGAGCCTGACATCATGAAGATTCTCTACACCAACTTTCACCAGGGCGACGGCGGCGGGCACACGACCTATGTCATGTCGCTGGCGCGCATGTTGCGCCAGCGCGCGCAGATCACCGTTGCGGCGCCTCGCAGCAGCCGTTTGTTGGCCGAGGCCGACGCCTTGCCCGGCGTGCAATCGATCGACCTGGAATTCAAGGGCCGGCCGTTCCAGCAATTGACGGCGCTGCGCCGCCTGCGCGCACTGCTGCGCAAAGAACAGTTCGACGTGATCCATGTGAACGGATCCGCCGACCATCGTCTGTGCATGTTGGCCACGATGGGCATGGGCGCCAAGCGTCCGTTCATCGTGCTGACCCAGCACACCGACCGCACCGCCAACAGCCTGGGCGTGCGCATGCGTGCCAAGTGGGGCACGAACCGCGTCATCTGCGTCTGCGGGCATACGTTCCGCCGCATGAAGGACTCGGTATTCCGCGACGAGGACCTGCGGGTGGTGCATAACGGTGTCGATACCACGCAGTTCCGGCCGGCCAGCGCGCGCGACGCAGAGCAGGCGCGTGCCGCGCTGCTGCCCGCCGCCATGCGGCGCCGGCTGGTGATCGGCAGCAACGCCGGCACCGCCAGCTACAAGAACTGGCTGGACATGGTGGCAGCCGTGTCGCTGCTGCCCGATCCCCTGCGTGATCAGGTCGTGGTCCTGATCGCCGGCAAGGAGCCCGACGACGGTCAACGCCAGCGCGTGGCCGAGCTGGGCATGACGCACCAGGTGGTGTTCACGGGCCTGCTGGAAGACGTGCGCCCGTTCCTGTCCGCGCTGGACGTGGGCTTCGTGCTGTCGTCAAGGCTGGAAACGATCTCGTTTGCCTGCCGAGAAATGATGGCCGCCGGCAAACCCGTCATCGTCAGCAAGGTGGGCGGCCTGACCGAGAATGTCACGGACGGCCGCAATGGCTGGGTGGTGCCGCCGGGTTCCGTGAGCAGCGTGTTCAAGACCCTGGTCGAGATCCTGCAGAATCGCAGCCTGGTGACGCAGATGGGCATCGACGCACGCAACACGGCGCAGCGGGAGTTTTCGCTGGCGCAGTTTGTCGGGCGAACCGAAGAGGTCTACCTCGAACGCCCCACGGGCGCGCGGAGCCAGCTGCGGCTGACGTCCTGAACGACGGTCGGGCACGCCGGACGTTCACGCCGCCAGATTGAAGGCCAGGAACATCAGGCACGACCACAGCAGCAATGCGATGTGCGTCAGTTGCAGCGTGTCCTGGCGGATCCAGTAACCAAACCACAAGCCGCTCAGATGCATGGCCAGCAGGCACGCAGACAGGGCGGCCAGCGCGCCGTTCAGCCAGGGGCGGGCCGCTGCCAGATCGCCCTGGATCATCAGCGCATAGCAGCCGGCCCAGGCCAGGGCGGCGCCGGCGGTCTGGACCAGCAGCAACAGCCCCAGTGCCGCCCGATGCAGTCCCGGGGCGCGTTGCGCGCGGCTGAGCAAGGGCGTGGGGATGCGCGGCTCCTGCGTCAGCGGCAGCATCGCCATCGTGGCACCGACCGCGGCTGCCGCGCCGGCGAAATCGCGCCGGTTGTTCAGCGCGGCAAGGGTCAGCCATAAGGCCAGCCCCAGGGCCTGGACGGACAGGAACAGCCAGATAGCAGTGGATGAACTCAAAAGACGGCCCACAAAATAT
>NZ_JBHFII010000029.1:10697-24969 GCF_057334215.1 Achromobacter maghribensis | reverse complement strand
AAACGACGGCCCTCATATTATGCAAGTATTTTCTTGCATAATCCCCCCCCCGTCCGGTTAGCGCAATAAAGACCCTGCGCTCAGGTCAGCGGCGCTGCGGTCACTCGCTGTACGTTTTGGTGCTGTACAGGCTGAAGGGCAGCAGGTTCAGTACCGGCAGGCCGGATACCGGGTCCTTGGCCTGCTTGTCGATATAGCTTTGCAGCACGTCGGCATCCAGCACGCCGATGTCCTGACGCCGCGCGGCGGGGACGTTGGCCAGGGTTTTGTAGCCGTCGCCGCCCGTGGCGTTGAAGCTCAGCACGAACAGCTTGTAGGTGCGCGCCGCGTCCAGCGGCAACCAGTTGCCGCTGGCGGCGTCCCGCACTTCGATGTTCGTCACGCGGCTGCCCTGGGCCTGCGCCGCGTTCACGTCCCAGCGCAACCCGCCGGCATACGGGTACGGGCCGGTGGAACCGCCCGGGCCGTAGACGGCCTGCATGCCGTCTTCCAGCATGCTCTTGACCTCGGTGCCCGTGACCTCCAGGCGCCAGAGCATGTTGCCGAACGGCACCACTTCGATGACGTTGGCGGCCGTCACGTTGCCCAGCAAGGGCACGCGTACGCCGCCGCCGCTTTGCAACGAGATATCGGCGCCGCCGTAATTGGCGTTGGCGACCTCCAGATAGGCTTGCGCCACCAGCTGCTGGATGTCGCCGCCGCGCAGGCTGACGCTGCCCAGCGTGTTGCATGCGGCGCTGGAGCGACCGTAGTCGCGCGAGCCCGGACCGCCCGGCACCCGGCGCGAGCACAGTTCCTGCGGCACCGAGGCCACCAGGCTGGCGCTGAAGGCGTCGACGCGGGCCTTGAACGGCTGCAACACAGTCGTGGCCTGCGCGTCGGGTTGCTGGATGCGCAGGAAGCCGCTGGCCGCCACGTCGGCCAGGATGGCGGCGTTGTCGGCGGGGGCGGGCGCAGCGCCGGCCACCGTGAACGCGTCGCCCATCAGCACGTGCGGCGTGCCGGCGCAGGCCGTGACGTCGCCGTTGGCGTCGAAGCTGACCTTCAGTTCGCCGACCACTTGCGAATATTCCCAGGCCTGCACCAGGCACACGCGCTTGCCGTCCTTGTTCTGGAGCACGGTGGGGTAGGCGCCCGCCGGCGAACCCACGCCGTAAGCCGTCATCGCGTCCGGGCCCAGCAACGTGTGGGAGTCACCGCCCACCACCACGTCCACGCCGCTCAGATTGGGGATGATCTGCTTGTCATAGCCGTAGCCGACGTGGCTCATCACCACGATCTTGTTCACGCCCTTGGCGCGCAGTTCGTCGATCTGCACCTGCGCCGCCGCCGTTTCATCCGAGAACAGCGTGCCGACGTCCGGGCTGGACGATTGCTGCGTCTTGTTGGCGATCGTCAGGCCGACGATGCCGATCGGCTGGCCGTCGCGCTGCAGCACGATGGAAGGCTTGACCAGGCCGGGCGCCCGCGACGGATTCAGCGCCGACGCGGCGGCGAACGTGACGTTGGCGCTGAGCAGCGGCGTCTGGCAGGCGCCGGCATGCAACAGGTCGATGAAGCGCTTCAAACCGCTGTCGCCCTTGTCGAACTCATGGTTGCCGAGCGTCATCGCGTCAAAGCACACCGTGTTCATCATGGCCGCGTCGGCCTCGCCGGCTTCGCCTGCGCGGTTGAAGTACAGCGTGCCGGTATTGGCGTCGCCCGCGTGCAGTTTCAGCACGTTGGCCGACTGCGCGGACAGCGCGTTGAAGGCGCCCGTCACGCGCGGAAATCCGCCGACTTCCACGTTCACGGCCACCGCCGCGCCGGCGGCGTTCTTGAGCTTCAGGTCTTTCTTCTTGCTGTCCAGGTTGGAATGGTGATCGTTGATGTGCAGGATCGTCAGTTCCATCGGCCGGCTGGCGGCGGGCTGCTCGGGCGCGGGCTGTTCCGGCGCCGGGCTGGACGTCTCGTCGTCGTCGTCATCGCTGCCGCCGCAACCGGCCAGCAACAGGGCGCTCAGCATCGCGGCGCCTGCATTCCTCTTCCACGTAATCATTCGTGTGATCCCTCGTTATTGGAAGGGCGAATGGTTGCGGCCGAAGATGACGTCAAGATGAATGACAGGGTTGTCATGCGCGGGCGTCGCGCTGTCTTGTCCGTGTCACAAAAAAACAGGCCCGGCGCATCGCGCCGGGCCTGTCGGGTGCCGCCTGTGGGAAGGCGGGCTTAGAAGTGGATCACGGTGCGGATCGACTTGCCTTCATGCATCAGGTCGAACGCCTCGTTGATGCGCTCCAGCGGCAGCGTATGCGTCACGAACGGGTCCAGGTCGATCTTGCCGCTCATGGCGTCTTCCACCATGCCCGGCAGTTGCGTGCGGCCCTTGACGCCGCCAAAGGCGGAGCCACGCCAGACGCGGCCGGTAACCAGCTGGAACGGACGCGTGCTGATTTCCTGACCGGCGCCGGCCACGCCGATGATGATGCTCTCGCCCCAGCCCTTGTGGCAGCATTCCAGCGCGGCGCGCATCACGTGCACGTTGCCGATGCACTCGAACGAGAAATCCACGCCGCCGTCCGTGAGTTCGACGATGACATCCTGGATGGGCTTGTCGTAGTCCTTGGGGTTGATGCAGTCAGTGGCGCCCATGGCGCTTGCCAGCACGAACTTGTTCGGGTTGGTGTCCACGGCGATGATGCGGCCGGCCTTGGCTTGCACCGCGCCCTGGATCACGGCCAGGCCGATGCCGCCCAGACCGAACACGGCGACGGTATCGCCCTCTTTGACCTTCGCGGTGTTGTGCACGGCGCCCAGGCCGGTCGTCACGCCGCAGCCCAGCAGGCAGACCTTTTCGTGCGGCGCGGCCGGGTTGATCTTGGCCAGCGAGATTTCGTTCACGACGGAGTATTCGCTGAACGTCGAGCAGCCCATGTAATGGTAGAGCGGCTTGCCTTCGTAGCTGAAGCGCGAGGTGCCGTCGGGCATGACGCCCTTGCCCTGCGTGGCGCGCACTTTCTGGCACAGGTTGGTCTTGCCGGACAGGCAGAACTTGCACTCGCGGCATTCGGCCGTGTAGAGCGGGATGACGTGGTCGCCCGGCTTCAGGGACGTGACGCCCTCGCCGACTTCCACGACGATGCCGGCGCCTTCATGGCCCAGCACGGCGGGAAACAGGCCTTCGGGGTCGTCGCCGCTCAGGGTGAAGGCGTCGGTGTGGCAGACGCCGGTGTGCGTGATCTGCACCAGCACTTCGCCGCGTTGGGGCGGCGCGACGTCGATTTCAACGATTTCCAGCGGTTTGCCGGGTCCGAATGCGACTGCTGCGCGTGATTTCATAGCGTTACTCCACGAATGTCGGGCTTATTTCAAATAGGAACGGACGATGCGCATCAGCTGATCGACCTCGGCTTCGGCATCGATCGCGGCGTCTTGCGGCCCGCCCTGGGCGGATTGCAGGAAGGTTTCCCGGAGATGGCTTTCCAGCACTTCGGCCATCAGGCCGGTGGCGGCGCCGCGCAACGCGGCCAGCTGCTGCAGCAGGGCCCCGCACTCCGTGCCAGCGTTTACCGCGCGTTCCAATGCTAACGCCTGCCCCTGGATGCGGCGCAGGCGGGTGACGACACGCTTTTTCTCTTCCGGCGAATGCGGCACGGCAGGCTCCGAAAACGATACAGGGGGGGAGTATAAGGAATCCGACGCCGTCCGTCCACTGCCGGGGCGCTGCCCCGGGTGCTTCTGGGATGGGGCGACAGGCTCGTCGCCCCATCCCGACGCGCGGCCGGGCCGCAGGACATCTGTACCTGTCTATACTTGACGCTGACCGATTGACACCGCCTTGCAGCGCACAACAGGAATTCCCGTGGCCGCTTCCCCTCCCAGATTACCCGCCCAGGCCAATGCCCTTCCCGCCCCGCTTTATGCGCAGGTCAAGCAGATGATCGCGCAACAGATACGCAGCGGCGCATGGCCGGCGCACTACCGCGTTCCGTCGGAAAGCGAACTGGTCGATGAACTGGGATTCAGCCGCATGACGATCAACCGCGCGCTGCGGGAACTGACGTCGGAAGGGCTGCTGGTGCGCATGCAGGGCGTGGGCACGTTCGTGGCGCAACCCAAGGCGCGGTCAGCGCTGTTTGCCGTCAACAACATTGCCGACGAGATCGCCGCGCGCAACCACCGGCACCATAGCCGCGTGGTGCGCCTGGCCGAAGAGCCGGCGGGCGCCGAGCAGGCGCAGGCGCTGGAGATCCGCGCGGGGCAGCCGGTCTACCACTCGGTCATCGTGCACTACGAAGACGACATTCCGATCCAGCTGGAAGACCGCTATGTGAATGTGCGCCTGGCGCCCGACTATCTGAAGCAGGATTTCACGCAAAGCACGCCGTATGAATACCTGACGCGCGTGGCGCCGCTGAGCGAGGGCGAACACGTCGTCGAGGCCATTCTGGCCAAGCCTCGCGAGTGCCAGCTGCTGCAGATCGAGCGCGACGAACCGTGCCTGCTGATCAGCCGCCGCACCTGGTCTGGCGACCGCGCAGTTACCCTGGCCCGTCTGATCCACCCCGGGTCGCGTCACCGTCTGGAAGGCAAGTTTTCGTCATGATGCCACCCGAAATTCGTCTCTACCGCGCCGCCGATTACCCGCGCATGCCGTGGCGCAATGGCGCAGGCACCACGCAGGAAGTGGCCTGCAACCCGGGTGGCAGCACCGCCGCCTTCGACTGGCGCCTGTCCATTGCCGATGTGGCGCAGGATGGCGGGTTTTCGGCGTTTACCGGGTATCAACGCATCATCACCGTGCTGGAAGGCGCGGGCATTCAGCTGACCGTGAACGGATGCGAGCAAGCTCCGCTGACGCCGCGTCGGGCCTATGCGTTCGCGGGCGAGGCCGAGGTGTGGTGCCGCCTGATTGACGGCCCGATCCGGGACTTCAATCTGTTCTATTCGCCGGCGCGCTGGCATGCCCGTCTGCAATGGGTGACGGGCGCCGGTCCCTGGACCTTCCATAGCGCTGCGCGCAGCGTGCTGGTGCTGAACGCAGGCGACGCGATGTCGGTGCGCGTCGATGCCGCGGCGCACACGCTGCCGTCGCGTTACGACTGCCTGCATGTCGAAAGGCAGGAGGGCTTGGCCGAATACCGGCTGGAAGGCGCCGCCGCGCTGGACGCCTGCGTGATCGAACTGCTGCCGCGCGCCGCCTGACCCCGCGCAAGCTGCTTTACGCCGCCGTCGGGCGGCATTTTTTTGCGCACGCAAGGTGCAGGGCGCGTGCCCCAACGCGCGTCGCCGCTAGGGAAATCCCTGATCCAAATAGCAGTCTTACTATCTTGTATATACAAGCATAGGCGTCCTATGATGCAGGCAACCGGCGCGCAGGCAATGGGCGCGCGAATGAACTGATCAAGGAGAGCCTCTTGGACCAATCGAACCGATACCGCGATGTCGTCATCCGCGCCCCGCGCGGCAATAAGCTGACGGCCAAGAGCTGGCTGACCGAAGCGCCCTTGCGCATGCTGATGAACAACCTGGACCCCGACGTCGCCGAGAACCCGAAGGAACTGGTGGTCTACGGCGGCATCGGCCGCGCGGCGCGCAATTGGGACTGCTACGACAAGATCGTTGAATCGCTCACGAACCTGAACGACGACGAGACCCTGCTGGTGCAATCGGGCAAGCCGGTCGGCGTTTTCAAGACTCACGCCAACGCGCCGCGCGTGCTGATCGCCAACTCGAACCTGGTGCCGCACTGGGCCACCTGGGAACATTTCAACGAGCTGGATGCCAAGGGTCTTGCCATGTATGGCCAGATGACGGCCGGCAGCTGGATCTACATCGGCAGCCAGGGCATTGTGCAAGGCACCTACGAGACCTTCGTCGAGGCCGGCCGCCAGCACTACGGCGGCAACCTGGCGGGCCGCTGGGTGCTGACCGCCGGACTGGGCGGCATGGGGGGCGCGCAGCCGCTGGCCGCCACGCTGGCGGGCGCCTGCTCGCTGAACATCGAATGCCAGCAGACCAGCATCGATTTCCGCCTGCGCACCCGCTACGTCGACGAACAGGCCGAAGACCTGGACGACGCGCTGGCACGCATCGCCCGCTACACAAAGGAAGGCCGCGCGGTCTCCATCGCCCTGTGCGGCAACGCCGCCGAGATTCTTCCCGAAATGGTGCGCCGCGGCGTGCGCCCCGACATGGTCACCGACCAGACCAGCGCGCACGATCCGCTGAACGGCTACCTGCCTGCGGGCTGGACATGGCAAGACTACCGCGAGCGCGCCAGGCGCGAGCCGGCCGCCGTCATCAAGGCCGCCAAGCAATCGATGGCCGTGCACGTGCAAGCCATGCTTGCATTCCAGCGCCAGGGCGTGCCCACCTTCGACTACGGCAACAACATCCGCCAGATGGCCAAGGAAGAAGGCGTGGCGGATGCGTTCGATTTCCCCGGCTTCGTGCCGGCCTACATCCGCCCGCTGTTCTGCCGCGGCGTCGGCCCGTTCCGTTGGGCCGCGCTGTCAGGCGATCCCCAAGACATCTACAAGACCGACGCCAAGGTCCGCGAACTGATCCCGGACGACGCGCACCTGCACCATTGGTTGAGCATGGCGCGCGAACGCATCAGCTTCCAGGGCTTGCCGGCGCGCATCTGCTGGGTGGGCCTGGGCCAACGCGCCAAGCTGGGCCTGGCATTCAATGAAATGGTCCGTTCCGGCGAACTGTCCGCGCCTATCGTCATTGGCCGCGACCACCTGGACTCGGGTTCGGTCGCCAGCCCCAACCGCGAAACCGAATCCATGCGCGACGGGTCGGACGCCGTGTCGGACTGGCCGTTGCTGAACGCGCTGCTGAACACCGCCAGCGGCGCGACGTGGGTGTCGCTGCACCATGGCGGCGGCGTGGGCATGGGCTTCTCGCAGCACGCCGGCATGGTCATCGTGTGCGACGGCACGGACGAGGCCGCCGAACGCATCGCCCGCGTACTGGCCAATGATCCCGGCACGGGCGTGATGCGTCACGCCGATGCCGGCTACGACATCGCGATCGATTGCGCGCGCGAGCAAGGCCTGAACCTGCCGATGGTCACTGGCAACCGCTAAGCCGGCATCCCGCCGCAACCCTAATCCCGCGGGCGCCGCGACCGGCAACGGGCGGTCTTCCCGCATCCCACGAGGCAATGCGATGGCAGAGGACAGCGAAGCGGTACAGGCGCCGTTGATCGAGCGGCGCTCCATTGATTACATCCCGGAGTCCGAGCGGCACGGCAAGCTCTACAGCCAGTTCACGCTTTGGATGGGCGCCAACCTGCAGATCACCGCCATCGTCACGGGGGCGTTGGCCGTGGTGCTGGGCGGCGACGTGTTCTGGTCGTTGATCGGGCTCTTCATCGGGCAGGTGCTGGGCGGCGGCGTCATGGCGTTGCATGCCGCGCAGGGGCCCAAGCTGGGGTTGCCGCAGATGATCTCCAGCCGGGTGCAGTTCGGCGTCTACGGCGCGGCGATCCCCATCGTGCTGGTGTGCCTGATGTACCTGGGCTTCACGGCCACGGGTACCGTGCTGTCCGGGCAGGCGCTGGGCCAGCTGTTCGGTGTCAGCGACACCACGGGGATCCTGATCTTCGCGGCGGTGATCATCGCGGCCACCTTGTTCGGCTACCGGGTCATCCACATCATCGGGCGCATCGCGACCGTCCTTGGCATCGTCGCGTTCGTCTACCTGTTCAGCCGCGTGATGGCTTTGGGCGACGTGGGCCAGTTGCTGCAGATCCGGCATTTCAGCTGGAGCTCGTTCCTGCTGGCGGTATCGCTGGCGGCGTCCTGGCAGATCGCCTACGGCCCCTATGTGGCGGACTATTCGCGCTATCTGCCCAGCGCCACGTCGTCCACGAAGACGTTCCTGGCGGTGGGGCTGGGGTCGGTGGTGGGGGCGCAGATCGCGATGGTGCTGGGCGTGCTGGCCGCCGCGATGGCCGCGGGCCAGTTCGCCGGGCGCGAAGTTGCCTACATCGTGGGCCTGGGCGGCACGGGCACGATGGCGGCGCTGCTGTACTTCAGCATCGCCTTCGGCAAGATCACGATTTCCACGCTGAATTCCTATGGCAGCTTCATGTGCATCGCCACGATCGTCAGCGGCGTCAAGGGCCAGGTCCAGATTACGCGCCGCCAGCGGGCGGTTGCCGTGGTGCTGATCGTGGCGGCCGCCACCGCCGTGGCGCTGATCGGCCAGCATTCGTTCCTGAATGCGTTCAAGTCGTTCATCCTGTTTTTGCTGGCGTTCTTCGTGCCCTGGAGCGCGGTCAACCTGGTGGATTACTACTTCGTGAACCGCGGGCAGTACGACGTGGCCGCGCTGTCGGATCCGAACGGGCGCTACGGGCGCTGGAACCTGCCCGGCATCCTGGTCTACGCCTTCGGCGTGCTGGTGCAGATGCCGTTCATCTCGACCAAGCTCTATACGGGCCCGATGGTCGAACGGCTGGGCGGCGTGGACATCTCGTGGATCATCGGCCTGATCGTGCCCAGCATCCTTTACTACCTGTTCGCGCGCCGCGACGCGCGGCCCGTTCATCACGACCCGGCGGAAAAGCCGGCGTGACCATGAAATTGCATGATGCCGGCAACCGGCACAGGAGACCCAGAATGGATTTGCATTTGAAACCCGGCCATTTGACGTTGTCGGATCTGCGGCGCGTGTACCAGCAGCCGGTCCGCGTGACGCTGGATCCCGGCGCGGGTGACGCCATCGACGCCAGCGTGGCAACCGTCGAGCGCATCATCGCCGAAGGCCGCACCGTCTATGGCATCAACACGGGTTTCGGGCTGCTGGCATCCACCAAGATTGCCCGCGAAGACCTGCAGGCGCTGCAAAGCTCGCTGGTGCGCTCGCACGCCGCCGGCGTGGGTGAAGCGCTGGACGACGCCATGGTTCGCCTGATCATGGTGCTGAAGATCAACAGCCTGGCCCGAGGCTACTCCGGCATCCGCCGCCACGTGATCGACAGTCTGATCGCGCTGGTGAACGCCGAGGTCTATCCGCACATTCCCCTGAAGGGCTCGGTGGGCGCCTCTGGCGACCTGGCGCCGCTGGCGCACATGTCGATGGTGTTGCTGGGCGAAAGCCGCGCCCGTCATCAGGGGCAATGGCTGCCGGCGCACGATGCACTTGCCCGCGCGGGCCTGGCGCCGCTTACGCTGGCGGCCAAGGAAGGCCTGGCGTTGCTGAACGGTACGCAGGTGTCCACCGCGTATGCCTTGCGCGGCCTGTTCGAGGCCGAGGACATGATGGCCGCGGGTCTCGTGTGCGGCAGCCTCAGCGTGGAAGCGATGCTGGGCTCGCGCGTGCCGTTCGACGCCCGCATCCATGCGGCGCGCGGCCAGCTCGGGCAGATCGACGTGGCGGCCGTCTATCGCGGGTTGCTGGACAGTGACAGCGAGGTCGGTCATTCGCACGTGGATTGCGAAAAGGTGCAGGACCCCTATTCCCTGCGCTGCCAACCTCAGGTGATGGGCGCATGCCTGACACAGATCCGCCATGCCGCGCAGGTGCTGCAGATCGAATCCAACGCGGTGTCCGACAACCCGCTGGTGTTCGTGGATCAGGGCGACGTGATCTCGGGCGGCAACTTCCATGCCGAACCCGTGGCGATGGTGGCCGATAACCTGGCGCTGGCGCTAGCTGAAATCGGCGCGCTGTCGGAACGGCGCATCGCGCTGATGATGGACAAGCACATGTCGCAACTGCCGCCGTTCCTGGTGGCGAAGGGCGGCGTGAACTCGGGCTTCATGATCGCCCAGGTGACGGCGGCGGCGCTGGCCAGCGACAACAAGGCGCTGGCGCATCCCGCCAGCGTGGACAGCATGCCCACGTCCGCCAACCAGGAAGACCACGTGTCCATGGCGCCCAACGCGGGCAAGCGGCTCTGGGCCATGGCCGAAAACGTGCGCGACATCCTGGCGATCGAATGGCTGGGCGCCTGCCAGGGCCTGGATTTCCGGGAAGGCCTGAAGACGTCGCCGCAGCTTGAGCAGGCGCGCCGCGCCTTGCGCGAACAGGTGCCGCACTACGAAGAAGACCGCTTCTTCGCGCCGGACATCGCCGCCGCCAGCGGCCTGATCGCCGCGCAGGTCCTGAACGGCCTGATGCCGGCAGGCCTGCTGCCCAGCCTTTAAATCCGATACCGCGGCCCCGAGAGGGGCCGCATTGATTTCACGCCTGATGACAGCGCCCGCAGATGGCGCGCGCCGGGCGGTTGACGGTGCTCGCCTATTACAAGTGCATGGAGACAGGAATGCAGGCAACAACACAGGCAACAACACAGGCAACAGCGCAGGATCTGAAACGCGGGCTCACTGCCCGGCACATACGCTTCATGGCCCTGGGGTCCGCCATCGGGACCGGGCTGTTCTACGGGTCGGCCAAGGCCATCCAGGAGGCCGGGCCTTCGGTGCTGCTGGCCTACCTGATCGCGGGCGCCGCCGTCTACATGGTGATGCGCGCGTTGGGCGAAATGGCCGTGCACAACCCGGTGTCGGGATCATTCGGGCAGTACGCCACCAGCTACCTCGGGCCGGTCGCGGGCTTTCTGACCGGCTGGACATACGCCTTCGAGATGATCATCGTCTGCCTGGCCGACATCACGGCCTTCGGGCTGTACATGGGCTTTTGGTATCCCGACGTGCCGCGCTGGATCTGGGTGCTGTCCATCGTGTGCTTCATCGGCGCGATCAACCTGTGTTCGGTCAAGGTGTTCGGCGAACTGGAGTTCTGGCTGTCGCTGTTGAAGGTGGGCGCCATCATCGCGATGATCGCGGGCGGGCTGGGCATCATGCTGTTCGGCTTCGGGCTGAACGCGGACAGCGCGGCGACCGGCGTGCATAACCTGTGGGCGCACGGCGGTTTCATGCCGAACGGCGTGGGCGGACTGATCGCGTCGCTGGCGGTGGTGGTCTTCGCGTTCGGCGGCATCGAGATCATCGGCATCACCGCGGGCGAGGCCAAGGACCCGGGCCGCACGCTGCCGCGCGCCATCAACGCGGTGCCCCTGCGCATCCTGCTGTTCTACGTGCTGACGCTGTTCGTGCTGATGTCCATCTTCCCGTGGACGCAGATCGGCAGCAAAGGCAGTCCCTTCGTGCAGATCTTCGACAGCCTGGGCATCAGCTCGGCGGCCACGATCCTCAACATCGTGGTGATCTCCGCAGCCGTGTCGGCGATCAATAGCGACATCTTTGGCGCGGGCCGCATGCTGTATGGCATGGCGCAGCAGGGCCAGGCGCCGCGCGGCTTCGGCGCGGTGTCGCGTCACGGCGTGCCGTGGATGACCGTCGTCGTGATGTCGGCGGCGCTGCTGCTGGGCGTCGTGCTGAATTACCTGATCCCCGAAGGCGTGTTCGTGCTGATCGCCTCGATCGCCACCTTTGCCACGGTCTGGGTCTGGCTGATGATCCTGTTGTCGCAAGTGGCGATGCGGCGCAAGATGAGTCCGGAAGCGGTTGCGGCGTTGAAATTCCCGGTGCCGTTCTGGCCCGTGGGGCCGATCGCGGCGATCGCGTTCATGCTGTTCGTGTTTGGCGTGCTGGGCTATTTCCCCCGGACGCAGGCGGCGCTGGCCGTGGGCGTGGTGTGGATTGCGCTGCTGTGCGTGGCGTACCGCATGTGGGTGCATCCCAACCTTCCCGCTGGCGGCATTCCGGCGCCGGTGGCGCAGGGTTCGGATTGATGGACGATTTTCAGGAGAAAGGGATGAGACAGGTCTGGCGCAATTGCCACGCCGCCACGATGGTGGATGGCGTCTATTCGGCGATCCCGCACGCCGCCATCGTGACGCTCGCCGACCGCATCGAATGGATCGGCCCCGAAACGGACTTGCCTGCCGTCGACGCCGCGCAGGTGCATGACCTGGGCGGCACGTGGGTCACGCCGGGGCTGATCGATTGCCACACGCACCTGGTGTTCGGCGGCAACCGCAGCCTGGAGTTCGAGCAGCGCTTGCAAGGCGTGGACTACGCCACGATCGCGGCACAGGGCGGCGGTATCGCCAGTACCGTGCGCGCCACGCGCGCCGCCTCGGAAGATGCGCTGTACGTCAGCGCGCGTCAGCGCGCCTTGCACCTGCTGCGCGATGGCGTCACCACGCTGGAGGTCAAATCGGGCTATGGCCTGGACTTGCCCAACGAACGCAAGATGCTGCGGGTGGCGCGGCGCCTGGGCCAGACGCTGCCGCTGACGGTGCAGGCCACGTGCCTGGCCGCGCACGCCGTGCCGCCGGAATATGCCGGGCGCGCCGACGACTACATCGACGAAGTGGCGCGCCGCATGCTTCCCGTGCTGGCCGCGGAAGGCCTGGTCGACGCGGTCGACGCGTTCTGCGAGCACCTGGCGTTTTCGACGGAACAGGTCGAACGCGTGTTCAAGGCCGCGGCGCATCTGAATCTGCCGGTCAAGCTGCATGCCGAGCAATTGTCGTCCTTGCATGGGGCGACGCTGGCGGCGCGTTATGGCGCCCTGTCGGCCGACCATCTGGAATACCTGACGGAAAGCGATGTGGTGGCGATGGCGGCCGCCGGCACCGTGGCGGTGCTGTTGCCGGGCGCCTTCTACGCCTTGCGTGAAACGCAGCTGCCGCCGCTGGACCTGCTGCGCCGGCACGGCGTGCCCATCGCCATTTCAAGCGATCTGAATCCGGGCACGTCGCCCGTACTGTCGTTGCGGCTGATGCTGGGCATGGCCTGCACGCTGTTCCGGATGACGCCCGAAGAGGCGTTGGCCGGCGTTACCACCCACGCGGCCCGCGCCTTGGGGTTGCAGGCCACCCACGGCGTGCTGGCCCCGGGCAAGATCGCCGACTTCGTGGCGTGGAATGTTGCCCATCCGTCCGAACTGGCCTATTGGATCGGCGGCGATCTTCCCAAGCGCATCATTCGGCACGGCGGCGTGGTGGACGTGGCGGCCCTGCACTGATCGCCCGCCATGGCCCAGCCTGGCCACGGCTGCGGCAAATTCGGACCAACAGGCGTCCGATCCGGACCTGATGCGCCAGCGCCGTGCCGGGGGCCGGCGTGGTGTTCTACGATGTGGCGGGAAGGCGCTCGATGGCGGGCGCGCATGGCCAAAGCGTAGAGGAAAACGTATGCGGATCTGCATGATGGAAGGGCCCGTGGACCTGGCGCCGGAAGGCGCGACCTGGGAGGGCATCGCCGACCGCATCGGCGAACTGGCGCCCGACTTGCTGGTCACCAACGAGATGCCGTTCGGCCCCTGGCTGGCGGCGCGACCCGCGTATGATCCGGCGCTGGCCGCCGAGTCGGTGCGGCTGCACGAGGCCGGCTTGCGCGCGTTGGCGGCGCTGGAACTGCCCGCCGTCGTGTCGTCGCGCCCGGTGCCGGCCGGCGGCCGCCTGGCCAACGAAGCTTTCGCCTTGCAGGGCGGGCGCTACACCCCGCTGCATCACAAGCAGATGTTCCCTGAAGAGCCGGGCTTCTTCGAGGCCACCTGGTTCCAGCCCGCGATGCAGGGCTTCGAGGTTTTCGAGGTGGGCGGCATCCGCCTTGGCGTGCAACTGTGCACCGAGCTCATGTTCAATGAACGCGCGCGCCGTTACGGGCGGGACGGGGCCGAGCTGATCGTGGTGCCGCGCGCAAGCGGCGCATCCGTCGGCCGCTGGCTGACGGCGGGCGCGATGGCGGCGCTGGTGTCCGGCTGCTACGTGGTCAGTTCCAACCGGGCGGGCCGCACGGCCGACGGGCAGGTGTTCGGCGGCCGCGCGTTCGCGTTCCAGCCCGACGGCGAGCCGCTGGCCCAGACCACCGACAGCGAATCGATCGTGGTGGTCGACGTGGATCCGGCCCGCTCCCGGGCGCAGCAGTCGCGATACCCCTGCTACGTGCGGGAGTGATGCCGGGCTTGAGCGGCGCGGCGCCGACGCCCCGCTCAAGCCGCTATCGCGACGCCCCGCGGGTCCCGGATCCGCGCGGGCAACCGGAACGCGCTGACCGCCTCTTGCAGCCGTTGCGCCTGGGTCTCCAACGAGGACGCCGCCGCGGCGGCTTCTTCAACCAGCGCCGCGTTCTGCTGCGTCACCTGGTCCATCTGGTTCACTGCCGTGTTCACCTGATCGATGCCGGTCACCTGTTCACGCGAGGCCGTCGCGATGTCGCTGACCAGCAGCGTCAGGCGTTCGACGGTTGCCAGGATCTCTTCCATGCTGCGGCCGGCCGTCTCGACCTGGGCGGCGCCGGCCTGCACCGTGGCGCCGGACTCGTTAAGCAACTGTTTGATCTCCTTGGCGGGGGGGGGG
>NZ_JBHFII010000029.1:0-10676 GCF_057334215.1 Achromobacter maghribensis | reverse complement strand
CCAGCGACCGGACTTCGGCGACCACCACCGCAAAGCCCTTGCCTTCCTCACCCGCGCGGGCCGCTTCCACCGCCGCGTTCAGCGCCAGGATATTGGTCTGGAAGGCGATGCCGTCGATGACGCTTACGATGGCTTCGATGCGGCCGGCGTCCTGCGCGATTTCGCGCATGGTGCTGACTGCTTCCTTCACCGCCAGGCCGCCGCGCTGGACCACGTCGCTGGCGGTGGCCGCCATCTGGTTGGCCTGCCGGGCGTTTTCGGCGTTGCTGGTGACGGTGGACAGCAACTGCTCCATGCTGGCCGCGGTTTCTTCCAGAGACGCCGCCTGCTGCTCGGTGCGGCTGGACAGGTCCTGGTTGCCGGCGGCGATTTCGCTGGAGCCCGCGTTGATCTCGACCACGCCGTCGCGCACGGCGTGGACCGTGCGCACCAGGCTGGCCTGCATCTCTTGCAGGTAAGGGATGATCTGGCCGACGCAGTTGTTGCCATACGGCGCGATGGGCGTGGTCAGGTCGCCCGTGGCGATCCGTCGGAAATGGCCCTTGATCGAATCCAGCGGTTGCCGCACGAACGTCACGACGTAGCGGTCGCCCAACGCCAGCAGCAACAGGCAGACGCCCAGCACGACGCCCATTCCGATGTAGGCCTGCTGGCGCTTGGCGGCGGCTGCTTCCCACAGCAACGTTTCGCGTTGCTTGGCATAGGCCTCATAGCTTTCGATGCTCTTGCCGAATGCACGGCTGGCCGTCACGACGGCGCTGGCCGCATGCGCCCGGGCGCGGGCGATGTCGCCGGCTTCCAGGTGCTGGCGCTGCACGGCGATGCCGCCCGTGACAAGCGCGTTGAAACCGGCCTGCATGGATTCCAGGACGGCGGGCGGGGCATCCTTCTGCGCCAGGTCCACAAATATCGCTTGCTGGCGTCTGGCTTCGTCCAACGCGGCGTCGATGCTGCGTCCTTCTTCCGCGGCCTGCGCGGTCTGGCCTTCGCTGGCGTACTCCAGCTGGCGCGACAGCCGCAGCCGCGCGCGCATGATTTGATCGTTGACCCGGGACAGGGCAGAGACTTCGTGAAGGAGTTCGTTGCTGGCGGTGAGCGCTTCGCCCGCGCTACGCAAGCCGTTGACGCTGATGGCTGACAGGCCAGTGAGCAAGGCGCTGATCATGAGCAGGGTGCACAGGATCATGCGGCGGATGGTGATGTCTTTCAAGAACTGTGTCATACGAGTCGTATCCCCGATACAGCGAGTGCTGCACCAGCAACAACGACCCGGCTTCACCGATATTTAGCAGCTGTTTCACAACTTACGAATATATCCGCTAGATGCCCGTATATATCGAAAAATAACGCAACATTGTTGCTCGTTAGCGTTTTCACGCGGCGAAACGCAAGCGGGAAAAACTGGCGATGCAGGCCAGCGCGGCGCACAAACCGCCCAGCCACAAGGCGGCGATCGCGCCGTGTGTCGTGGACACATGGAAGCAGGCGGCCACCAGCGCCGCGCCGCTGGCTTGCCCCAGCAGGCGCACGGTGCCGATCATGCCGCTGGCGCCGCCCGCCCGCGAAGCAGGCGCCGACGTCATGATGGCGCGCAGGTTGGGTGATTGGAAAAAGCCGAATCCCGCGCCGCAGATGGCCATGCGCCACGAGATGTCCCAGGCCGACGGCGCGGCGGGCATCAAGGCCAGCAATACCATCCCCAAGGCCAGCAGCGCCAGGCCGACGCCGCCCAGGATGCCGGCGGGATAGTGGTCGGACATGCGTCCGGCGATCGGCGCCATGATGGCCACCACGACGGGCCAGGGCGTGATCAGGAAACCCGTGTGCACCTGGCTGTAGCCCAGCACGGACTGGAACAGGAAGGGCAACGATACGAATGCCAGCGCCTGCGCCGCGAAAGCGCAGACGGCGGTGGCGGCGGACAAGGCGAACAAGGGGCGGCGCAGCAGGTCCACCGCCAGGATCGGCGCGGGATGGCCCGCCTGCCGGCGCATCAGCAGCCACAGGCTGGCGATGGCGCCGCCCCATTCCAGCGCGATGCGCGGCCACGGCGCGCCGTGCGCCAGTTCGTTCGAGCCCAGCACGAACAGGCCAAGCGTCAGCGCGCACAGCAAGGCAGCGAAGCCGTCGAAGCCGTGCGGCGCGCGGGCGGTTTCCGGCAGGCCGCGCAGGGCCAGCACGGCGGCCACGATGCCGATGGGCACGTTGACCAGGAACAGCCAGTGCCACGATCCCAATAGCAGGATGGCGGACGCCGCGGTGGGGCCGGCCGCGAACGACAGGCCGACCACCATCGCGTTCAGGCCCAGCCCACGGCCCAGCATGTGCGACGGATAGATGAAGCGCAGCAATGCGCCGTTTACGCTCATCACGCCGGCCGCGCCCAGCCCTTGCAGGATGCGCGCCACCACCAGCACGGGCAACGACGGCGCCAGGCCACAGGCCAGCGACGACACGATGAACACCACCAGCCCCACGATGTAGACGCGCCGGTGGCCCAGGATCTCGCCCAGGGCGGCCGCGGGCAACAGCCCCGCCACCATGGCCAATTGATAGCCGCTGATGACCCAGATCGATCCCGCGTCGCTGGCTTGCAGGTCGCGCGCGATGGTGGGCAGGGCGGTATTGGCGATGGCCGTGTCCAGGCTGGCCATGCAGACCGCCAGCATGACGGCCAACAAGGCGCCCAGGCGTTCGGTGGCGGGCAGGCCGGCGCCAGCCGGATAGACGGTATTGCGGGAGAACGAGAGCATGGGGCGGGGTGGGGCGAGGCGTCCGGACGGAGCATCCGGAATCAGGAAAACTGATTCTAATGCGGCATCGGAATTCAACGCTTCGTCAGTAAGGGGCGCGGCCGCGCAGCATGTCGGTCAGTTCGGCGTAGCAGCGTTGCACGGCGGCGCGGGCCTGCGTTTCGGGGGCGCGGGTCATCAGGCAGATGCGGCGCGTCATCTGCGGGCGTTGCACGGGCACGATGGCCAGGCCATCCAGCCGCTGGCCTTGCGTGTACAAGCGCGAGATCAGGCCCACGCGCAGCCCGGCCCGCACCAGGCTGTAGAGCGTGTCGGTGTAGTTCAGGGTGTCGGTGGCGGCCAGGCCGGCGCCCTGCTGACGCAAGGTGGATACGATCATCTCGTAGGTGCTGCCGCGCGACAGTACCGCCAGCGGCTCGTGCTTCAAGTCCTGCCAGGTGACGGCGCTGCGGCGCGATAGCCGGTGCGTGTCGGCCATTACCGCGACCAGTTCGTCTTCGGCAACGAAGGCGGCGGTCACGCCGGGCATCAAGCCGAAATCCAGCCCCAGGCCGATGTCGAGTTCGCCGTTGTCCAGGGCGGCCATCAGTTCATCGTTCAAGTGGTCGCTCAAGATCAGCACGGTCTCGGGATGCCGCAAGCGCCACTGCGCCACGGCGGGCGCCAGCAGATGCATGGTGGACGGAATGCAGCCGATGCGCACCGTGGCGGCCTGCGTGTCCAGCAGGCGTTGCAGGTCGTCAGTGCCTTGCGTGTAGGTATTGAGCAGCCATTCGATCTGCGCCCGGGCGGCAAGCCCCGCCGGGGTCAGGCGCACATGATGCGTGCTGCGTTCAAACAACGCCACGCCCATCAGCGTTTCCAGCTCGCGGATTGCCGAGGACAGGGCGGGCTGGCTCAGCGCCAGGGCCTGGGCGGCGCGGCTGAAGCTCGCGTGCCGGGCCACTTCTTTGAATCCGCGCAGCTGGCGTAGCGTCGGCTGGCGCGGCGGCGTGGCCGGGCGGTCCGGCTCGGGGCGCTTGGTCATAGATTTACCTGATGAATCTATAAAAATATACCATTTCAGTTATTACCCAGAGCTGCGTAGGATGGCGCCGTCGCCTCCTTGCGCGCCCCGCCTTTCGCGCGCGTACCCGTCCCGTTCGCCCTCATCATGCTCAAACGCCTGTTCCTGTCCGTGTCCGCGCTGGCGGCCGCGCTTTGCCTCGCCCCTGCCGCGTGGGCCCAGACGCCCTGGCCCGGCGCGAAGCCGTTGACGCTGATCGTGCCGTTCAGCCCGGGCGGCAACGTGGACACGACGGCGCGCCTGGTGGCGCAGAAGCTGTCGGAACGGCTGAACCAATCGATCATCGTGGACAACGTGGCGGGCGCGGGCGGCGTGCTGGGCGTGGCCCGCGCCACCCATGCCGCGCCCGACGGCTACACGCTGGTGATGGGGTTCGACGGCCCCATCAGCGTGGCCCGGCTGATCAATTCCGCCGTGAAGTACGACGCCGAGAAAGACCTGGCACCCGTCGCCCTGGTGACCACCGCGCCCGTCGTGCTGCTGGCTCGTCCGGGCCTGCCCGTGAACGACATGGGCGAGCTGATCGCCTTGGCGCGGGCCAAGCCGGACACGCTGACGTATGCGTCGTCGGGGGTTGGCACCGTACTGCACCTGTCGATGGAAGTGATGCAGGACCAGGCCAAGGTGAAGCTGGTCCACGTGCCCTATCGCGGCGGCGCGCAGATCACCAACGATGTGATGGGCGGCCAGGTGGACCTGGGCTTGCTCGTGACCACCAGCGCCACGCCGCTGGTGCGGCAGAACAAGCTGCGCGCGCTGGGCGTGACGTCGGCCGCGCGCGTGGCCACGCTGCCGGGCGTGCCGGCCTTCGGCGAAACGGCCCAGTTGAAAGGCTTTGAACTGAACACCTGGATGGGCGTATTCGCGCCCACCGGCACCGACCCGCAAATCGTGCGCCAGCTGAATCAGGCCGTGAACGCCGTGCTGCAGCTGGACGACGTGCAACAGCGCCTGGCCGAAGGCGGCGCTATCGCCGGTGAAGGTTCGCCGGAGGACTTTGCCGAATTCCTGAAAAAGGAAAAGGCCGTGTACGCGCACATTGTGAAAAGCGCCAATATCCAGCAGGAATGATGCTGCTGACTTCCCAAGGATGTGCCACGACATGAACGATTCCGCGCTGGGGCCCGTGCTGCCTGAAATCCGGGCGATCCAACAAGAGATGGTGGCGCTGCGCCATCGGATTCATGCGAATCCCGAACTGGCCTACCAGGAGGTCGCCACCGGCGATCTGGTGGCCGAGCGCCTGACGGCCTGGGGCTACGAGGTGCACCGCGGTCTGGGCGTGACCGGCGTGGTCGGCACCTTGCGCCGGGGATCGGGCGCGCGCCGGCTTGGCCTGCGCGCCGACATGGACGCCCTGCCCATTCACGAGACCACCGGCCTGCCTTATGCAAGCCAGCACCCCGGCAAGATGCATGCCTGCGGGCATGACGGGCACACCGCCACCCTGCTGGCCGCGGCCCGGGCGCTGGCGCAACGCGCGCAGTTCGACGGCACCGTGCACCTGATCTTCCAGCCCGCCGAAGAGGGCCACGGGGGCGCGCAGAAAATGATCGCCGACGGGTTATTCGATCGCTTCCCGTGCGACGCCGTGTACAGCTTCCACAACGAGCCCGGTTATCCGGCCGGGCACTTCGGCTTCCGGTCCGGCGTGATGTATAGCTCGTCCGACACCGTGGTGTTGACGGTCAGCGGCGTGGGCGGGCACGGCGCGATGCCGCACGTTGCCGTGGACCCGATCGTGGCCGCCGCCAGCATCGTCCTGGCCCTGCAGACCATCGTGTCGCGCGAGGTCGATCCCAACGACATGGCGGTCGTGACCATCGGCGCCATCCACGGCGGCGACGCACCCAACGTGATCCCGAAGTCGGTGGAACTGCGCTTGACGGTGCGCGCCCGCCGCCCCGAAACGCGCGTGCTGCTGCGCGAACGCATCACCGCGATCGCCACGGCGCAGGCGGCGGTGCACCGTGCCACGGTCAAGGTCGACTACCTGTGGCGCTATCCGCCGGTCGTCAACGACCACGACGCGACCCAATTCGCCGTCGCGGTCGCGCACGAGTGGCTGGGCGCCGAACGGGTGATCCCCGACCTGGCGCCCCTGCAGGCCAGCGACGACTTCGCCTTCATGCTGGAAGCCGTGCCGGGCAGCTACTTCATCGTCGGCAACGGCGAGGGCGAAGGCGGCTGCATGGTGCATAACCCCGACTACGATTTCAACGACGACATCCTGCCGGTGACGGCCAGCTATTGGGTCACGCTGGCAGAGCGCTTCCTGACTGCCGGCTCGCCCGCGTTCTGAACCCGGCGTTTTCCGTATGACCGCTTCCGCTATGCCGCCCGCCGATCGGGCCCCGGCCTTCGACGCCACCACGAACTACTGGCAAGAGATCGTTGCGGCCGACGCGCTGTCCGTTCCGGCCGCTCCGCCCTATTCCCGTGGCTATCCCGCGCGCTTGCCCGATGGCCGCTATCTGGTGCTGCCGCTGCGCGGCGTGCCGGGCGATCCCGACCGTTGCGTCGCGTCCCTGATCGCCAACCACGCCAGCCTGGATGTCGTCGAGACGCTAGCCGGGTTCATGGCCGACCGGGCGCGGGTGTTCGGCGCGGATGAGGTAGTGGGGCTGCCCACGCTGGGCCTGGCGTTCGCGCCGCAGGTGGCGCGCGGGCTGGGCTTCACGCGCTACGTGCCGTTCGGCTATTCCCGCAAGTACTGGTATGACGAAAGCCTGTCCGTGCCGGTGCAGTCCCTGACCACGCCCGAGGCCGGCAAGCGCTTGTATGTCGACCCGAATCTGGCGGGCATGCTGCGGGGCCGCCGCGTGCTGGTGGTGGACGACGCCGTCAGCACGGGGCAGACGATGGCGTCCGCGCTGACGCTGCTGGCGCGCTGCGAAGCCGAGGTGGCGGGCATCGTCGTGGCCATGCGCCAGGGCACGCGTTGGCACGGGCGGCTGGTCGACGCAGCGGGCGTGCCGTTGCCCGTGGCCTGCGCGTTCGAGTCACCGCGCCTGCAGCGGGTCCCGGGGGGCTGGGCGCCTGAAACTCAGGCTTAAACGCGTTCGGGCGCCGGCCGGGGCTTGACCGGCCAGAACAGCGTTGCCGGCCGCTGCCAGATGCGCTGGCGCACGCTGGCGGACAGCGAATCGCGGTCGCCGCGGCGCAGGTTGCGCGAGCGCAGCGCCACATTGAACGCCAGCGCGAAACTCACGCCCACGTTCAGCAGCCCCGTCATGGCGGTGCCCGCCACCGCCATCCAGAACACCTGGGTGTGCACGACCTCCCATCCCAGCGTGCCCAGCGCCGTGCCGATCTGGCCCGCGCTGAGCGTCACGTGGCGAACTTCCACGTGCGGGCCGAAGAAGCTCACGATGGCCGGGCCCAGGCCCAGCATCAGGCCTAGCGACACGTTGCCGGCGATGCCCGAGATATTGCGTTGCCAGAATCCGGCCCAGCGCGCCGCGCCGCGTTCACCGAACAGGTGCCGGGCGCGCCGGTTGTAGGCCATGACGTCATGCACGCGGTGCAGCGCGAACCAGTTGTCGGCCCAGCCGGCGATCAGGCTGGACAGCCACAGCAGCACGCCGGTGGCGGCCGCATAGATGGGCGTCGCACCCCAGATCGAAAACGACGCCAGCGTTTCGTGCGCCTTGTCGGCGCTGATCAACGGCCGGTCCAGGCCGTGCACGGCAATCCATTGCACCGCCCAGGCCAGGGGAAAGACCACGGCCAGGTTGCCCAGGATGGCCGCCGCGTTGGAACGGATCATGGATAGCGTGTCGTCCAGGAACGCGTCGCGACCTTCGGGCGTATAGGCGTCATCCAGCCGATGGGCCAGCGCGGGGCCCGTCATGGCGGGCTGCTTGGTGGCCAGCGTGAAGTGCGCGAAGTGGATGGCGAGGAAGCCGCCGGCGTAGTTCAACGACGCCAGCAGCCCTTCGATGAACTTGTCCAGGTGCAGCGAGACGATGAAGAATTTCAGGTAGACCGTGAACACCATGATGAAGCCGCCGCCCAGTGACGCCTTCAACATCGTCAGGTACTCGGCGGCGTCGCGCGCGATGTAGTGTTCGCCGGTTTCGGCGGTGCGCTCCATGACGCGTCGCGCCAGTTGCGCGAACGACGAGGCGGCCAGGTGCCGGATGCTGCTGCGGGCCTGGGTGGAGCGGATCAGCTCGGCCGTCAGGTGCACGTATTTGTGGCGCTGCGTGGGGTCCACCCACACGCTCAGCAGCAGTTCGATGCGGGCCAGCCGCAGTTTCATGCGTTCGATCTGGAACACCACTTCGACGGATACGCCGTTTTTCTCCAGTTCGTCGTAGACGCCTTGCGTGGCGGTGCGGCAACCGTCCAAGAGCGCGCGGAACATGTTCAGCCGCCGGCCGAACACATCGCGCGGCGTGTCCGGCCCGCTATCGCACAGTTCGGCCGCGGCGGCGGCCAGCGCGAAGAATGGCGTGTCCTGCACGCGGCCGGGCAGGCGCGAGCGGATGTCCTGGCTCAAGCCCGTCGCGCGGACCTGGCTGACCAGCACCTGGATGCTGCTGGTCAGCGCCTGTTCAAGCCGCGGGGCGGGCGGCGCCGGCGCGGCGGGGTCCGCGCGCGCCACGCCGTCGCCGTGGCGGTACAGGGCGCGCATGCGGGCCAGGGTGTCATCGTCCAGCGATTCGATCCAGCGCGCGTCGCCGGCGCGGCGGAAGATCAGCGAGAACAGGCCGAACATGTCGCCGCGGTTGGGCGGTGGAGGCAGCAGCCGCGCCTGCGCGCGCTCCCAGAATTCGCCCCAGAAGCCGGGATGCGAGGCCACGCCCGTATCGCACAGGAGCGAGGTGGGGTCGTTGTCGGCCACCAGCGAACGCAGGGTGGCGGCGACGGGGGCGGCGCGGTCCGGATTGTTTTCCAGCACTTGCAGCAGGTAGCGCAACCGCGTGTGCTGCGGGTGCCGGACGGCATCGGGCGGTGTATCCGACGCCGTGTCGGCGGAAGGGGAAGCCGCCGGTCGGCCAGGGCGGTCCAGCCAGCGGCTTAGATCCACCATCCACAGGTTGCGGTCGGCTAGCGGGGCGTCGGGATCGGTGCTGGACAAGATGATGTCCAGCTGCGGGCCGCCATGCCGCGAGGCCCGCCACTTGCGCCAAAGGGAGGAAAGCATGGGCAGGCCTCGCGGGTCATAGGGATTCGGGGTCTCGGCGCAGGGAGAAGCCTTGCGCTTCGTTCATGGCCAGGTAGCTGACGTTGCGCGACACGACCGGCGGTTTGTCGCCGCTGTGCAGGGCGCGCACTTCGTCCAGCACCATCTTGTCGGCCAGCGTCATGCGATCGATCATGCGCAGGTATTGCATCCAGCTTTCCACCAGGAACACTTCACGCCACACGCCTTCGCGTTCCAGGTCGCGGAACAATTGCCATTGCTGCGCGCCGTTGCGCAGGCGCAGCAGCCGCAGCGGATGCGCGGCGCCGATCAGCGCGGATAGCTTGTCGTGTTCGATCAGGTATTCCACCGCCACCAGGACCGCGCCGTGCTGGGTGTTGAAGCCGGCCGCGGCCATCGCGGGTTCGGTGCTGTCGACGCGCGCCAGGGATTGGGTGTCCACGTGTTCGGGCAGGCGCGAGCGATACAGCAACGCGACGGTGATGCCCAGCATGATGCCGGCGGTGCTGAGCGCGCCGGATACGCCCATGGTGCCTGCGAAGTGGCCCCACATGAACGAGCCCGCCGCCAGACCGCCGAAGATGGCCGTCTGGTAAAGCGCCAGCGCGCGTGCCTTGACCCAGTCGGGCACGAGCATCTGGACGGTGGTGTTGTAGGTAGCCAGCACGCCGATCCAGCAGCTGCCCGACACCAGCAGCGCGGGAAAGACGACCCACAGGGTGCTGGTCAGTCCCAGTGCCAACAGGCAGGCGGCCAGCAGCGCGGCGGCCACGGTGACCAGTCCGCCGGCGCCCCAGGCGGCCTGCACGCGGCGCACGAAGGCGCTGCCCAGGATGGCGCCGACGCCTAGCGCGCCCAGCATGTAGCCGTAGAGCAGGGCACTGCCTTCTTCGTGGTCGTGGGCCAGCAATGGCAGCAGCGCCCACAAGGCGCTGGCCGACAGGCCGAAGGCAAACGAGCGCAGCATGACGACACGCGTCACGGTGGAGTGCTGGGTGTAGCGCAGCGCGGCGACGACGCCTTCGAACAGGCCTTCGGGCGGCAGGCGGCGCACGGGCAGGTCGCGCCGCCAGCGCCAGATCGCCCAGATCAGGCCGCCGTAGCAGAAGCAGTTCAGCAGGAATACCCAGGGCGCGCCCAGGGCGCCCAGCAGCAGGCCGCCGATGGCGGGGCCGACGGCGCGCGCGACGTTGTAGTTGACGCTGTTGAGCAGGACGGCGCTGCCGACGTGGGCGCGCGGAACTTGTTCGCCGACGGCGGCTTGCCAGGCAGGGGTGACGATGGCGCTGCCGATGGCGATGCAAAAGACCGAGGCGATCAGCGTGATCGGATGCAGCAGGCCGGCGAACGCCAGCAGGGTGATGAAGAGGCCGCCGGCCAGTTCCAGCAGCATGCCGGTCAGCATGACCTTGCGGCGGTCGTAGTTGTCGGCCAGCACGCCGGTCAGGATGGACAGGGCAACCAGCGGGAAGGCGGCGGCCACCTGGATCATGGCGACCATCAGGGGGCTGCTCTGTTCGGTGGTGATGATCCAGGCGGCGGCGACGGATTGCGCCCAGGTGCCCAGGTTGGCGAACAGGTTGGCGATCCAGATGATGCGGAACGCGGGGAAGGCGAAGGGGGAAAGCGTGCTGACCGTGAGAGGGGCGGCGGGCGCCGCGGGCGCGCCAGGGGGGAGGTCGGCGGAGGGAGAGACGGGGGTGAG
>NZ_JBHFII010000028.1:0-6703 GCF_057334215.1 Achromobacter maghribensis | reverse complement strand
CGAGCTGCGCCGTCTTGGTTTGTGCGCTGCTAGAGCGCTGTTTACTGACGAGGTTTGCGGGGCCCGCCTCAAGCGTCCGCGCGGGCGGACGCTTTCTGCATACGCGTTGCCGGGGCGTTGCCGCGTGGTCGCTTGCGCGCTTTTGGTGGGTGGTTTTCTATTGGCCTCGCAGTCAAGTGGGGAGGTGGAGCGACGGGTGGCGCGCGGCAGATAGTTGCTTGCTTGGCCAGACCTGTACGCGCGCCACCCGTCTAAAAGGGAGGCCGGTGAATGTTGCGAGCGTCGGCTGAGATTTGCAGCGTTGCGAGGGTTCCTTGCGTTGCGTGCGCGCAGCGGCATTGGGGATCGCAAGACGCCGCGTAAGCTCCCAAAGGCCGCCCGCGCGGCCGGCCGGGAGCAGGCCCCGCAAGATCCTCCACCACCCCACCGCGTGGAGCAGAACCCTACGCAAACCGTCCGCCCCACCGGCCACCGACGCGCCGGGCGTCTCAAGAACTCAACCCAGGCCTGACCCACACCCCCACCCGCTACTGCCACCCCCCAGAAAACTCGCAACAACTCTCCGCCAACTCCGCCACGCTTTCACAAAATGCTACGTCTGCGTCGCGTCGGAACATGGCGCTGTAGACCGATTGAGGGGGCGCCGTGCTGGTCCGTGCGATGACCAGTTGCCGCTTGCTCACCATGTCCGCGAAGTAGTCCCTGGGCAGGCAACTTACCCCGAAGCCCGCGGCGGTCAGGCCGGCCATTGCGATCAGGCTGTTGATCGTGAAGATATTGCTGTCGGGCGTATGCGGGCGCAGCCAGCCGTCGTAGATCATGTTCAGGCCTGACTCGCGGCTTTGGCGCAGTAGCGGCAGGCGGGCGATGTCGGCGGGGGTGTAGATGCGGCTGGCGTCGATCATGTCGGGGCTGCCCATCCAGGCGAACTCCAGGCGCTGTAGCGCCACCACCTCCAAATTTGGTTCGGCGAATTCGCCGTGCAGGAACGCCATGTCCAACTGGCCGGCCTGCAAGCGCTTGAGCAGGTCGGCGCCCAGGTCGATGTGCGGCTCCAGCGTGATGCGGGGGTAGTGCGCGCGCAACAGGCGGATCAGGGCGGGCAGCCAGGTCATCGCCGTGATCTCGGTGATGCCGAAACGGAACGTGCCGGTCAGGGTGTGCTGGCCCTTCAGGCGGACCAGGAGGCGGTCGCGGTGGCCCAGCATCTCTTCGGCCAGCGCATAAACCTCGTGGCCGCGCGCGGTCAGTTCGGCGCGGTGGCCGGAGCGGTCGAAGAGGGCGACGTCGAAGTCCGCCTCCAACTCCTGGATGCGCTTGGTGATGGCCGATTGCGTGGTGTGCAGCTTCTGCGCCGATGCCGAAAAGGTGCCCAGGCGGACCGTCCAGTAGAGGGCTTCGATTTGTTTGAAAGTCAGCATTTGGTGCGGCGGCCCAGGGTCAGGTTCATTCCGAAATTTCTCTAAGGGCTAACCCTTATATTCCTAAAAGCGATGAGGCTCGTGGAAATTTAATCCCTTTTTCCCGAACCGAAAAGCTCGCACCATGCGATCTGACTCATCTCCCGGCTGGCCGGGGCCGGGAAAGCGTTCCGGGCCTGCGGCGGCTTTCGACTCAGGAATTTGCAGATCGTCATGGCCACTATCCTTACCGGCGCACGCCAATTGCCGGCGTCCCCCGTCGCTCCCGCCGCCATCCTCGAAGCACTGGCTGGCATCGTCACGCCCCATCTCAGCGATAACCTGGCGCGCCGCGAAGGCATTTCGGGCCTGCGCCGCTACAACGGGCGCGGCAAGCTGGTGGGCACCGCGTTGACGGTCAAGACCCGTCCGGGCGACAACCTCATGATCTACAAGGCGATGATGCAGATCCAGCCCGGCCACGTGCTGGTGGTGGACGCTGGCGGCGACTTGTCCAACGCCGTGCTGGGCGAAATCATGAAGCGCTACCTGCAGCTCCATGGCTGCGTCGGCGTGGTCGTGGACGGCGCGATTCGCGACGTGGCTGCCTTCGAGGCCGACAGCTTCCCCTGCTATGCGCGTGGCCATATCCACCGGGGCCCCTACAAGGATGGCCCGGGCGAGGTCAATGTGCCCGTGTCCATCGGCGGCCAGGTGATTCATCCCGGCGACATCCTGGTGGGCGACGAAGACGGTCTGGTCAGTTTCGCGGCCAGCGAGGCGGAAAGCCTGATCGCCGCCGCGCACGCGCACGCCGCCAAGGAAGAACGCATCATGGCCGAGATCGCGGGCGGCAGCAGGACGCAAAGCTGGATGCAGGCCGCCTTTGCGGCCAAGGGGCTGGCATGAGCGGCGACGGCACCCTGTTGTTGGCCGATCGGGCGCGCGCCATCAAGCCGTCGCCCAGCATGGCGGCCAAGACGCGCGTCGACCAGTTGCGCGCGCAAGGGCGCGACATCGTCGATTTCACTGTTGGCGAACCCGATCTGCCCACGCCCGCCCACATCGTGCAGGCCGGCATCGATGCCTTGAACAGCGGCGACATCCGCTACACGGCGTCCACCGGCGCCAAGCCGCTGCTGGAAGCCGTGCGCGCCAAATTCCAGCGCGAGAACGGCCTGGACTTCGGGCTGGACGAACTGATCGTCGGCGTGGGCGCCAAGCAGTTGATTTTCACCGCGCTGGCCGCCACGGTGCAGGCCGGCGACGAAGTCATCATCCCCGCGCCTTACTGGGTGTCTTACCCGGACATGGTGCTGGTCAATGACGGTACGCCCGTGGTGCTGGCCTGCCCGGAAGCCGACGGCTTCAAACTCACGCCGCAGGCGTTGGAAGCCGCCATCACGCCGCGCACGAAGTGGGTGCTGTTGAACACGCCCAGCAACCCCACGGGCGCCATGTACGGGGCGGACGAATTGCGGGCGCTGGGCGAGGTGCTGGCGCGCCATCCGCACGTCTGGCTGATGACCGATGAAATCTATGAACACCTGGCCTACGGCCAGGCGCGGCACGCTTCGCCCGCCGCGGTGGTCCCCGCGCTGGCCGCCCGCACGCTCACCATCAACGGCGTCTCCAAGGCCTACGCGATGACCGGCTGGCGGTTGGGTTACGCAGCCGGACCCCAGCCGCTGATCAAGGCGATGGCCACGCTGATCTCGCAAAGCACCAGCTGCGTCAGCGCCATCAGCCAGTCGGCCGCACGCGTGGCGCTGACCGCGGACCAGTCCTGCGTCGGCGAGGCCGCCGCGGTGTTCCATCAACGCCGCGACCGCATCGTCGCGCTGCTGAACGCCGTGCCGGGCATCCGTTGCCCGCAGCCCCAGGGCGCGTTCTACGTCTATCCGTCCGTCGAGGGCCTGCTGGGAAAGCGGACGCCGGCCGGGCGCGTGCTTGAGCACGATCTGGACGTCGTGATGTATCTGCTGGACGAGGCCGGCGTCGCGGTGCTCGACGGCGCGGCCTACGGCCTGTCGCCTTACCTGCGCCTGAGCTTCGCCACGTCCATGGAGAACATCGAAGAAGGTTGCCGCCGCATCCGCGAGGCCTGCGCGGCCTTGCGTTGAACATTCGTTTGTTGAAAGCCCGTCTCGTCCGCCGTACCCATACCTATATTCCAAGGGGAAACACCATGAAGACCACCATCGCCACTTTCGCCGCCGCCGTCGGCCTGGCCGCCACGCTGGCGCCCGCCGCGCACGCGGATACCGTGCAGGACATCAAGGCCCGCGGCAAGTTCATCTGCGGCACCATGGGCACGGCCGAGCCCTTCAGCTTCCAGGACCCCAAGACCCGCGCCATCGTGGGGTACGAAGTGGACATGTGCCAGGCCGTCGCCGACAGCCTGGGCGTGCCGCTGGAATTGAAGCTGATCGCCGTCGAAGCTCGCATTCCAGAACTGATCGCCGGCCGCGTCGACGTCGTTGCCGCCAATCTGGGCTGGAGCCCGGAGCGCGCGAAGCAGATCGATTATTCGCACCAGCACTTCGTGAGCCTGCAGAAGATCCTGGCGCGCGATTCCGAAAAAGACCTGAAGGCGCCGGCCGACCTGGCCGGCAAGCGCGTCAGCGCCGTGCGCGGTTCGTCGTCGGAGCAGGGCGCGCGCAAGAACATCCCCAATGTCGATCCCGTGACGTTCAAAGACCCCAGCGGCGCCTTCCTGGCCTTGCAGCAGGGCAAGGTCAGCGGATTCGTCGGCTCCGAATTGATGCTGGTGAAGCTGCAGCACCAGGCGTCCACCAGTGCCGTGCCGGTCAAGATCCTGGAGCCCGCGCTGTTCGTCGAACCGTGGGGCATGGGTGTGCGCAAAGGCGACACCGCCATGCTGAACCAGGTGAACAAGGTGCTGGACGGCATGGAAGCGTCCGGCCAGGCCACCAAGACGTTCGACAAATGGTTCGGCACCGGCACGCAATTCAACATGAAGCGCGACTTCCGCATCGAAGCCATCAAGGGTTGACGCGCCGCGCGCGCTGGAGCCTGCCTCGATGCACTACGTTTTCGACTTCAACGCCATTTTCCAGGGCGAGTATCCGGCATGGCTGCTCAGGGGGTTCGTCACCACCCTGGCGCTGGCCGGGCTGGCCTGGATCCTGGCGTTTTTCGTGGGCAGCCTGCTGGCGGTGATCCGCCTGACGGGCTCGCCCGTGGCCAATGGCGTGATCGCGGTGTACGTCGCGTTCCACCGCAACGTGCCCATGCTGGTGCACATCCTGTTCTGGTACTTCGGCGTGCCGGCGCTACTGCCGCAATTCGCGACCGACTGGCTCAACAGCCATGGCAGCGAATTCATCATGTCGTGCATCGCGATCTCGCTGGTGATGTCGGCCTACATCTGCGAAGACCTGCGCAGCGCCGTGCGCGGCATTCCGCCGGGCCAGGTCGAAGCGTCGCGTGCGCTGGGCTTGAGTTTCCTGCAGACCATGCGCAAGGTCATCCTGCCGCAGGCCTTCCGTATCGCGATCCCGCCGCTGCTCAACCAGACCCTGTTGCTGTTGAAGAACACCAGCCTGGCGATGGCGATCGGCGTGACGGAATTGACCGCCGCCGGACGCGAGGTCGAGAACTACACGTTCCGCACCTTCGAGGCTTATGCGGTGGTGACGGTCATCTACCTGGTGCTGTCGTTCATCATCATGGGCGGCGGCGCGCTGTTGCAACGACGCTACCGTCCGCTGGGAGCGCGCTGATATGTGGGACATCCTGAAAGACAACTGGCTGCTTCTGCTGATCGGGCAGTACCCGCATGGGCCGGTGGGTGGCCTGGTCGCCACGTTGGGCCTGGCAGCGATAAGCCTGGCGCTGGCGCTTCCGTGCGGCGTGCTGCTTGCGCTGGGCCGCATCAGCCCCTATCGCATCTTCTACTGGCCGTCCTCGGCCGTGGTCTATCTGGTGCGCGGCCTGCCGCTCCTGATGTTCATCTTCTGGGCCTATTTCTTCGTGCCGCTCATCATCGGCCGGCCCGTCGCGGGCACCACGACAATGGTGGTGGCGCTGGTCTGCTACGAAAGCGCCTATCTGGCCGAGATCATCCGCGCCGGCATCCAGGCGTTGCCGCCGGGCCAGCAGGAAGCCAGCCGCGCGCTGGGCTTGTCATACCTGCAGACGATGCGGCGCGTCATCCTGCCCCAGGCGCTCTACAACATGCTGCCCAGCATGCTGAGCCAGTTCGTGTCGACGGTGAAGGAAACGTCGCTGGCCTATGTGATCAGCGTGCAGGAACTGACCTACGCCGCGAATCAGATCAACAGCGTGCTGCTGACCAAGCCGTTCGAAGTGTTCGGCTTGCTGGCGCTGACCTATTTCATCCTGAATTTTGGCCTGAGCTCATTGGTGCACCTGACCGAACGACGTATCGGCAGACGGCGCGCCGGGCTTGGGGCCGCCCCTAAAGTGGTGCCGACATGATCCGATTTTCCCAAGTGCAAAAGTGGTACGGCGATTACCAGGCGCTGGCCGACGTGACCGAGCAGGTGACGCAGGGCGAGGTGGTCGTGGTGTGCGGCCCGTCAGGTTCGGGCAAATCAACCCTGATCCGCACGGTGAACCGCCTGGAACCGATCCAGAAGGGCGTGATCGAGGTGAACGGCCAGGACATCTATGGCCCGAAAGTCCACCTGGACCAGCTGCGCAGCCACATCGGTTTCGTGTTCCAGCAGTTCAATCTGTTCCCGCACCTGTCCGTGCTGGAAAACCTGATGCTGGCCCCGCTTCAACTCAAACGCGCCCGCCGCCCCGAAGCCCGCGACCGAGCGCTGCAACTGCTGGAACGCGTGGGCCTGGCCCACAAGGCCCACGCCTACCCCGCCCAACTCTCGGGCGGCCAACAGCAACGCGTCGCCATCGCCCGCGCCCTGGCGATGAACCCGCCGGTGATGTTGTTCGATGAACCGACGAGCGCGCTGGACCCCGAAATGGTGGGCGAAGTCCTTCAGGTCATGAAAGGCCTGGCGAAAGACGGTATGACGATGGTATGCGTGACGCACGAAATGGGATTCGCAAGGGAAGTCGCGGATCGAGTGTGGTTCATGGATGCGGGGAGGATTGTGGAGACTGGGACGCCGGAGGGGTTCTTTACTCGGGCGGGGACGGTGCGGGCGCAGAAGTTCTTGGCTGAAATTCGGCATTAAGGGGAAGGGGGGTGTTGGTTTGGTGCCGGGGGTGGGTTCTTGAGGCGCCCGTCGCGTCGGTGGCCGGTGGGGCGCGGGGCAACGATTGCGGTCCGGAGCCTTCGCTCCGGACTGCCC
>NZ_JBHFII010000027.1:38089-98286 GCF_057334215.1 Achromobacter maghribensis | reverse complement strand
CTCCTAGCTCCCGCTTGTAAATTTCTTTCACGATAATGAAAAAAACAGACTTTGACGTAAATATTTTCCATAACCGACGCCCGCCATGACGAACTCCTCCTCCCCCGCAGCCTTGTTGGACGTGAACGGCAAAGGCCTGGGCGCGTTCCCCGAGTCCTGTACCACCGCCGACGTGGCGGCCCTGAACTGGAACCTGCTGGACGAAGACGTCAGCCTGCCGGTGGCGGTGCTGTACGAGGCCCGCGTCCGCCACAACCTGCAGTGGATGCAGCAGTTCATGGAGGCCTACCACGTCAAGCTGGCGCCGCACGGCAAGACCACGATGAGCCCTGCCCTGTTCAAGCGCCAGATCGACAACGGCGCCTGGGGCATCACGCTGGCGACCGCGCCGCAGGTGCTGGCCGCGTACCAGCACGGCATCCGCCGCGTGCTGATGGCCAACCAACTGGTTGGCCGCGCCAACATGGCCATCATCGCCCGCCTGCTGCAAGATCCCGCCTTTACCTATTTCTGCATTGTGGATTCCGCCGCCAATGCTGCCCAGTTGGGCCAGTTCTTCGGCGAGCAGGGCCTGACCTTGCCCGTGTTGATCGAACTGGGCCCCGCGGGCGGACGCACGGGCGTGCGCGACGACGCGCAACTGCAAGCCGTGGTCGATGAAATCGGCCGCTGGCCCGGCTTGGCGCTGGCCGGCATCGAGGTTTATGAAGGCGTGCTGCAGGAAGAAGGCGCCATCCGCGCCTTCCTTCGCCGCGCCACCGACGCCCTGCGCGCCCTGGCCACCGCCGGCCGCCTGCGCAAGAGCGGCCCCGCCATGATTTCCGGCGCCGGCTCGGCCTGGTTCGACGTGGTGGCCGAAGAGTTCTCGCAGTTGGACATCGGCGCCCCGCTGGAAGTGGTGCTGCGCCCCGGCTGCTATCTGTCGCACGACGTAGGCGTCTACCGTTCGGCGGCGGAACGCATCAACGCCCACAACCCCGTGGCACGGAAGATGGAACCGGGCCTGTTGCCCGCCTTGCAGGTCTGGGCTTACGTGCAATCGCTGCCCGAACCCGGCCGCGCCATCATCGCCATGGGCAAGCGCGACGCGGCGTTCGACGCCGGCCTGCCCACGCCCGCCCTGCAATTCCGCCCCGGCCAGAACGCGCCCGCCGACGCGCCGTCAACATGGAAGCTGACCGCCATGATGGACCAGCACGCGTTCATGCAGATTGGCGAAGGCGACGACATCCAGGTCGGCGACATGATCGCTTTCGATATTTCCCACCCCTGCCTGACGTTCGACAAGTGGCGCCAGGTGTTGCTGGTGGACGAGCAGTACCGCGTCACCGACGTGGCCGAAACCTTCTTCTGAACGCCCCCGCCCGCCGCACCGCGCCAAGCCCGAGGGGGCGGTAAGACCCGGGATTCAGGCGCTTGACCGCTACCACGCGACAACCTGTTTTTGACCCTCTGGAGAGAGAATCATGAACTTCCGACCCTCCCGGCGAGGCGGTAGGCTGACCAGCCTGCTCGCGGCCGGCGCAATTGGCTTGACCGCATTGTCGTCCCCCGCCCTCTGTGCCGCGCCCGTCAAGGGAGGCACGATATCCGTCGCCACCATCGGCGAGCCGCCGACGCTGGATCCGATGGCCAGCACCGCCGATCTGGTGGGCATCCTGACGCAGCATTTCTTCGAAACGCTCTACACCTTCGACGCCAAGTGGAACCTGACTCCGCTGCTGGCCGACAAGATGCCGGACGTTACCCCCGACGGCCTGATCTACACCATCCCGCTGCGCCAGGGCATCACGTTCCACGATGGTTCCAAGATGGACTCGTCGGACGTGCTGGCATCGCTTAAGCGCTGGACCGAGACCGCCACGCGCGGCAAGGGCGCCGCCAAGGTGATCAGCAGCATCGAAGCGCCCGACGCCAACACCATCCGCATCACGCTCAAGCAGCCCTATGCGCCGCTGACCGCGCTGCTGGCCATGAACAACGCCGCGGCCGTCATCATGCCCAAAGGCAAGATCGCGCCGGTGCTGACCGAAATCGTCGGCACGGGACCCTACCAGTTGAAGGCCCGCGTGCCGGACCAGTACATCCAGCTGGTGCGTTTCGAAGGCTACAAGCAGCGCGAAGGCGAGCCCGACGGCTATGGCGGCGCGCGCAAGCAGTACCTGGACGAGATCCGCTTCGTGCCGGTCAGCAACGCCAATACCCGCTCGGAAGCCGCTGCCGCCGGCCAGTTCGACTATGTCGACTCCCTGCCGGTGGAAGCGCTGGAAAAGCTCAAGGGCGGCCGTTCGGACCCGGTGATGCTGAAGCCCTTCGGCTGGCCGCGCCTGGTGCTCAATACCAAGCAAGGCATCATGTCCAACCTGGCCGTGCGCCAGGCGGTGCAGTTGGCGCTGAACGAAGAAGACATGCTGTTCGCCGCCTTTGGCAACAAGGACTTCTACAAACTGAACGGCGACCTGTATCCGGAAGGCTACCCGTGGGCCACGTCGCTGGGCGGCAAGGTCTACAACAAGGCCGACTCCGCCGCCGCCAAGAAGCTCTTGGACAGCACCAACGTGGCCGACAAGAAGATCCGCATCCTGACCAGCCAGCAATACGAGTTTCATTACAAGATGGCGCTGGTGGCCGCGGAATACTTGAAGGCCGCCGGCTTCACGGTGGACATGCAGGTTGTGGATTGGGCCACCCTGACGCAACGCCGCCAGGACCCCGCCGTGTGGGACATCTTCATTACGCACAGCGTTTTCCTGCCGGAACCCGCGCTGATCGACTTCCCCTCCAAGGATGCGCCGGGCTGGTGGGACACGCCGCGCCGCGCACAGGTGATGGACGCCTTCAACCAGGCGCGCACGCAGGAAGAGCGCATCAAGCGCTGGGCCGACGTGCAACAGGCCGTGTATGACGAGATTCCCTTCGTCAAGGTCGGTGACTTCAATGCCCAGGCTGCGCGTTCGCCGTCGCTGCAAGGCACCAAGCCCGCCCCGTGGCCGTTCTTCTGGAACGCCTGGAAGGCCCCCAAATAACGGCGCGCGGTACCTGGGATGAGGGACAGCGCGGCAAGGCAAGGCAGGAACCCGCTTGCCTGCCGCGCGAAACCCATCATTGGACGGTGGTGCCGTGGTTGCGCCCACGCACCGTCCCGAATGACGTTTTTTAGGACATCATCGTGTTGCGTTATCTCTTAAACCGGCTGGTCGGGCTGGTGGCCGTGATGTTCATCGTCGCGACCATCGTGTTCGTCATCATCCGCATCACGCCCGGCGATCCGGCGGCCGTGATGCTGGGGCCGCAGGCCAGTCAGCAGGACATCGCGGCGCTGCGCACGCAGTTGGGGCTGGACCAGCCGATGGCAATGCAGTACCTGTCGTGGCTGGGCAAGCTGGCGCAGGGCGACCTGGGCCAATCCATCTTCATGAACAAGCCCGTGCTGTCGGCGCTGGCGGACCGCGCCGAGCCCACGATCTTGCTCACCCTGATGTCGCTGCTGATCGCCAGCGCGATCGCGCTGCCCGTGGGCATCCTGTCCGCGGTCAAGCGCGGCACCACGCTGGACCAGTCGGTGCTGTCGTTCTCGATGTTCACCTCCAGCGTGCCCAGCTTCTGGTTGGGCCTGCTGCTGATGCAGATCTTCTCGGTGAAGCTGGGCTGGCTGCCGGTATCCGGCTATGGCGGCCCGGACGCGTCGCTGGCCACGCGCCTGTCGCACCTGATCCTGCCCGCCGTGGTGCTGGGCCTGGTGAATTCCGCGCTGATCACCCGCTTCATCCGCGCCAGCATGCTGGACGTGCTGCGCGACGACTACGTGCGCACCGCGCGGGCCAAGGGCCTGCCGGAAAGCAAAGTCATCCTGAAGCACGCGGTGCGCAACGCGCTGATCCCCATCTTGACGGTGCTGGGCCTGACGACCGCCCTCCTGATCAGCGGCGCCGTCGTGACCGAGACTGTGTTCGGCCTGCCCGGCGTGGGCAGCCTGGTGGTGTCGGCGGTATTGCGCCGCGACTATCCCGTCATCCAGGGCGCGTTGCTGGTCATCGCGGCGATCTACGTCCTGATCAATCTACTCATCGACCTGCTGTACCTGGTGGTCGATCCTCGGGTCCGTTACTAATGATGCGCCCCACTCCCGAAGCGCCAGCGGCGCTTCCCCCTCAAGGGGGCGCCGCCTGCGGCCCGGCAAAACCGGCTCCGCGCGGCCCCGATCCGATGCACCGCAAGTGGAGCAACTGACATGACAACCGGATCTACTATGAATTCCGGAACCGACCGCTGGCAGGTGCTGCGCCTGCTGGTGTCCCGCAAGACGGTTCTCGTCAGCCTGATCGTGATCATCGTGCTGGTGGCCGCCGCGCTGCTGGCGCCGTGGGTCAGCCCCTACGACCCATTCAAGCTGTCCATCATGAACCGGCTGAAGGCGCCGGGCGCCGCGCACTGGTTTGGCACCGACGACTTCGGGCGCGACGTGTTCAGCCGCGTCATCCACGGCGGCCGGCTGTCGCTGATGGTGGGCTTTTCCGTCGTGATCGTGTCCAGCGTGCTGGGCATTGCGCTGGGGCTGGTCGCCGGCTTCTTCCGGTCGGCCGACAAATTCGTATCGCGCCTGATCGACGCCATGATGGCGTTCCCCGACATCCTGCTGGCGATCTCGCTGGTGGCCGCGCTGGGGCCGTCGCTGATCAACGTGGTGATTGCGCTGGGCATCGTCTACACGCCGCGCCTGGCCCGCATCGTGCGCGCCTCGACGCTCGTGATCCGCGAGCTGCCCTTCGTGGAAGCGGCCCGCGCGCTGGGCGTGCCCACCTGGCGCATCGTCACCGTGCACGTGCTGCGCAACCTGGTGTCGCCCATTCTGGTGCAAGGCACGTTCATCTTCGCCTACGCGATCCTGGCCGAAGCGGGGCTGTCGTTCCTGGGCGTGGGCGTGTCGCCAGACATCCCCACCTGGGGCACCATGATCAACGCCGGCCAGCAGTACATGGGCTCGGCCGACTGGATCATGATCTTTCCCGGCATCGCCATCGTGCTGTCCGTGTTGTCGCTGCAACTGGTCGGCGACGGACTGCGCGACGTACTCGATCCGCGTCTGCGCAAGGAGCTGTAATCATGACGGCAAGCACCCGAGACGTCGTGCTGTCCGTGGAAGGGTTGAAAACCTGGTTCCACAGCCGCGACGGCATCGCCAAATCCGTGGACGGCGTCACGTTCGACCTGGCCCGCGGTGAAACGCTGGCCATCGTGGGCGAATCCGGTTCCGGAAAGTCCGTGACCAGCCTGTCCATCATGGGCCTGCTGCCCAAGCCGGCCGGCCGCATCGAAGGCGGCAAAATCCTGTACCGCGACCGCCGGGGCACGCAGCACGACCTGGCCCGCGCCACCCCCGCAACCCTGCAGAAGATCCGCGGCGCTGAAATCGCCATGATCTTCCAGGAGCCGATGACCAGCCTGAATCCGCTGTACACCGTGGGCGACCAGATCGCCGAAGCGGTGCTGCAGCACGAAGGCGGCTCCCATGCCGCGGCGATCCGGCGCGCCCGCGAAATGCTGGAACGCGTGGAGATTCCCGCCGCCGACCGCCGCGTCAACGAATACCCGCACCAGATGTCCGGCGGCATGCGGCAACGCGTGATGATCGCGCTGGCGCTGGCCTGTAATCCCGCGGTGCTGATCGCGGACGAGCCCACCACGGCGCTGGACGTCACCGTGCAGGCGCAGATCCTGGACCTGCTGCGCCGGCTGCAGCAAGAGATGAACATGAGCATCCTGTTCATCACGCACAACCTGGGCGTAGTGGCCGAAATCGCGCATCGCGTGGCGGTTATGTACGCCGGACGCGTGGTGGAAGACGCCGGTGTCTACGACCTGTTTGAAAAGCCCACGCACCCGTACACCCGCGGCCTGTTGTCCTGCCTGCCCACCGCCGCCCTGCTGGCCTCGGGCGAACGGCTGCGCGCCATCCCGGGCAACGTGCCCAGCGTGCTGTCGCTGCCGGCCGGCTGCACCTTCGCGCCGCGCTGCGAACTGGCCGCTGACGACTGCCGCTCCGCCGTGCCCGAACTGATCGCCGTGCAACCCGAACACCGCGCGCGCTGCATCAAGGTGAACCCGATATGACGAGCCCCCAAGTGACCGTGCGCGCCGAAGACCCGCTGGTCCGCATCGAAGACCTGAAAGTCCACTTTCCGACCTCTCAGGCGCGCAACGCCCCCGTGGTGCGGGCCGTGGACGGCGTGAGCTTCGATGTGCCGAAGAACACCATCGTGGGCCTGGTGGGGGAATCAGGCTCGGGCAAGACCACCACCGGCCGCGCGCTGCTGCGGCTGTTCGCCCCCACGGCGGGCCGCATCCTGTTCGACGGCCACGACATCACCAAGCTGAACGAAAAACAGATGCTGCCGTGGCGCCGCCGCATGCAGATTGTTTTCCAGGACCCTTACGCCAGCCTCAATCCCCGCATGACGGTGGCCGAGATCCTGGGCGAAGCGCTGGACACGCATCGGCTGGCGCAACACCGCCGCTCGGCTCGTATCGGCGAACTGCTGGAGCGGGTGGGCCTGAACGCCGACCACAGCCGCCGCTATCCGCACGAATTCTCGGGCGGCCAGCGCCAGCGCATCGGTATCGCCCGCGCGTTGGCGGTGGAGCCGGATTTCATCGTGGCGGACGAACCCGTATCCGCCCTGGACGTCTCGGTGCAGGCGCAGGTGCTGAACCTGCTGCAAGACCTGCAGCGCGACCTGGGGCTGACCATGCTGTTCGTGGCCCACGACCTGGCGGTGGTGGATTACCTTTGCGACGAAGTCGTTGTGATGTATCTGGGCCGCGTCATGGAACGCGGGCCGACCAGCGAGGTCTACGCCCGGCCGCGCCATCCCTATACCCGCGCGCTGCTGTCCGCCGCGCCGGTGCCGGACCCGCGCGCCCCGCGTTCGCGTATTCTGCTTAAAGGCGATATCCCCAGCCCCGTCAACCCGCCGTCCGGCTGCGTGTTCCGCACACGCTGCCCGCACGCCATCGATGCTTGCGCGACGATCGAAGCGCAAGCCGTCGAGGTGGATCCGGGCCACTTCGTGGCCTGTTCACGCATCGGCGCCCCCGAGCTGGCCTAACCTTCGCCCCGTCCAGATCTGATCCAGGAATCCCACATGAACATCATCCGCGACATCGTCTTCCAGATACGCAGTCGGCGGGACGCACTGAGCGTGACTGAACGCAAGGTTGCGGACGCCATCCTGGACGACATCATGTGGGGCGCCAGCGCCACGGTCGACCAGCTGGCGACGAAAGCCGGCGTCAGCATCGCCACCATCTCGCGCTTTGCGCGCACGGTGGGCTGCGAAGACACCCGCGACCTGAAGATGAAGCTGGCGCAGGCCAGCACGGTGGGCAGCCGCTTCCTGGACCCCAGCGCGCCCGCCGAGGAAAGCACGTTCTACGCCCGCATCTACGCCGACATCGAAAGCACGCTGCGCGCGCACTTGCCCACCTTCACGGAACAGTTGTTCGAGCAGGCATCGGCCATCGTCGATGGCGCCCGCATGATCTACGTGTTCGGCATGGGCGGCGCGTCCGCCGTGCTGGCGCAGGAAGTGCAGTCGCGCCTGGTGCGCCTGGGCTACCCCATTGCCGTCTACAGCGACGCCGTGCTGCTGCGCATGGTGGCCGCCACGCTGGACGAGCGCGACGCCGTGCTGATCCTGTCGGCCTCCGGCCTTACCCCCGAAATCGTCGGCGCCGCCCGCATCGTCAAGCAATACCGCGCCCGCATCGTCGCCATCACGGACGCCACGTCCGAACTGGCCAAACTGGCCGACGTGGTGCTGCCGATTCGCACCGACGAAACCGATTTCATCTACAAACCCTCGGCATCGCGCTACGCGATGATGCTGGCCATCGACCTGCTGTCGACCGAGCTGGCCATGTTGAACCAAGAGGAAAACCGCGAACGCCTGCGCCGCATCAAGCTGGCGCTGGACGAGCACCGCGGTGGCCCGAACCGTTTGCCGCTGGGCGATTGAACCTGGAACCCAAGATGTACGACACCCTCATTGGCAACGTCCGTGTCCTGGACGGCACCGGCGGCGCCGAATACCGCGCCAGCGTGGCCCTGGCCGATGGCCGCATCGCCGCCATCGGCGCCCTGCCCGGCGCGCAGGCCCGCCACATCGTCGACGGCACGGACCTGGCGCTGGCCCCCGGCTTCATCGACGTGCACACGCATGACGACACCAACGTCATCCGCACGCCCGGCATGCTGCCCAAGCTGTCGCAGGGCGTGACCACCGTGGTGGTGGGCAATTGCGGCATCAGCGCATCGCCCGTGTCGCTGCGGGCGGAGCCTCCCGACCCCATGAACCTGCTGGGCGGCCGCGAAGACTTCAGCTACCCCACCTTCGCCGACTACACCCGCGCCATCGAAACCGCGCGGCCGGCGGTCAACGTCGCCGCGCTGGTCGGCCACACCGCCTTGCGCAGCAACCACATGGACCGCCTGGACCGCGCCGCCACGCCGGCCGAAGTGCTGGCCATGCGCGAGCAGTTGCGCGATGCGCTGGCGCATGGCGCGATCGGACTGAGCACCGGCCTGGCCTACGCGTCCGCCATCGAGGCCGACACGGACGAAGTCAAATTGCTGGCCGAAGCGCTGGACGAATTCGGCGCGCTGTACACGACGCACCTGCGTTCGGAGTTCGCGGCCATCCTGGAAGCCATGCAGGAGGCGTTCGACATCGCCTTGCACGCCCGCGTGCCGGTGGTGGTGTCGCACCTGAAATGCGCGGGCGCCGGCAACTGGGGCCGCACGAAGGAAGTGCTGTTCAGCCTTGAGAACGCGGGCCGCCTGCAGCATGTGGGGTGTGATTGTTATCCGTATTCGGCCAGCTCGTCCACGCTGGACTTGAAGCAGGTCACCGACGAATTCGACATCGACATCACGTGGTCCGTGCCGCACCCCGAACAGGCGCGCCGCAAGTTGGCCGCCATTGCCGCGGACTGGGGCGTGACGCTGCTTGCGGCCGCGCGCCGCCTGCAACCGGCCGGCGCGGTGTATCACAACATGCATGAGGACGACGTGCGCCGCGTGCTGTCGCACCCGTTGACGATGGTGGGTTCGGACGGTCTGCCCAACGACCCGATGCCGCACCCACGGCTGTGGGGCGCGTTCCCCCGCGTGCTGGGCCATTACAGCCGCGATGTCGGGCTGTTCCCGCTGAGTCAGGCGGTGCACAAGATGACCGGCCTGTCCGCCGCCCGCTTCGGCCTGGCCGACCGTGGTCTGGTGCGCGAGGGCTATCACGCCGATCTGGTGCTGTTTAATCCGGACACCGTCATCGACCGCGCCACCTTCGCCGCGCCCGTCCAGACCGCGGCCGGCATCGAAGCCGTGTGGGTGAACGGCGCCTTGTCTTACCAACAGGGTCAGCCTACGGGCGACCGCGCCGGACGCTGGCTGCCGCGCAACGGCGACCTGCGCGCGAGCTTCGCGGCGGCGTCTTCCCTTTCTCCGGCATCACCCCCATCCCAATAAGGAGCCATCCATGAGCAATGCCCCCACCCCCGACAAGAACGGCATCACCCGCTACGGCGTCGCCGGCGGTACCGGCCAGGGCGGTTCGCACATGCCGTTCGCGCGCGCCGTCGCCGCCGACGGCTGGCTGCACGTGTCCGGCCAGGTGCCAATGGAAAATGGCGAAGTGATCGAAGGCGGCACCGTCGCGCAATGCCACAAGGCCATCCAGCAACTGCTGGCCATCCTGAAGGAAGCGGGCTATGGGCCGGAACACGTCGTGCGCTGCGGCGTATGGCTGGACGACGCCCGCGACTTCCCGTCGTTCAACAAGGTGTTCAAGGAATACTTCGGAGAAAACCCGCCCGCCCGCGCCTGCGTGCAGTCCAGCCTGATGGTGGACGCCAAGGTCGAGATCGATTGCGTGGCGTACAAGCGTCCCTGATGGGGCCTTGCCAAGAAAATGGCCCGGTGATCACCGGGCCATTTTTTACATCTTCACCACATCGACGCCTTTGGGCGCCGTGAACTGGAATTCCTTGTCGGCCAGCTTGGGATTGGGGGCAATCGCCGACAAATCGACGCGGGTGGTCTGGCCGAACGAATCCAGCAATTCCACGCGTACCGGCAGATTGTCTTTCATGCCGATATCCACGCGCGAAAAACCCGCGTCGGCCGTGCGCGGCTTGGCGCGCAGCCACTCCACGCCGTCCTTGGACGGCAGTGCCGACACGTCGAACGATTGCTCGAGCGAACCGGAACCGAACAGGATGGCGGCGGGAGACGTGCCGATGGCGGCGTCCACCTTGCGCTCGGTTACCTGAGCCAGGTCGGGATCGAACTGGAACACCGTGCGGCCGTCGGAGATGACGAGTTGCTCGTACGGCTTTTGCACCGCCCACTTGAACTTGCCCGGACGTTGGAACGAAAACACCCCGGTCTGCGCGGGCTGCGTGCGGCCCTGATTGTTCACCGTGTATTGCGAGAACGAACCGGTAGCCGCCGTGACGGTCGAGACAAAGGCCTTCAATTGCTCTTGTGCGCTGGCGGCGAACGCCAGGGCGGGCGCCAGGCTCAAGGCGGTGGCGATGGCCAGGCCGCGAAACGTCTTCATCATGCTTCCTCTCGGGCGGCAGCGGCGGCGGGGACCAGGATTTCCCGGTTGCCATTGGACTGCATCGCCGACACCATACCCGATTGCTCCATTTGCTCGAGTAACCGGGCCGCGCGGTTGTAACCAATGCGCAGATGGCGCTGCACCAGCGAAATCGAGGCGCGGCGGTGCTTCAGCACCACTTCGCATGCCTGGTCGTACATCGGGTCGGACTCGGCGTCGCCGCCGATGCCGGTGACGCTGCTGGCGCCTTCGCCGTTATCGCCCTCGAGCCCGCCTTCCAGCAGGCCTTCGATGTAATTCGGTTCGCCCTGCGCCTTCAGGCTTTCCACCACGCGGTGCACTTCATCGTCGCTGCAGAACGCGCCGTGCACGCGCACCGGCAGGCCGGTGCCCGGCGGCATGTAGAGCATGTCGCCCTGCCCCAGCAGGGTTTCCGCGCCCATTTGGTCGAGAATGGTGCGCGAGTCGATCTTGGACGACACCTGGAAGGCAATGCGCGTGGGGATGTTGGCCTTGATCAGGCCCGTAATGACGTCCACGCTGGGACGCTGCGTGGCCAATATCAGGTGGATGCCGGCGGCGCGCGCTTTCTGCGCCAGGCGGGCGATCAGTTCTTCGATCTTCTTGCCCACCACCATCATCAAGTCGGCCAGTTCGTCGATGACCACCACGATGGTGGGCAGCGGCGACAGCGGCTCGGGCGCATCGGGCGTCAGCGAGAACGGGTTCGGGATGGGCTCTTCGCGCTTGATGGCGTCGCGGATCTTGGTGTTGTAGCCCGCCAGGTTGCGCACCCCCATCTTGCTCATCAGGCGGTAGCGTTTTTCCATTTCGCCCACGCACCAGTTCAGCGCGTTGGACGCATGGCGCATGTCGGTGACGACGGGGGCCAGCAGGTGCGGGATGCCCTCGTAGACGCTCATTTCGAGCATCTTCGGGTCGATCAGGATCAAGCGGGTATGGGACGCGTCGGCCTTGTACAGCAAGGACAGGATCATGGCGTTGATCCCCACGGACTTGCCCGAACCGGTAGTGCCCGCCACCAGCAGGTGGGGCATCTTGGCCAGATCGGCCACGACCGGGTTGCCGGCGATGTCCTTGCCCAGCGCCATCGTCACGACCGAGTGGCTGGCGTGATAGGTCTGCGAGCCCAGGATTTCAGACAGGCGCACCATCTGGCGGCGCGGGTTGGGCAGTTCCAGGCCCATCAGGTTCTTGCCGGGAATGGTTTCCACCACCCGGATGCTGACCAAGCTGAGCGCGCGCGCCAGGTCCTTGGCCAGGTTCACGATCTGGCTGCCTTTCACGCCGGTCGCCGGTTCGATCTCATAGCGCGTGATGACCGGGCCGGCCTGCGCCGCCACCACGGTGACGGACACGCCGAAGTCGGCCAGCTTCTTTTCGATCAGGCGCGACGTGAATTCGATGGTCTCGGCCGAGACGGTTTCCTGGTTCGTCAGCGGGGGATCCAGCAGACTGATCGCCGGCAGGTCGCCCTCGGTGCCACCCGAGGGCGCGAAGAACAGCGATTGCTGCTTTTCCTTTTCGACGCGTTCGGACTTGGGCACCACGGTAATCGCGGGTTCGATGCGGACCGGCTGCTCGTGCACCAGCTTTTCCTGCTTGGCCTCGACCTGCTCGGTGCGCACGGCCTTGGCCACCTGGCCGACCTTGCGGTCTTCGCGGGCGGCGTAGGAATTACGGATGCGGCGGACAAGGCCTTCCATCCAGGAACCCACGCGTTCCGCCACGGCCAGCCACGAGAACGAGAAGAACAGGCTCAGGCCGATGGCCAGCATGACCAGGAAGGCCAGCGTGCTGCCGGTGAAGCCGATGCTGCGGCTGATCAGGTCAGCCAGCGTGTGACCAATGACGCCACCGGCGCCACTGGCATTTTCGGACGCCCCAGGCAGGTGCGTGCCGCGGCTGGCCAGGCGCAAGGCTTCCATGCCCAGCGAGCCCAGCAACAGCAGGAAGAAGCCGATGCCCTCTTCCCAGTGGACACGGGGCAACACTTCTGGCTGCTTACTATTAGTTACCTTAAGCTGGCTGGCCAGACGGCGGTAGCCCGCCCGCACCCGGTGCAGCAGCAGGACGACCCACCACCAGGCCGAGAAGCCAAAGAGATAGAGCAGGATGTCCGCCAGATAGGCGCCCAGCCGTCCCCCGTGGTTGCGCACGACGTCGCCGGGCACGGAGTGCGACCAGCCAGGGTCGGACGCGCTCCAGGTGGCCAGCACCAGGGTGAGCCAGGCCGCCAGGGCGGCAAATAGGATCCAGCGGGCCTCGCGCAGCAACGCGGAAATACGCGTTTGTAGCGGCGAAGGCCCGTTGCGTGTGTTGCGCGAGGCGCGCGGAGAAGCAGTCGAGATACGCGGCATGCGGCTCATTATAATTGGGCGTTAACCTAAAGATACCCGCCCATGTCCACGCCCACGCACGCTAAAGTTTTGATACTCGGTTCCGGCCCTGCCGGTTACACGGCGGCCGTCTATGCGGCACGCGCCAATCTGAGCCCTGTTCTTGTTACAGGTCTGGCCCAAGGCGGCCAGCTCATGACCACCACGGATGTCGACAATTGGCCGGCCGACGCGGATGGCGTGCAGGGTCCGGACCTGATGCAGCGCTTCCAGAAGCACGCCGAACGCTTCAACACCGAGATGCTGTTCGACCACATCGCGAAGGTCGACTTGTCCAAGCGCCCGTTCACGCTGACCGGCGACACCGGCAAGATCTACACCTGCGACGCCCTTATCATCGCTACCGGCGCTTCGGCCAAGTACCTGGGCCTGCCGTCCGAGCAGTCTTTCATGGGCCGCGGCGTGTCCGGCTGCGCCACGTGCGACGGCTTCTTCTACCGCAACCAGGACGTGGTCGTGGTCGGCGGCGGCAACACCGCCGTCGAAGAAGCCCTGTACCTGTCGAACATCTGCCGCAAGGTCACCCTGATCCACCGCCGCGACAAATTCCGCGCCGAACCGATCCTGGTCGACAAGATGATGGCCAAGGTCGAGAACGGCAACATGGCGCTGAAGACGTTCCACACGCTTGAAGAAGTGCTGGGCGACGACAGCGGTGTAACCGGCGTGCGCGTTCGCCACGTGGACACTGGCGTCACCGAAGACATGGCCGTCACCGGCGCCTTCATCGCCATTGGCCACCAGCCGAACACGGAAATCTTCCAGGGCCAGCTGGAAATGAAGGACGGCTACATCGTCACCAAGAGCGGCCTGTCCGGCATGGCCACGATGACTTCCGTTCCGGGCGTGTTCGCCGCGGGCGACGTCCAGGATCACGTCTATCGCCAGGCCATCACCAGCGCCGGCACGGGTTGCATGGCTGCCCTGGACGCTCAACGGTGGTTGGAGAATGCGGGGCAGTAAGGTCGGCCAGGCCGACCTGAAACGCCTGAAGAAAGACCTGCAGGCCGAGCGCGAGCGCGAAGCGCTGGCCAAGCGGGTCGCGGTGCTGAAGAAGCCGGAAAGCCCCCCCATGGATGACATGGCCGCTTTCCGACGCACGATGAAGTCCGTCACGCCGATCAAGGCGGACGCCCGGGTCGAGCACAAGCCGGTGGCGGAACCCGCCCCGGCGCTGCGCCGCGCCAACGCGCTGGGCGAAGCCCCGTCCCGCGCGGACGCCGGCGTGTCCGACGGCGGCGAAATCACGCACCTGTTGTCCGAGGGCGGCACGGCCTTCGTGCGCAGCGACGCCGCGCCCGACACGGCCCGCAACCTGCGGCGCGGCCAATGGCGCGCGGGCGCCGAACTGGATCTGCACGGCTTGCGCGTCGAACAGGCCCGCCACGCGCTGCTGTCTTTCCTGGACGAATGCCAGGAACACGGCATCCGCTGCGTTCGCGTCGTGCATGGCAAGGGCTATGGTTCGCAAGGGCTGGAGCCGGTGCTGAAAGACAAGGCGCGCACCTGGCTGGTGCAAAAGAACGAAGTCCTGGCGTTTTCCGAAGCGCCCGAGCGCGAAGGCGGCGCAGGCGCGCTGCTGGTGCTGCTGCGGCAATCCGAAGGAATGCGCAAATGAAATGGCTCTACCTGGGCGTGGCGATCATCGCCGAGATCTTCGCCACCAGCGCCCTCAAGGGCTCCGAGGGCTTCACCCGCCTGGTGCCGTCGCTGATCACGGTGACGGGCTACCTGATCTCGTTCTATTTCCTGTCGCTGACGCTGCGCGAGATCCCGGTGGGCATCGCCTACGCCATCTGGTCCGGCGTGGGCATCGTGCTGATATCGATCGTGGGCGCCGTGCTGTTCAAACAACACCTGGACACGCCCGCGCTGATCGGCATTGGCCTCATCATCGCCGGCGTGGTGGTGATGAACGTGTTCTCCAAATCCGTCTCGCATTGAGCCGCCGCACCGAACCGCCGGCCGTGTCCGGGGTCCGCCGCTGGCCGGCGGCCAGGTGGTGCGCGGCCAGATGGTGCGCGGCCTGGTTTTGCGTGGCCTGGCTGGGCGTGGGCGGCCTGGGCTTGCTGCCGGCCGGCAACGCCTGGGCGGCGGGGTTCGACCGCGCCGCGGAACTTGTCCGCTACCGAGCCTGGCTGACGGATTTCAAACAGGACCTGGACCGCTTTTCCGCGTCGCCGCGCGCGCTGTCCGACGCCGAGCTGGACGCCCTGTTCGCCCGCACGGTGGTGCCCGGTTCACGCGGGGCCGCGTTCATCCGCCAGAGTTTCGCCCTGCGAGGCGGCGACGGCGCCTATTTCCCGCAGACCGGCCCGCGCACCGTGTTCCTCGGCGTGCTGGACAGCGGCATCCCCGCCGGCCAGGGCGGCCTGTACCCGGAATCCGACCCGGCGCTGAAGGTTGCGGATCTGACCGTCTGGTACCTGCACGTGGACGTAGGCGACATGACCAATACCTACCTGCTGTCGGACAAACACTTTACGCCGTACCGGCTGCCGCCTCCCGGCAAGCTGGAACGCAACGCCTACCCGTTCCTGCTGATGGATACCCGCGACGGCGCGCTGCGCCTGGGCGGCGTCAGCAGCGAACTGTGGGGGCTGATCGTCTACCTGCACAATGCCGCGCGCTGAATCCGCCCTGCGCCTGCTTGCGCTGACGGCCCTGTCGCTGGCGCCCGGGCTGGCCAGCGCCCTGTGCGAACCGCTGGCGGCATCGGCGCAGCGCCAGACCCTGGTGGCGGACATCGCGCTGGACGGCACCCATACCTTGCTGGCGCTGGACGGTTCGCGCATTCCTTCCTGGCAAACCGCCGTCACCGTGGAAACCGGCGCGCGGGCCCGGCCTGTCGTCTGGGCGGAACGCGTCGACTGGTCGGTGTATGCCGCCGCCCCGGATGCACGCATCGGCGTCACGATGCTGCGGTTCGAGACCGGCGCCAACGGCCGTCGGCATCTGTGCGGCATCGCGCGCTACAGCGCCAGTGTCGTGGATGCCGCTCGCGAAGCCGGCAAGGCCGCCCTGCCGGCACCCGACGCGGAAACCCGCTACTACTATGGCGATGGTGACCGGCTGACCGGATATGAAGAGCGCTCCCGCGCGGCCGATGGCCGCCCGAACCCGCCGGTACGCTACTGCCTGCGCTATGACGAACACGGCTGGCTGGCCGAGCTGGGCGCCAACGATTGCGCCGCACCGTCCCAGCCGATCACCCGCTATGTGCATGACGCAACGGGCCGGCTGCAGCGCGTCATCACCTATCAGGACGCCTCCGGCGAGGCGTCCCAGGTCGACACGTACGATGGCCAGGGGCGCCGGACGCAGCGCCATGCCCGTCAAAAGACCGGCTGGACCGACGGTGTGCAAACCTTGGGATTGCCCTATCGCGAGGTCCCAAGCGAATACGCCGTGCTGGTGTTGCCCGGCCCCGCGTGGCAACCGCCCGCGCTGGATTCCTACCACTATGACTGGGCCATCGTGCGGCCCAGGCCCGACAACGGCGACCACGACGTCTATGCCGCCAAGCGTGACCCCGCCCAGGTGCTGGCCAAAGGCAACAGCGGCAACAGCGGCAACGGCAGCCAATTCGCCCTGACGGCCGAGCAGAAGCAGCGCATCTGGGACGCGGCCGGCCAGACGCCGGGCGGCGTGCAATGGCTATGGGCGCCCGGCCAGATCTTTACCTTGCTGCAAGCCCTGCCCCGCGCGGCGTGGGCCGCCTGCACCGACCCCGCAAACCGCACGGCCGACGCCTGCGGAACGCCTTAGGCGTTTTCGGCTGGCGGCCGGGGAGCCGCCGGGTGGCGCAGATAATCCACCAGCGCCAGCGTCGCCCGGTCGGGCGGCGGCGTCAGCAACGACACCACGATGATGGTCAGGAACGCGACGGGCGCCCCGAATATGCCGGCCGCAATAGGCTGGATCCCCCACCACAGGTCTACCGGCTGCGTGCGCGAAATGCCCAGCACCCACTCGCGCAGCCAAGGATGCGTGTGCGTCATGTAGGCGAAGGTCGCGGCCAGGCCGGCGGCCATGCCCAGGGTGGCGCCCCATTTGTTGGCGCGCCGCCAGAACACCCCCATCACCAGCGCAGGGAAGAACGACGAGGCGGCGAACGAGAACGCAGCGGACACCATGAAGAGGATGTCCGCGGGCTTGCGCGCGGCGACCCACGCCGCGCCAAACGCCACCACCAGCAGCAGGATTTTCGACACCATCACCCGGCGCGCGGCCGACATGCGCGGCGACACCATCCGGTACCACATGTCATGCGACAGCGAATTGGACAAGGTCAGCAGCAGACCGTCGGCGGTGGACAGCGCGGCCGCCAGCCCGCCCGCCGCGACCAGCCCTGAAATCACATACGGCAGCCCGCCGATCTCGGGCATGGCCAGCACGACCACATCGGCGCCCATGCTGATCTCGCTTAATTGCACGACGCCGTCGCGGTTGATGTCGGTGACGTCCAGCAGATTGGCATCCACCGCGCTCCAGGCGTGCACCCAATTGGGCAGGCTCAGGAAATTCGAGCCGACCACCTGCGTATAGACCTCGTACTTGACCAGCAGGGCCAGCGCAGGCGCCATGAAATACAGCAGCAGGATGAACAGCAGCGACCAGCACACCGATTTGCGCGCCTCGATCACCGAGGGCGTGGTGTATGAGCGCATCAGGATATGCGGCATCCCCGCCGTCCCTAGCATCAGGCAAAGCACCAGCGCCAGGAAATTGATGCGCATGTTGCGCCGCTCTTCCGGATCTTTGGCCGGGAATGGCTCGGCGTGTGGCGTGGGCGGGGCCGCCCGGGCCTCGAAGGTCGCGCGCGCTTGCGACCAGACCACGCGTGCGTCCTCCACGCTGGACGGATAGGCGGCCAGCTCGCGCTCGGCGGAACGGATCTCGACCATTGGCGCGTCGCTGGCGTTCAGTTGGGCCAGGCGGCTGCGCAGCTTGTCCTTTTCCAGCGTCCAGGATTCCGGCAGCGCCTGCACGCGCTGCGCCATCTGGTCGGCGTGCTGCTGCCAAAGCCGGCGCACTTCGATTTCGGAAGGGTCGTTCTGCAGGTAGATCTCTTTCTCGGTCACCTGCTGCAGCACCACGCCGGCCGACAACTGCGGCACGGGCATGTTGGTGTGCTTGACGGACAGCCACACCACCGGCACCAGATAGGCGATGACCAGGATGATGTACTGCCCCACCTGCGTCCACGTCACCGCGCGCATGCCGCCCAGGAACGAGCAGACCAGCATGCCGCCCAGCGCCACGAAGATGCCGAGTTCAAACGAAATGCCGGTCATGCGCGTGGTGATAATGCCCACGCCGTAAATCTGGGCCACCAGATAAGTGAATGAGCACAAGATGGCGCAGGCCACGCCCGCCAGCCGCGGCATGTTGCCGCCGTAGCGCGCGCCCATGAAGTCGGGGATGGTGTACTGGCCGAAACGCCGCAGATACGGGGCCAGCAGCATCGCCACCAGCACGTAACCGCCAGTCCAGCCCATGATGTAGGCCAGCCCGCCGTAACCGGTCAGGTACAGCGTGCCCGCGACCCCGATGAAGGACGCCACCGACATCCAGTCGGCGGCCGTGGCCATGCCGTTGTAGATGGCGGGCACGCGCCGTCCGGCCACGTAGTATTCGACCTGGTCCGAGGTCCGGCACACGATGCCGATGCCGGCGTACAGGCTGACGGTGACCAACAGGAAGACATAGCCGATCCAGTTGCGCGGCATCCCCAGGATCTCGGCCAGCGCCATCAACAGAATCATCAGCGCGAAGCCGGCGGTGTAAAGCACGTAGATGCGGCGCAGGCGGATCCGGAATTGCTGGGGGGTGTCTCCGGTGAAAAACGGCATCAGCGATCCCCGCCGGCGGCGTCGGCCTCGGCCCGCTCATCGGCCCGGTTCATGACGCGGGCGTATACGCCGACGATGATCAGGTAGGCCAACGGCGCGCCGTAGGCCGCCATCCAGAAGGCAAACGGCCAGCCGATGAAATCGAAGGTCAGGCTGCGGGCAAATAAGGCGGGAACAAACGTCAGCGCCGCCCAAACAGCAAGCAGCAACAGGATCAGCCGCAAGTTGCGGCGCCAATACGGAAGGGAAACGGGCTTGGAGGTCGGAGCGCGGGGTTCGGGCATAGCTAGGATGTAGAGACCCTACCTGGATAGCGCGAAACGCTGCGTCTGAAAAGCCCCTGCGGATGAAATCCAGGCTTTTTATGCGACAACGGCTGGCACTGCCTGGTGCCAGCCGTTGTGCGTTTTGCTTTTTTGAGTACTGCTTTACTTTTTTTTATGTACCGGTGCCGCCGGTATTTGCCCATGCAGGGCTTTGTCTCCTCACCTGCATGGGAAGAGATTCTGCACCAAGTGCGGGAATGCCACACTAGGGGAATGCCCTAAGACGGAGCATTCATTTACATATTCCATGCACCACAACAGTGCAATTTGACGACAAAGTTCTAAATATTGGGATTTTTTGGCCAAAAAGCCCGAATTGAGCCAAATTCAGAAATCCGTCCCATCCCGAAATATGACGCCCGCCACCGCACCATGCCCGGAATCGGGCGCGGCCCGCAATCGGGCTAGCCCCCGAGTTGCGCCACAAGCAAGCCCGGTGCGTACAAGAACGCCACAGAGCCTTCAGGTATAGCCAGCCGTAAAAAAAGAACCGCACAGTCTTAAGAAGAACGCCCCAGACCCGAGAAAAATAGCCGCGCCACCGCCGGGCCGCCCCAAGGCGGCGCAGCCCCCTCGGGGGCAGCAAGCTCGCAAAGCGAGCGCAGCGTGGGGGCTCTTTATTTCTTGTTTACACCCCCCTCCCCAACCTATATCCCGTTTTTACCCCCCGCTCCGTAACCTGCCGGTGTCCTGATTGGTCACCTGGCCTGCCCGGCGCGCATCCGCTATTGCCGCGCAGGCCCGTCGTTCGAAGGGAGCCGCGCTCCCGGGAGGAAAAACGTGGATGCCATCTATATCGCCGTCTTCGCCGTCATGGCCGGGCTGATTGCCGCCCTGCTGCGGTTCTGCGAAGCCCTGTCTACGGGAGAGCCGTCATGAACTGGCTCTATTGGATCAGCGGCCTGACCGCCGCGCTGCTGTTCGTGTATCTGCTGGTCGCCCTGTTCAAACCGGAGAAATTCTGATGACCGCCGAATTCGTCGGACTGCTGGTCCTGTACCTGGCAGTCCTGCTTGCGATCGCGCCCCTGCTCGGGCGCTACATCCGCATCGCCATGGAAAACGGGCAATCCCGGCTGACCGCCTGGGGCCGCCCGTTCGAGCGCGGCATCTACCGGCTTGCGGGCATCGACCCACAAGCCGAGATGGGCTGGAAGCGCTACACCGTGGCCGTGCTGGCCTTCAACATCATCGGCATCCTGGTGGTTTACGGCCTGCAGCGGGTCCAGGGCATGCTGCCGCTGAACCCGGCAGGGATGGGCGCCGTGACGCCGGACTCGGCCCTGAACACCGCCATCAGCTTTGTCAGCAATACGAACTGGCAGGGCTATGGCGGCGAAGCCACGATGAGCTACCTGACGCAGATGCTGGCGCTGACGGTGCAGAACTTCTTTTCGGCCGCCACCGGCATCGCCGTGCTGTTCGCGCTGATTCGCGGCTTGGCGCGTCACTGTTCCGCCACCGTCGGCAATTTCTGGACCGACATCGTCCGCTGCACACTGTATGTGCTGCTGCCGCTGTCCTTCGTACTGGCACTGGCGCTGGTCAGCCAGGGCGTGATTCAGAACTTCAGCCCCTACCAGGACGTGCAGACCGTTGAAGCCCTGCACTATGACCAGCCGCGCGTGGACAGCCAGGGTCAACCGGTGCTGGACGCCAACGGCCAGCCCGTGACCGCCCCCGCCGTCACGTCGACGCAAACGCTGGCGATGGGCCCGGTGGCCTCGCAAGAAGCCATCAAGCTGCTGGGTACCAATGGCGGCGGCTTCTTCAACGCCAACTCGGCGCATCCATTCGAGAACGCGACGCCGCTGACGAACTTCCTCGAGATGCTGGCCATCCTGATGATTCCCGCCTCGCTGTGCTTCGCCTTCGGCGAGATGGTGGGCAGCCGGCGCCAAGGCATCGCGATCCTGGCGGCGATGACCGTGCTGTTCGCGGTCTTCGCGCTGGGCACCGCCTACTTTGAACAGCAGCCCAACCCCATGGCCGCGCAGGCCGGCGCCGACAGCGCCATGACCGCGTTCTCGCCGGGCGGCAACATGGAAGGCAAGGAAACGCGCTTCGGCATCGCCGCCACGTCGCTCTTCGCCGTCATCACCACGGCCGCATCCTGCGGCGCGGTCAACGGCATGCACGATTCCCTGACCGCCATGGGCGGGCTGTCGCCGATGCTGCTGATGCAGTTGGGTGAAGTGGTCTACGGCGGCGTGGGGTCAGGGCTATACGGCATGCTGGCCTTCGCCATCCTCGCGGTCTTCATCGCCGGCCTGATGATTGGCCGCACCCCGGAATACCTGGGCAAGAAGATCGAGGCGCACGACATGAAGATGGTGTCCATCGTCATCCTGGCCACGCCGCTGCTGGTGCTGGGCGGCACTGCGCTGGCCGTCTCCGTGTCGGCCGGCCAGGCCGGCGTGCTGAACCCCGGCATCCATGGCTTCTCGGAAATCCTCTACGCGCTGTCCTCGGCCGCCAACAACAACGGCAGTGCGTTCGCCGGGCTGTCCGCCAACACGCCCTTCTACAACGTGTTGCTGGGCATCGCCATGTGGTTCGGCCGCTTCGCCGTGATCGTCGCCGTGATGGCGATGGCCGGGTCGCTGGCGGCCAAGCGCCGGCTGCCCGCCGGCCCCGGCAGCATGCCCACGACCGGCCCCCTCTTCGTGGTGCTGCTGATCGGCGCCGTGCTACTGGTGGGCGCCTTGACCTATGTGCCCGCCCTGGCCCTGGGCCCCGTCGCCGAACACCTGCAACCTTGAATGCAACACAACAGGCTAGGAAAGAAAATGGCCAAGATTGAAATGCCAACAACCAGCGCCGGCGGCGGTGCCGCCCGCGCGCCCGAAGCAGCCTCGCAAGACCGTCCTTTCGGCATGTGGTCGCGCTCGCTGGTCGGGCCCGCCGTGCTGGACAGCCTGCGCAAGCTCTCGCCCGCCGCGCAGTTGAAGAACCCCGTGATGTTCGTCGTCTACGTCGGCAGCATCCTGACGACGCTGTTGTGGGTCGTGGCCTTGCGCGGCCAGGCCGAAGCCCCCGCCGGCTTCATCCTGGCCATCTCCGTATGGCTGTGGTTCACGGTGCTGTTCGCCAACTTCGCCGAAGCCTTGGCCGAAGGTCGCGGCAAGCAGCAGGCGGCGACGTTGCGCGGCCTGCGCACCACCATCAACGCCCGGCTGCTGAAGAACTTCCGCGACGCGGACATCCGCGACGCGCAGCCCGGGCAATGGCGCGAGCAAGCTGTCAGCCAGCCCTCGGGCCTGCTGCGGCGCGACGACGTGGTGCTGGTCGAAGCGGGCGAGACCATCCCGGGCGACGGCCAGGTGATCGCGGGCGTCGCCTCGGTGGACGAAAGCGCCATCACGGGTGAATCCGCGCCTGTCATTCGCGAGTCCGGCGGCGACTTCTCGTCGGTCACGGGCGGAACGCGCGTGCTGTCCGACTGGATCTTCGTACGCATCGCGGCCGATCCCGGCGAGAGCTTCCTGGACCGCATGATCGCCATGGTGGAAGGCGCCAAGCGCCAGAAGACCCCGAACGAACTGGCGCTGACCATCCTGCTGGTCGGCCTGACCGTGGTGTTCCTGCTGGTGGTCGTGACCTTGATGCCGTTCTCGATCTACGCGGTCACCGCGGCCGGCGGCGGTTCGGCGGTCACGGTGACCGTGCTGGTGGCGCTGCTGGTGTGCCTGATCCCCACCACCATCGGCGGCCTGCTTTCGGCCATCGGCGTGGCGGGCATGAGCCGCATGATGAGCGCCAACGTCATCGCCACGTCGGGCCGCGCGGTGGAAGCCGCCGGCGACGTCGATGTGCTGCTGCTGGACAAGACCGGCACCATCACGTTCGGCAACCGCCAGGCTTCCACGTTCCTGCCCGCGCCGGGCGTGTCGCCGCGCGAACTGGCCGACGCGGCCCGCCTGGCCTCGCTGGCCGACGAAACGCCGGAAGGCCGCAGCATCGTGGCGTTGGCCGACAAGACCCTCCATGCGCCGGCGCCCGCCATGGCCGGCGTCGAATTCGTGCCCTTCACGGCGCAGTCGCGCATGAGCGGCGTGAACCTGGGCGACCGCCTGATCCGCAAGGGCGCGGTCGACGCCATCCAGGCCTGGCTGGCCGAGCAAGCGGCCACCGTGCCCGAGCAGGTCGTGCGCCTGGCCGAAGACGTGGCCCGCCGCGGCAGCACGCCGCTGATGGTCAGCGACGGCAACCGCGCGCTTGGCGTGGTGGAACTGAAGGACATCGTCAAGCCCGGCATCCAGTCGCGCTTTGCCGAGTTGCGCCGCATGGGCATCAAGACCGTGATGATCACGGGCGACAACAAGCTGACGGCGGCCTCCATCGCCGCCGAAGCCGGCGTGGACGACTTCCTGGCGGAAGCCACGCCCGAGGCCAAGCTGAAGCTGATCCGCGCCTACCAGGCCGAAGGCCGGCTGGTGGCGATGACCGGCGACGGCACCAACGACGCTCCCGCGCTGGCGCAGGCCGACGTGGCGGTGGCGATGAACTCGGGCACGCAGGCCGCGAAAGAGGCCGGCAACATGGTGGACCTGGACTCCAACCCCACCAAGCTGATCGAGATCGTCGAAATCGGCAAGCAGATGCTGATGACCCGCGGTGCGCTGACCACGTTCAGCGTGGCCAACGATGTGGCCAAGTACTTCGCCATCATCCCGGCCGCGTTCGCCACGGTCTATCCGCAGCTCAACGTGCTGAACATCATGGGCCTGGCCACGCCGGCCTCGGCCATCCTGTCGGCCGTGATCTTCAACGCGCTGATCATCGTGGTGCTGATCCCGCTGGCGCTCAAGGGCGTGCGCTACCGGCCGCTGGGCGCTTCCGTGCTGCTGCGACGCAACCTGCTCGTCTACGGCCTGGGCGGCCTGCTGGTGCCGTTCGTGGGCATCAAGCTGGTCGACATGGTGCTGGCCGCGCTGGGCTGGGCGTAGGCCCGGCCTCAAGCCCGACCGCTACGCCATGCCCCACCCCGAAAAATAGGAATCCATCATGAAACACGCAACGCAATCTGCTCCCGCCCTGCCTCGCCCGGGCGGCATCCTGCGGCCGGCGCTGGTCGTCTTCGCCGCCTTGACCCTGGTGACCGGCCTGGCCTACCCCTTCCTGACGCGCGGCGTGGCCGCCGCCGTGTTCCCGCACGAAGCGGCGGGTTCGCTGATCAAACAGGGGGACAAGGTCGTTGGTTCGGAACTGATCGGCCAGTCTTTCACATCGCCGCAGTACTTCTGGGGCCGCCCTTCGGCCACCGCGCCGATGCCGTACAACGCGGCCGCTTCCGGCGGGTCGAACCTGGGTCCGCGCAACCCCGCGCTGGCCGAAGCCATCCAGGCCCGCATCGCGGCCCTGAAGGCGGCCGACCCGGAAAACCCCACGCCGGTGCCGGTGGACCTGATCACGGCGTCGGGCAGCGGGCTGGATCCGCACATCAGCCCGGCCGCGGCAAGCTACCAGGCGGCCCGGGTGGCCCGCGCCCGCCAGTTGCCGCGTGCGCAGGTCGACGCCCTGATCCAGGCCAATACCCAAAAGCCCTGGCTGGGCGTGCTGGGCGACCCGGTCGTCAATGTGCTGATGCTGAACCTGGCGCTGGACCAACTGGGCACGGCGCGTTGATGACGCAGCGTATAGTATTGCCAGCTTTCCCCACCCCACCCTTGCGCGTTCATGGCTGACATTGCTGGCGAGCGTCCCGACCCCGACGCGCTCTTGAAGACCTTGGACGACGCCGCGCGCCAGGCGGTGCGCGGCAAGCTGCGCGTGTACTTCGGGTCGTCGGCCGGCGTGGGCAAGACCTACGCCATGCTGGTCGCGGCTCGGGCGCAGGCCGCGCAAGGGGTCAGCGTGCTGGCCGGCATCGTCGAGACCCATGGCCGCCGTGAAACCGCCAGCCTGCTGGACGGCCTGGCGGTCCTGCCGCTGAAGGAAGTCGCGTACCGCGGCCATGTCCTGAAGGAATTCGACCTGGACGGCGCCCTGGCGGCGCGGCCCGGCCTGGTGCTGGTGGACGAACTGGCGCACTCGAACGCGCCCGGCTCCCGCCACGCCAAGCGCTGGCAAGACATCCAGGAATTGCTGTCGGCCGGCATCGACGTCTGGACCACGCTGAACGTGCAGCATCTGGACAGCCTGAACGACGCCGTGAGCAGCATCACCGGCGTGCGTGTCTGGGAAACCGTGCCGGACGAGGTGTTCGATGCCGCCGACGAGGTCATCCTGGTGGACCTGTCGGCCGACGAACTGCTGCGGCGGCTGAAGGAGGGCAAGGTCTACCTGCCCGAACAGGCCCGGCACGCCACCCGCAATTTCTTCCGCAAGGGCAATCTCATCGCCCTGCGCGAACTGGCGCTGCGCCGCACCGCCGACCACGTCGACGATGACGTCCAGGCCTACCGGCGTGACCGCGCCATCGAACCCGTCTGGCGCACCCGCGAGGCCGTGGTCGCCTGCGTCGGCCCGGACATCGACGCCGAATACGTCATTCGCAGCGCGCACCGGTTAAGCCAGCAGCTGGAGTGCGACCTGCATGTCGTCACCATCGATACTCCGCGCGCGGCGCCCACGCCACAGGCCGAGCAAGACCGCATGCAGCGTAGCCTGGCCTTGGCGGATTCACTGGGCGCGCGCACCGAAACGCTGGCAGGCGGCGACATGGTCGATGCCGTGGTGCGCTACGTGCGCCGGCACAACATCACCAAAGCCATCGTCGGCCGCACGCGCGCTACCGGCCTGCAACGCCTGCGCCTGTCGGTGTCGGCCCTGCTGACCGCAGCCATTACGCCGGGCTGGCTATGGCGCCGGCACAGTTTTGCCGACATGCTGGCCGCCGGCTGCCCCGAAATCGACATCATCCGGCTAGGGGCCCCGCCGCTTCCGGCCAGCGCGGCCCCCGGCCGCAACCCCCTCACGCTGGGACGCCGCGCCGGCCTGGGCGCCGATGAACGCAATGGCCGGCCGCTTGCCGGCTACGCCTGGGCGCTGTGCTATTGCGCGGCCGCCACCGGGCTGTCGATGCTGGCGTTTCCCGCGCTGCACCAGACCAACATCGTCATGCTGTTCCTGCTGGCGGTCATGGGCGTGGCGCTGCGTCACGGACGCGGTCCCGCCGCGCTGGCGTCCGTCGTCAGCGTGGGATTGTTCGATTTTTTCTTCGTGCAGCCGCTGGCCTCGTTCGCCGTTTCCGACGTGCAATACCTGCTGACCTTCGCCGTGCTGCTGACGGTGGGCCTGCTGATCGGGCAACTGACGGCCGGGCTGCGCCTGCAGGCGCAGGTGTCGGTCAAGCGCGAGGCCGATGCACGCAGCCTGTACGAATTCGCGCGGGAGCTGTCGTCCGCGTTGCTGCCCGAGCAGATCGTGGCGTCGGCCGGCGCCTTCGTCCACGCCACCTTCGGCTCGCGGTGCGCGCTGTACATCCTGGGCCTGGACGACCGGCTGAAGCTGGCCTCGCCCGCTGCCGACGACATGCCGCCCCTGGAATCGGCGCTGGCCCAATGGGTCTATGACCATGGCCAGCCCGCGGGCGCAGGCACGCCAACGCTGTCCAACAGCGACCTGCTGTACCTGCCGTTGAAAGCGCCCATGCGCACGCGCGGCGTGCTGGCGTTGGCGGCACCGCGCCGCAGCCTGTTCACCCATCCGGATTCCCGGCGGCAGATCGAGGCCTACGCGACACTGATCGCCATTGCGCTGGAACGGCTGCATTACGTGGAAGTCGCGCAGCAAGCGCTGGTCAGTATGGAATCGGAACGGCTGCGCAACTCGCTGCTGGCGGCGGTTTCACACGACCTGCGCACGCCGTTGACCAGCCTGATCGGCATGACCGACACCTTGACCCGCCAACAGGCGGCGTTGCCCCCCGATGTGCAAGACACCGTGCGCGCCATGCGCGACCAGGCGCAGCGCATGCACGCGCTGGTCGTCAACCTGCTCGACATGGCGCGGCTGCAAAGCCGCGACACGCCGTTGCGCCTGGAATGGCAGTCCATCGAAGAACTGGTGGGCGCGTCGTTGGCCGCCATGCGTGAACCCCTGGCAGGCCACCACGTCGCCGTGGATAGCCTGTCGCAGTTGCCGCTGGTGGAATGCGACGGCGTGCTGATCGAACGCGTGCTGTGCAACCTGCTTGAGAACGCGGCCAAGTACACGCCTCCGGGCAGCACGCTGCGCATTCACGCCGCCGTGCACGAAGAAGAACTGCGCGTGGCCGTCAGCGACAACGGCCCCGGCGTCGCGCCAGGCGCCGAACGCCGCATCTTCGAAAAATTCACGCGTGGCGAACGGGAGTCGGCCACGCCCGGCGTCGGACTGGGCCTGGCCGTTTGCGAAGCCATCATCTCGGCCCACCATGGCCGCATCTGGGTCGAACACACGCCAGGGCTGGCCTCTGGCGCGCAATTCGTCTTCAGCCTGCCGCTGGGCACGCCGCCCGCGATTCAACCCGAAACCCTTTGACCGGCCATCCGCATGTTCGACTACCAGCCTACCGTCCTGATCATTGAAGATGACGCCAACATCCGGCGCTTCGTCCGCCAGGCGTTGGAAAGCGAGGGGTGCGCCGTGCACGAGGCCGACACCGTCAAGCGCGGCCTGATCGAAGCCGGCACCCGCCAACCCGATGCCATCGTGCTGGACCTGGGCCTGCCCGACGAAGACGGCATGACCCTGATCCGGGAACTGCGCGGCTGGACCGAAGTGCCCGTGCTGGTGCTGTCGGCCCGCAGCGCCGAAGCCGACAAGGTGGCCGCGCTGGATGCGGGCGCCGACGATTACCTGACCAAGCCGTTCGGCGTCAGCGAACTGCTGGCCCGGTTGCGCGTGCTGCTGCGCCGGCATGCGCGAGGCGGCGCAGGCAACGCGGCCGAGATCGCCTTTGGCGACGTGCGCGTCGACTTCTCCAAGCGCGTCGTCGAACGCGCCGGCCAGCACGTGCATCTGACGGCCATGGAATACCGTCTGCTTGCCGCGCTCTTGGCGCACCGCGGCAAGGTCATGACGCATCGCGAACTGCTGCGCGAGGTCTGGGGCCCCTCCCACGTGGAAAGCAACCACTACCTGCGGATCTACATGGGCCATTTGCGCCAGAAGCTCGAAGCCGATCCTGCCCAGCCCGTCTACCTGTTGACCGAAATCGGCGTGGGCTACCGCTTCGCGGGCTGAATTCCGCGCCATCCGTGCCGCGTTGGCACGTGGTACGTGGTACGTCGCATTACACGCCCCTCACGCGGCCTCACGCGGCCTTTACACGGCCGATACGCGGATGGCGAGAGTCTTGTCTCGGGCTTTATGCCGATCCTCCTATTGTTGCGATCCCGTTCAACAACCGGAGCATCCCATGTCCCGCCATCCCCTGGCCGCACTGCTTTTATTGACCCTGGGCGCCACCGCTCACGCCAGCGACACGCCGGCCGCCGCTGCCCCCGCCACCGCCGCCTCCGACTTCAGCCTGAGCGCCAACGTCACGCTGGCCAGCCAGTACCGCTACCGCGGCCTGATGCAGTCGAACAACAAGCCCGCCGTCCAGGGCGGCTTCGACCTGGCGCATGCCAGCGGCTTCTACCTGGGCAACTGGAATTCCAGTATCAGCTGGCTTGGCGACACCAACAGCGAGGTCTCCGCGCCCGTGGAAATGGACTTCTACGGCGGCTACAAGGGCAACCTGACCGACAACGTGCCCGTCGACCTGGGCGTCTTGCAGTACTACTATCCCGGCGACTACCCGTCCGGCTACACCAGCCCCGACACCACCGAGCTATACGCCGGCATTGGCTATGGCCCGGTGATGTTCAAGTACTCCATTGCCCTGACCAATCTGTTTGGTTTCGCCGACAGCAAGTACAGCCAGTATTTCGACCTTTCCGGCAATATCGATACCGGCGTCTGGGGCCTCGTAGTCAACGCGCATGTGGGCCGCCAGGTCGTGCGCAACGTCGACAACGGCACCTACACCGATTGGAAGCTCGGTCTGACGAAGGACTTCGGCCAGGGCCTGTCGGTCTCGCTGGCCTACCTTGACACCAATGCGGACCGCGCCGTCTACACCAACACACGCGGACGCGACATGGGCCGCGCGACCGGCCTGCTGTCAATGACCAAGACCTTCTGAACAGCCCGGGGCGTTGACGCGTTTTTTACGCGCCGCGCCTGCTTTTATCGGCAGGATTTACGGTGCGGTTCCTATAGTGGAATCGTCATCAACCAACCGGAACCGCGGATCGCGCCTTACCGCGCACCGCCCGCCTCACCGCCATGATTCCCCGACTGGATCGCCGCAGCCACGTTTCCCCCGACCATTCCCCGGCCGCTTCCCTGCCCTTGGCGCCCTTGCCGCAGTCCGACAGGGTGGCCCTGACAGTCAGGATCGACACGCTGGACGCCTTGAAGGTCCGCCTGGCGCTGCATCGAGAACTGGGCGACCGCATCGGCGTGTACCTGCTGTCGGTGGACCACGCCCATGCCCAGAGCGTCCTGCAACTGCAATGCGCCCGAGGCGAACTCGATGGCTTGATGCAAGCGATCATGCGCGGCCTGCCCCAAGCAGAATTCGGCCCGGTGCGCCCCGCGTCCGCAGTCACGGTGCAATAAGCCATGGACATGCCAGCCAAAACGGTTTTCGACGGCATCTGGTTGCCGATGATCACGCCACTGCGTGGCGGCTATGTGGACCTGGACGCCGCGCAGGCGCTGGCCCGCTACTACCGCAATGCCGGCATCGCGGGCCTGGTCCTGTTCGGCTCCACCGGCGAGGGCAATCTGCTGAGCCTGTCGGAGAAGACCGACATGATCGAGGCCATCGCCAGCGACGCGCATGCGTTGCCGCTGGTGTTCGGCGCAGGCGGCGTCGATACGCGCGGCGTCGCCACCGCCATCCGCCGGCTGGACAAGTACGCGCCCGCCGGCTATCTGGTGCCACCGCCCTATTATCTGGGCCCGTCGCAGCCCGGCATTCTCTGGCACTACCGTCAGATCGCCTGGGCCACCGAACGCCCCATCATCCTGTACAACATCCCCAAGCGGACGGGCGTCACCATGACCGTCGAAACCATGGAGACGCTGGCGCTCTTGCCCAACTTCACGGCCGTCAAGGAATGCAATCCGTCGGTACTGGCCACCTTGAACGCGCGCGGCAAGCTGCACGCGCTATGCGGCGAAGACCTGGCGCTGCTGGACCACTGGCTGGCCGGCGGCCGCGGCGCCATCCCGGCCGCGGCGCATCTGTATCCCGAACGCTACGTCGAAGTCATGCAGCTGGCGCGCGATGGCCACGCCGAGGCCGCGCGCGAACTGTTCGAGCCCTTGCGCGGCCTGATTCGACTGCTGTTCGCCGAACCCAATCCGGCGCCGCTCAAGCGCGCCCTGTCGTTGCAGGGGCTGATCGCCGACGAGTTGCGCATGCCCATGATGCCGGCAAGCCGGGAACTCACCTCGCGGCTGCAACGCGCCATGAGTGCCGTCCAGGCGTCGCCCAGCCGGCTGCAGACCGCTTAACCAGACCGCTTAACCAGACCAATTAACCAGACCAATTAACCAGGGCGCGAAACCGGGGCCTGGTCGGCCCCGACCGCACGCGGCAAACGAGGCGTCGTCAACGCAATCAAGGTCACGACGATGAGCGAATAGTTGGGCACGCTGCGCATGTTGCGGAACATCATTTCGGTCAGGCTGAAGGCGCAAAAGCCCAGACAGAACAGCAGCCCCAGTTGCGCCCCCACTCGTATCACCCGGTCGTCGCTGGCCAGCCGCCGGAAGAAGATGGTCGCCGGCAACAGGTATAGCGTCAGGATACTGATCAGGCCCAGCAGCCCGTAACCGGACAACGCGGCCAGCAGATCGTTGTGGGGTTCGCCATAGCCTTCGATGACTTGGCGCGTCACCACACCCTTGGACTCCAATTCCAGCAATTCATCACGGAACTTGCTAGGTCCCACGCCAACGATCGGGCTTTTCTCGAACATCATGATCGACGCCTGCCACAATTGCAGCCGGGTGCCGAATGACGTATCCCGATTCGCGGATGTCGAAAAACCCTGTAAATCTTTCGCGATGTCCTGCATGCGGGTACTGTAGGTCCAGATGGTGGCGGCGCTTATGGCCAGCACCGCGGTCACACCCAGCGCGCAATAAACCTTGTGCTTGCGGTTCCAGTCGCGCAGGCCCAGCATGAAGATCAGCGCCACAATCGGCAACAGCATCCAACTGCTGCGTGTTTCAGATACCCAGGTGGCATACACCGTCAGCGTGGCTGCCGCCAGCTTCACGGCCATCTCGGCGCGGGGCCAGCGCGTACAGGCGCCCCAACCCATCGACAACAACGTCATCATGCCAAGCAGCAGCGTCATGTTCGCAAATGACACGGCGTTGTATCGCCCGCCGACATCGATCATTCCACCGCGCCCCACGGTCTTCAAGGTGACGATAAGCAGCACCGAACCCGCAACCGCTCCCGCCAAGATGCTCCATTGCACGTGTTTGAGCCATCGCTGCGGCGCGCGTAGCAACAACCAAAGTACCGGCACCGCCAGGGCAAACCGAAGCAATTTCTCCAGTTCGGAATTGCTCCACACGCCGCGCACCGCAAACGTGGCCACCAGACACACCAGTGGCAGCAGCAGCGCTAGCGACATGGGCCACATCGCCCGAAAATTCATCGGTTCGTAATGCTTGACCGCGTTGCCTGCCAGGGCGGCCAACGAGATCAGCCCCGCAAGATAAAGGACCGCCGGGCCTCCTACTGGGCTCGTCAAGGCCAATGCGGGGACCAACAGCACAAGGAACGAGGTCAGAGAAACATACAGTCGGGGCACAACGATCAACCTGGTTGAAACGGAGCATGCATGACAGGCCTCATGCTCATCATTTGCACAAAACCCGCCAGCCATGACGGCGGGCGGGTTCTGCGGACATGCGGCGAGGCCGCAAACTACATGTTTTCGATCATGACCTGGCCAAAGCCCGAGCACGACACCTGGGTCGCACCTTCCAGCAGGCGGGCAAAATCGTACGTCACCTTCTTGGACAGGATGGACTTCTCCATGCTGGAGATGATCAGGTCGGCCGCTTCGGTCCAGCCCATGTGACGCAGCATCATTTCCGCCGACAGGATTTCGGAACCCGGGTTCACGTAGTCCTTGCCGGCGTACTTTGGCGCCGTACCGTGGGTGGCTTCGAACATGGCGACCGAATCCGACAGGTTGGCGCCCGGCGCGATGCCGATGCCGCCCACTTGCGCGGCCAGCGCGTCGGAAATGTAGTCGCCGTTCAGGTTCAGCGTCGCGATCACGTCGTATTCGGCCGGGCGCAGCAGGATCTGCTGCAGGAAGGCGTCGGCGATCACGTCCTTGACGATGATCTCGCGGCCCGTCCTCGGATTCTTGAACTTGCACCACGGGCCGCCATCAATCAGTTGGGCGCCGAATTCCTTTTGCAGCAATTCGTAGCCCCAATCACGGAAACCCCCTTCCGTGAATTTCATGATGTTGCCCTTGTGCACCAGCGTCAGCGACGTGCGGTCGTTGTCGATGACATACTGGGCGGCCTTGCGCACCAGGCGTTCGGTGCCTTCACGCGACACCGGCTTGATGCCGATGGAGGACGTGTTCGGGAAACGGATCTTCTTCACGCCAAGCTTGGTCTGCAGGAACTGGATCAGTTCCTTGGCCTGCTCGCTTTCGGCCATGTATTCGATACCGGCATAGATGTCTTCCGAGTTCTCGCGGAAGATCACCATGTTGGTCTTCTCGGGTTCACGCACCGGGGACGGCACGCCCTTGAAGTACGCCACCGGGCGCAGGCAGACGTACAGGTCCAGTTGCTGGCGCAACGCCACGTTCAGCGAACGGATGCCGCCGCCGACCGGGGTCGTCAGCGGGCCCTTGATGGACACCACGTAGTCTTTGACGACTTCCAGGGTTTCATCGGGAAGCCAGACGTCCGGGCCGTAGACCTTGGTGGCCTTTTCGCCGGCATAGACTTCCATCCAGTGGATCTTGCGCTTGCCGCCATAGGCTTTCTGCACGGCCGCGTCCACGACCTTGATCATGACGGGGGTGATATCTGCGCCCGTGCCGTCGCCTTCAATGAAGGGAACGATGGGCTGTTCAGGCACATTCAGCGAGAAATCGGCGTTGACCGTGATTTTCTGGCCGCCAGCGGGAACCTTGATATGTTGGTAGGACATGAATGCTCCATTTGCTCCGGGTGGTTTTTCTGCACGCGCCGCATCGGAAAGCGTCCGATTCCGCGGGGAGACCGACCTCGCGAACCGCACACAGGATGGCGGATACCGATCAATTCTATATCGCAAAGGGCCCGCCGGGCCCCACCCCTCCCCGAGCGGTGAAAAAAAGCCCCCGAAGGCGCGCTTTTTTGCCTGCGAGCGGCCGAGCGGTAAAATAGCCGTCTTCCCTCCGTATTCCGCCCCCTCGCAGATGTTCAATCCCTCCCGCGACCAAGTTCGCGAATTCTTTATCGATACCTGGCGCAAGCACCGCGCCAATGAGGTGCTGACGCCGCTTGAGGCCATGGCCCTGGACTGGATCATCGAGCATCCCGAATACCACGGCGACCTCGAAAGCCCGGATGCCATGACCATGGAGTACGCCGTGGAGAAGGGGCGCACTAATCCCTTCCTGCATCTGTCCATGCACCTGGCGATCGCCGAGCAATTGTCCATCGACCATCCGCCGGGCATCCGCCGTGCTTACCAGCAGCTGACCGCGCGCTCCGACGCGCACCAGGCCGCGCACGAAATCATGGAATGCCTGGGACAGGTGGTATGGGAAGCGCAGCGCCTGGGCACGCCCATGGACAGCGACACGTACATCGACCTGATCCGCCGCCGCGCCAGCCTCTGAAGCCGCCGGCCCCATGAAAAAAACCCTCGGAAAGCCCCGAGGGTTTTTTGTTGGCCAAGTCGGCTAAGCCTACTTGCGCACGCCCAGGTCGCTGGGCAGGGACGCCAGCCAGGCCGACACGTTCGAGATGTCCTGATCGGACAACTGCGTGGCGAAAGCGCCCATGATGGGGTTCTTGCGCACGTTGGCCGTGGCCGCGCTGCCGGAGGCGCCGCGCTTGTAGGCCTTCAGGGCATGAGCCAGGTAGTCGGCGTGCTGGCCGGCCAGCGTCGGATAGGCCGGGTCCACCGCCGTCTTGGCGTCGGCGCCATGGCAGGACGCGCAATTGAATTTGTCGAAAACGGCCTTCCCGGCCGCCAGATCCTGCGCCTGGGCGGCGGTGCCCGCGATGGCCAGGGTCGCGCCCGCAAGGGCAAGCATGGTGCGGTTCATGGTTTTGCCCCTTATTTGAGATTCGAGTAGTACGCGGCCAGGTCGGCGATGTCCTGGTCGGACAGGCTGCCGGCAATGGCGTCCATCGTGGGATGGCTGCGCGCGCCTTTCTTGTACTCGTTAAGGGCGGTCTCGATGTATTTGGCGTTCTGGCCAGCAATCATCGGCACGTGATAAAGCTCGGGAAAGGTCGCCTTGTAGCCTTCGATGCCGTGGCAGCCGATGCACATGGAAACTTTGTCGCGGGCGTTCTGGATGTTGCCGACAGGCGCTGCGTCAGCAGCAACAGCCTGGCCGGCGATCGCACAGGATGCCATCGCGGCCAACACGGAAACCGTGCACTTCAGAGAGGTTCGCAACTTCATTGGAATGGCTCTTCTTGGTATGGCTTAAGGACTAGGGCCTGCATCACACGAAAAGGCCCCCTGCAAACACGTTGCGGGTCGAACCCAACTGCAAAACCGCCTGATTGTACGATAATTGCTCAGGATTAATACCTTACGATGGTATTGATCACCGTCAATCCTCGGAAGCCATCAGACAATGTCCGCAGCCCAATCCGCCTCTTCGACCTCGCCCGCCCGCTTCAACGGAACCGACAGCTACGTCGCCACCGATGACCTGAAGCTGGCCGTCAACGCCGCCCTGACCCTGCAGCGGCCGCTGCTGATCAAGGGGGAACCCGGCACGGGCAAGACCATGCTGGCGGAAGAAGTGGCGCGGGCGCTGGGACGGCCATTGCTGCAATGGCACATCAAGTCCACGACCAAGGCACATCAGGGCCTGTACGAATACGATGCGGTGTCGCGCCTGCGAGACTCGCAACTGGGCGACGAAAAAGTCCGCGACATCCGTAACTACATCGTGCAAGGCACCCTGTGGCAGGCCTTCCAGGCCGACGAACCCGTGGTGCTGCTGATCGACGAGATCGACAAAGCCGACATTGAATTTCCCAATGACCTGCTGCGCGAATTGGACCGCATGGAATTCCATGTGTACGAAACGCGCGAGACCATCGCCGCGCGCCACCGCCCGCTCGTCATCATCACGTCCAACAACGAGAAAGACCTGCCGGACGCCTTCCTGCGCCGCTGCTTCTTCCACTACATCCGCTTCCCCGACCGCGAGACCATGCGCGACATCGTGGCCGTGCACTACCCGCACCTGAAGCAGGATGTGCTGCGTGCCGCGCTGGACACATTCTTCGCGCTGCGCGACGCGCCGGGCCTGAAGAAAAAGCCGTCCACCTCCGAATTGCTGGACTGGCTGCGCCTGCTGCTGGCCGAAGACGCCACCGCCGCCGAGATCGACGCCCACACCGCCACCGCCGTGCCACTGATGGCCGGCGCGCTCTTGAAAAACGAGCAAGACGTGCACCTGCTGGAACGCCTCGCGGCCATGACCCGCGGCGGCCAGCGCCGGTGATCTTGCAGCGACTGGCAGCCCGCACATGCTGATCGATTTCTTCTACCACCTCCGGGCGCACAAGCTGCCCGTCTCGGTCAAGGAATACCTGACCCTCGTGGACGCATTGCGCCAGGACCTGATGGCGCCCACGCTGGACGAGTTCTACTTCCTGGCGCGCGCCACGCTCGTCAAGGACGAGTCGCTCTACGATCGCTTCGACAAGGCCTTCGGCGCCTACTACAAGGGCATCGAAGCCGCCTTGCCAGCCGGCAAAGAGATTCCACTGGACTGGCTGATCAAGCAGTTCGAGAAGAGCCTGTCGCCCGAAGAAAAGGCCGCGATCGAAAAGCACGGCTGGGACAAGCTGATGGAGCTCTTCAAGGAACGCATGGAAGAGCAGAAAGAGCGCCACGCGGGCGGCAGCAAATGGATCGGCACCGGGGGCACCTCGCCGTTCGGCAACGGCGGCTATCACCCCGAGGGCATCCGCGTGGGCGGCGCCTCGGCGGGCAACCGCTCGGCGGTCAAAGTCTGGGACATGCGGCAGTTCAAGGACTACGACGATCAGGTCGAACTGGGCACGCGCAACTTCAAGGTGGCGCTACGCAGACTGCGCCGCTTCGCGCGCCAAGGGGCCGAGCTGGAGCTGGACCTGGACGACACCATCGCCAGCACCGCGCGCAACGCCGGCCATCTGGACCTGCGCATGGTGCCCGAACGCCACAACACCGTGAAAGTGCTGATGTTGCTGGACGTGGGCGGCAGCATGGACGACCACATCGGCCGGGTGGAAGAACTGTTCTCGGCAGCGCGCAGCGAATTCCGCAATCTGGAAGTCTATTATTTCCACAACTGCCCTTACGAAAGCCTGTGGCAAAGCAACCGCCGGCGCCAGAACGAACGTTTCGACACCTGGGACGTGCTGCGCAAGTACAACCCGGACTGGCGCCTGATCATCGTTGGCGACGCCACCATGAGCCCGTACGAAATCCTGCAACCCGGCGGCTCGGTCGAACACTACAACAAGGAACCCGGCGCGCAATGGATGCGGCGGCTACTGGACGCCTGGCCCAAATCGGTCTGGCTGAACCCCGAACCCACGGCCTCCTGGCAATACCGGCAATCCATCGCGCTGATGCGCGACATCATGCAAGACCGCATGTATCCGGTCACCGTCGCCGGGCTTGAACAGGCCATGCGCGTCCTGTCCAAGTAGGCACCCCGGATGGTGCGGCAGGCGCGGCTCAAGAACGCGGGCCCGGTCCGCGCCAGGTCCGCGCCCGATCCATGCCCGATCCGCGCGCAAGCCATCGAATCAGTCTTCAGCCCTCAGCCGTCCACCGGCTGTTCGGGCGTATCCAGTGTCAGCTGATAAAACGCCAGATCCAGCCAGCGTCCGAACTTGAAGCCGGCTTCCTTGATGGTGCCGGAGTGCTTGAAGCCCAGCTTCTCGTGCAGGCGGATGCTGCCCTCGTTCGAGGCGTCGATGCCGCCGACCAGCACGTGCACCTGGTTGGCGCGCGCCCGTTCAATCAGAACGCGCATCATGGCCTCGCCCAGGCCCATCCCCCGGAACCGCCCGTCCACATAGACCGAGTGCTCTACCGAGTATTTGAACGCCGGCCAGGCTCGGAACGTGCCATAGCTGGCAAACGCCATCAGTTCGCCCGCCGCGTTTTCGAACCCGACCACCGGAAAGCCCCCCTGCTGCTTGGTCTGGAACCAACCTAGCATCGCTTCGCGCGGCCGCGGCTTGTAGTCGTACAGCGCGGTAGACGTCGCGATGGCGTCGTTGAAGATCGCGAGTATCTGATCCGCATGACGTTCATGCGTACAGTCGACCAGGATGGCGCCGTCTGGCGCGAGGGAGTCAGCGGTCAAATTCATGACGAAAGATTGTACGCCCCCACGCTTCACCCACTTCGTGGGTTCGCTGCCCCCCGAGGGGGCTGTTTTTCCTTGGGGCGGCCCGGCGGAAAAATACGCCCCCACGCTTCACCCACTTCGTGGGCTCGCTGCCCCCCGAGGGGGCTGTTTTTCCTTAGGACGGGTGCCAAAAAAAACCGGCGAATTCGCCGGTTCAGTGAGTTGCTGCCGCTTCTGGCCACTCTCAGGCGGCGCGGCTCTCCACAGATCGGTGGGCGGCGGACGCGCGACGCAAGCCGGGACACTGGCGCCACGACAGTTCGTCGGCGTCCATGTCCAGGTCAAACAGGTCGTTGGCGGCCGGCCAGGGATGGTTGCGCGCCGCGGCGCCTTCCATTTCCAGCACATGTCCGGCAAACCCGCGGGGCGAACCTCCGCACTCCGCGAAATACCGTTGAGTGCTCAGGTCCACCACATAGGTGGTCATGTCATGCGTCAATATGGCCACGAATTGGCCGTCATCACTGGCATAGGCGTACTGGAATTGCCCTTTGATCCCGTCACCGCTCAAGGCGTTGCCGGTCAATTGGGACAAGGCACGCGTGACGATCTCGGTCAGCATGGGTCGTTCCTCCGAAAAATGCGCCGGCAGGATGCCGGCAGCGAAGGCGCGAACGACAAGCACCGGCACCGCGCTCGCGGCGGCGTCTGGCGTTGGACGGGAAGCCGGTAGACGGCTGTCGCGCATCCCGTCGGCAACAGCTACTACATGCGTCAAAGCTTACACCCGCGCGGCCGGCCACCCAAATTTGCCTTGTGCGCTAACGATGTTGCATCGCAGCACCCTATGCCGATGCGGTTTTCGGGCGATTATGCGGCGGCGACCGGCGTTCCGCCTGGGTCTGTGTCACCATTTTGATGGCTGCGCCACTGTTCCCGGTCCATGCGGTACAGCACATGCCGACGCAGCGGATGGCCTTGCGGAACGGCGGGATGATCGAAAGGCTCGGCGTCCTGCCGCATGCCCAGGCGGGCCATCACGGCCCGCGACCGCTGGTTGCCCACGGCGGTAAACGCGACGATCTCGGCCAGCCCGACCTGCTCGAATCCCACGCGCAACGCGGCCCAGGCTGCCTCGCTGGCGTAGCCGCGCCCCCAGAACGGCCAGGCCAGGCGCCAGCCGATCTCGACGCCCGGGGCGAACGGCAACGCCGGCGGCATCGGTTTGATGCCCACGAATCCCACGAAGGGCGCCACGCCAGGCGCCTCTACCGCCCAGAGGCCCCAGCCATGCTCGTCGATCCCCGCCGCCAGCCGGCTGGCCAGCGCATCGCTTTCCGGCGCGGTGAGCGGCATCAGGAATTCCGTGACGCGCGGGTCCGCGTTCATCTCGGCAAACGGCTTGCGGTCATCGGCGCGCCATTGCCGCAGCACCAGGCGCGGCGTTTCTACTTCCAGCGATAAAGACATATCTGATTTCCTTGCCGTACGGCGGCAGGCGCTGCGGGAGCGGCCCTTGAACCATTGCCAACGTATACACTCCAACGGATTCTGCCATGCCAAAGGAATTGTCTGCCATGCGCCTGTCCCTATCGAAGCTGCCGCGCCCGCTGGGTGTGCTGCTGTTTTCCTCCTTCCTGGCCTTCCAGGCCGGGGCCGCCAGCCTTCCGGCCGGCGTCTCGGAGGCCGCCTCGATTGAAGGCATCACCGAATACCGATTGGCCAATGGCCTGAGAGTGCTGCTGGTTCCCGATGAGTCCAAACCCTCGACCACGGTCAACATGACCTACCTGGTGGGCTCGCGCAACGAAAACTACGGCCAGACCGGCATGGCGCACCTGCTTGAACACATGCTGTTCAAAGGCACGTCCACCACCCGCAACGCCATGGGCGAGTTCTCGCGCCGCGGCCTGCAGGCCAACGGCTCGACCTCCAGCGACCGCACCAACTATTTCGCCAGCTTCGCCGCCAACCCCGACACCCTCAAGTGGTATCTGGGCTGGCAAGCCGACGCCATGGTCAATTCCCTGATCGCCCGGGAAGACCTGGATTCGGAAATGACCGTGGTGCGCAATGAAATGGAAAGCGGCGAAAACAGCCCATCCCGCATCCTGATGCAGAAGATGCAGGCCGCCGCGTACCAATGGCACAGCTATGGCAAGAACACCATCGGCGCCCGCTCCGACGTGGAAAACGTGGACATCGGGCAGTTGCGCGCCTTCTACCACGAGTATTACCAGCCCGACAACGCCGTGCTGATCGTGGCCGGCAAGTTCGACCCGCAGACCACGCTGGCGGACATCGAGGCCACGCTGGGCAAGCTGCCCAAGCCCGACCGCAAGCTCCCGCCCGAATACACCGTCGAACCGGTGCAGGATGGCGAACGCTCGGTGACGCTGCGCCGCACCGGCGGCACCCCGCTGGTGGCCGCGATGTACCACATCCCCGCCGCCGGCAGCCCCGATTTCGTCCCGCTGGACCTGGCCACCGTCATCCTGTCCGACACGCCGTCGGGCCGCCTGTACCACGCGCTGGTTGCCACCAAGCTGGCCTCTGGCGTGTTCGGCTTCACCATGGAAAACCGCGATCCGGGCCTGGCGATGTTCGGTGCGCAATTGCCGCCGGGCAAGAGTCTGGACACCGCCGTGAAGGCCCTGACCAGCACCCTGGAAACGCTGGCCAAGAAGCCGTTCACGCAGCAGGAATTGGACCGCGCCCGCAGCAAATGGCTGACGGCATGGGAACAAACCTATAGCGATCCGGAGCAAGTCGGCGTGGCCCTGTCCGAAGCCATCGCCGCGGGCGACTGGCGCCTGTTCTTCCTGCAGCGCGATCGCGCCCGCAAGGCTTCTCTGGCCGAAGTCCAGCAAGCCGCCGTCACGTACCTGGTGCAAAGCAACCGCATCGAAGGCCGCTATATCCCCACGGAAAAGCCCCTGCGCGCTCCGCAGTTGCAGCGCGAGGACCTGACCGCCGTATTCAAGGACTACAAGGGCGATCCGGACTTCAAGGCCGCTTCCGCGTTTGATCCCACTCCGGGCAACATCGACAAGCTGACCCAGCGCAAAAAGCTGGACCTGCCCAACGGCCCGGTCCAGTTGGCCCTGTTGCCCAAGGCCACCCGCGGCAACCGGGTACAGGCCCAGATGCTGATCCAGTTCGGCAACGAAAAAGACCTGCTCGGCCAGCGCGTGAACTCCAGCGCCGTGGCCGACCTGCTGACCCGTGGCACGCCGAAGCTGTCGCGCCAGGACATCCAGGACCGCCTGGACAAACTGCAGGCCGAACTCGGCTTCAGCGGCGGCGGCACCACCCTCAAGATCGCCATGTCGACCAAGGGCGAGAACCTGCCCGAACTGACCGCGCTGGCGCTTGAAATCGTGCGCAACGCCAACTTCCCGAAAGAGCAGCTGGACGAATACCAGCGCCAGCTTGAAACCTCGATCCAGAACGCCATGACCGAGCCTTCGGCGCTGGCCGGCCGCGCCTTGGCCCGCCAGGATAATCCGTGGCCTGCCAACGACCTGCGCTACGTGCCCACGTTCGAAGAATCGCTTGCCAGCGTACGCGGCCTGAACCGCGACGCCCTGGTGAAGTTCCACGCCAAGTTCTACGGCGCGGGCAAGATCGAGTATTCGGCCGTCGGTGATTTCGAGCCGGAAGCCGTGGAAAAGGCCATCAAGACCGGCTTGGCCGGCTGGAAGAAGGCGCCCGCCTATACCCGGGTCGCCAATCCGTACCGCGACATCCCCGCCAAGCAATTCGACATCGACACGCCCGACAAGGCCAACGCGTTCTACATCTCGCGCATGCCGCTGAAGTTGCAGGACACGGATGCCGATTACGCGTCCCTGTACCTGGCCAACTACTTGTTCGGCGCATCCGAAACCTCGCGCCTGTGGAATCGCGTGCGCGAAACCGAGGGCCTGTCCTATAACGTGCGCAGCTCGCTGTCGGTGTCCTCGTTCGAACCCAGCGCCAGCTGGACCATGTACGCCATCTATGCGCCCCAGAACCGCGAACGCCTGGAAAAAGCCATCAACGAAGAGCTTGCCCGCGTCTTGAAAGACGGTTTCTCAGAGAAGGAAATCTCGGACGGTATCAACGCCCTGCTGAACTACCGCAACCTGGCCCGCGCGCAAGACGACATCCTGGCTGGCACGTGGCTGGACTACCTGCAACGCGGCCGCACGTTCGAATGGTCGGCCGAGATGGACAAGAAGATCTCGGCGCTGACGCCCGACGCGGTCAATGCGGCGCTCCGCAAATACCTGCGTGCGGACGGCTTCAGCACCGCGGTGGCCGGCGACTTCAAGAAAAAAGCCGCGCCCTGACGCCTGCGCGCGACCCATCGGCCCCTGCCTCGGCAGGGGCTTTTTTTTGCATGATGAAACGCTGCCGCTTCCGCGCCCCGGCCTTCGATTCGGCAAAACCATGCCACCAACGGGGAAATTTATGCATAACCGATCGATTACTCGGTTATTTGGAAAGATGTTTTCAAGGAATACGGGTTTATCCCAAGTGGGATAACGCGCAGAATTCAGTCATCGGGAAACGAAACGAACCACGACGGAGGGCCGCCGGATTCGGTCCCCACTTGAAAACGATTGGAGGTCTACCATGAAAACCCTAACCACCACCCTGTTGCTATCCCTGGCCCTGGTTGGCGTCGGCGCCCAAGCCGCCGGCGTTGAACAAGGCAAGACCCGCGACCAGGTCGCGACCGAGCTGCAGCAAGCCAAGGCCACCGGCCAATACACCTTCGGTGAACTGGACTATCCGCCCGCCCAGCCGCAGGCCGCCAGCCTGAGCTCGCAAGAAGTGCAAGCCCAATTGCAACAAGCCAAGATCAGCGGCCAATACACGTTCGGCGAACTTGAATACCCGCCCGTCGTCGCCGCCCCGGCCGCCGTCAAGACGCGCGCCGAAGTCCAGCAGGAATTGGCCCAAGCCAAGGCCAGCGGTCAATACACGTTCGGCGAACTCGAATACCCGCCGATCACCCGGTGAGCTGCTTGCTGTAGCCCGGCCGGCCTCAGGCGGCATCATGGCTTGGGGCCGGTTTTTTCGGATACAGCGGCAACCGCAGTAGTAGTAGTAGTAGTAGTAGTAGCTGTTGATGTACTGGAAGTTGCTGTTGAAGTTCGAAGTCGAAACTGAAGTCGATGTAGAAGTTGCAGTTGCAGTAAAGAGGTGCAGTTGCAGGAAAGCAGTTGCAGTAAGGCAGTTGCTGTCGTAGTAAAGAAGTTGCAGTAGCAGTGAGGCCGCGGCGAAAGCCGCGGCCTTTTTCATTGGGGGCCGCGGCCCTATCGGCGGTGCTTGCCAAGCCGACCCGCGCCAATGAAAACACCCCGCAGCCGGATAGCAGTTCCGGTCCGCGGGGTGCATGGGTCAACGTTGGCGGCCAGGGCCGCCTGGCGCGATTTAGCTGAAGAATTCCTTCACGCGGTCCGTCCAGGACTTGCTTTGCGGCGAGTGGCGGTCGCCCCCGTCGTTCAGCGACGTCTCGAATTGGCGCAGGATGCTCTTCTGGTCTTCGCTCAGGCGAACCGGCGTTTCCACGACGACGTGGCAGTACAGATCACCCGGATAACTGCCCCGCACGCCGCGGATGCCCTTGCCGCGCAGGCGGAAGGTCTTGCCGGACTGCGTGCCTTCGGGAATCGAGATCTCGGCCTTGCCGCCCAGCGTGGGCACCTGAAGCTCGCCGCCCAACGCCGCCGTGGTGAACGGGATGGTCAGTTCGCAGTGCAGGTCGTCGCCGTCGCGCTGGAAGATCTTGTGCTGCTTGATGTGGATTTCCACATACAAGTCGCCCGGAGGGCCGCCATTGATGCCCGGCTCGCCATTGCCGCTAGAGCGGATGCGCATGCCGTCGTCGATGCCGGCCGGAATCTTGACCTGCAAGGTCTTGTTGCGGCGGATGCGGCCCACGCCATCGCAGGACGGGCACGGGTCGGTGATTTCCTTGCCGTTGCCGTGGCACGTGGGGCAAGTCTGCTGCACGCTGAAGAAGCCTTGCTGCATGCGCACGGCGCCCGAACCGCCGCAGGTGCGGCAGGTCTTGGGCGAAGTGCCGGCCTTGGCGCCAGAGCCGTGGCAGGTATCGCAGTTTTCCCAGCTGGGCACGCGGATTTCGGTGTCGAAGCCGGCCGCGGCCTGTTCCAACGTGATTTCCAGCGCGTACTTCAGGTCGGCGCCGCGGTACACCTGCGGGCCGCCGCCGCGACGGCCACCGCCGCCAGCGCCGCCGAAAATTTCGCCGAAGATATCGCCAAAGGCGTCGGCAAAGCCGCCGCCCATGCCCGCTCCACCCATGCCGGCGGAGTTGGGATCGACGCCCGCATGGCCATAGCGGTCATACGCGGCGCGCTTCTGTTCGTCACCCAGGACCTCGTAGGCTTCCTTGGCTTCCTTGAACTTCTCTTCGGCTTCTTTGCTGTCCGGATTGCGGTCCGGGTGGTACTTCATGGCCAGCTTTCGATAGGCCTTCTTGAGTTCGTCGTCCGCGGCGTTTTTCGCTACGCCCAGGACTTCGTAATAGTCGCGTTTTGCCATGATCCGTGGGCTCAAAAACGAGCCATCTTTTCAGTGCTACAGAATGAGTACGCCCGGTAGGCGGATTTCTCCGGCTACCGGGCGGCAGAGGCTGGTCAGTGCCCGGCCATTATTGGTCGCGCTTGACTTCCTTGAAGTCGGCGTCGACGACGTTGTCGTCCACCGGCTTCGCGTTGTCGGCCGCTTGCTGCTGGCCGGCGGCTTGTTGCGCCTGCATGTCGGCGTACATCTTCTCGCCCAGCTTCTGCGAGGCGGTCGACAGGGCTTCCGCCTTGGCGTCGATCGCGGCCTTGTCGCCATCCTTCAAGGTGTCTTCCAGGTCCTTGATGGCGGCTTCGATGCTTTCCTTCTCAGCCGCTTCAAGCTTGTCGCCATACTCGGTCAACGACTTGCGGGTGGCGTGCACCAGCGCGTCGGCCTGGTTGCGCGACTGTGCCAGCTCGGCAACGCGGTGATCTTCCTCGGCGTTGGCCTCGGCATCCTTGACCATGCGCTGGATCTCGTCTTCCGACAGACCCGAATTGGCCTTGATGGTGATCTTGTTTTCCTTGCCGGTGCCCTTGTCCTTCGCGGACACGTGCAGGATGCCGTTGGCGTCGATGTCGAACGTGACTTCGATCTGCGGCATGCCACGCGGCGACGGCGGGATTCCTTCAAGGTTGAACTCGCCCAGCGCCTTGTTGCCCGCGGCAATTTCGCGTTCGCCCTGGAACACCTTGATCGTCACGGCCGGCTGGTTGTCGTCGGCGGTCGAGAAGGTCTGCGAGAACCGGGTCGGGATCGTCGTGTTCTTCTGGATCATCTTCGTCATCACGCCGCCCAGGGTTTCGATACCCAGCGACAGCGGCGTCACGTCCAGCAGCAGCACGTCCTTGCGGTCGCCCGACAGCACGGAACCCTGGATGGCGGCGCCAGCGGCGACGGCTTCATCGGGGTTCACGTCCTTGCGCGGATCCTTGCCGAAGAATTCCTTCACCTTTTCCTGGACCTTGGGCATGCGGGTCATGCCGCCGACCAGGATCACGTCATCGATGTCGGAAACCTTCACGCCGGCGTCCTTGATGGCCACGCGGCACGGCTCGATCGTGCGTTCGATCAGTTCTTCGACCAGCGCTTCCAGCTTGGCGCGCGTGATCTTCAGGTTCAAGTGCTTCGGACCCGAGGCATCCGCCGTGATGTACGGCAGGTTGATTTCGGTCTGCTGAGCGGACGACAGTTCGATCTTGGCCTTTTCAGCCGCTTCCTTCAGGCGTTGCAGCGCCAGCACGTCCTTGGACAGATCGACGCCTTGCTCTTTCTTGAACTCGGCGATGATGTAGTCAATGATGCGCTGGTCGAAGTCTTCGCCGCCCAGGAAGGTGTCGCCGTTGGTCGACAGCACTTCGAACTGCTTTTCACCGTCAACGTCGGCGATTTCGATGATGGACACGTCGAACGTGCCACCGCCCAAGTCATAGACGGCGATCTTGCGGTCGCCCTTTTCGGTCTTGTCCAGGCCGAACGCCAACGCGGCCGCGGTGGGCTCGTTGATGATGCGCTTGACTTCCAGGCCGGCGATGCGGCCGGCGTCCTTGGTGGCCTGGCGCTGGCTGTCGTTGAAGTAGGCGGGCACGGTGATGACGGCCTCGGTCACTTCTTCGCCCAGGTAGTCCTCGGCGGTCTTCTTCATCTTGCGCAGCACGTCGGCCGACACTTGGGGAGGCGCCATCTTCTTGCCGCGCACTTCCACCCAGGCGTCGCCGTTGTCGGCGCGGGCAATGGTGTAGGGCATCAGGTTGATGTCCTTTTGCACCGCTTTTTCTTCAAACTTGCGACCGATCAGGCGCTTCACCGCATACAGGGTGTTGCGCGGGTTGGTCACGGCCTGGCGCTTGGCGGGAGCGCCGACCAGGGTCTCGCCGTCGTCCATGTAGGCGACGATCGAGGGGGTGGTGCGAGCACCTTCCGCGTTTTCAATGATTTTGACCTGCCCGCCGTCCATGACAGCCACGCAGCTGTTGGTCGTGCCCAGGTCAATGCCAATAATCTTGCTCATGGTGGGTACCTTGAATTAAATCTATGAAAATAGAGGGAAACTTCTTGTCCCCACATAACTGGGGCTACTCGCAGGGTTTTTCAAGACGCCTGGCCGGAATTTTCCGCACCCGGGTCCTGTAACCGCTGGATGGCCGCCGTGAACTGGGGCAATCCGGGCCAGCCGGTGATACGTCCAAGCCGCTTTCCGGCCCGGAACAATACAAAAGTGGGGACACCATGCAGCGAAAAGCGACGGCCCAGGGGCTCGTCCGCATAGACGTCGGCCTCGAACCAGGTCAGGCCCAGGCCTAGCAGCGTTTCCTGGTGCAGCAACGCCGCCTGCTTGAAAAGATTGCAGTTATAGCAATCCTGGCCCCACAAAAACACGCAACGCAGGTCCGACCCCGGCGCCAGGACCACGGCCGCATCGAATCCGGCAGAGTCGACATGACGCATGCCGAACACCTGGAAGACCTGAGCCGGATCGAAACGAGGGTCGGTCATGGCACGCAGGGCTGCAATCAGCCCTGGCCCGCGGACACCACCACCAGCGCCGGGCGCAGGGTACGGTCGGCGATGGCATAGCCTTTTTGCAGCAGCTGCAGCACGGTGTTGGCGGGCTGTGCGTTGGGGATCGACGAAATGGCTTGATGCAGGTGCGGGTCGAACTTGTCGCCCTGGGCCGGCGCGATTTCCTTGAGCAGATTGCGCTCAAAGGCCGCAGCCAGTTGCTTCAGGGTGACCTCAACGCCTTCACGCAGCGTTTCGACGGTCTGGTCGGGCTGGGCCAAGGCGGCTTCCAGGCTGTCCTTGACCGGAACCAGGCTTTCAGCGAACGACTCGATGCCGAATTTGCGCGCCTTGGACACTTCTTCCTGAGCGCGGCGGCGCACGTTCTCGGCTTCGGCCTGCACGCGCAGAAGCTGATCGTGCTGTTCATTGACGGTGGCCTGGGCCGCGTCCAGCTGGGCGCGCAACTCGTCCAGCTCGGCCTGCGCGGCGTCCTGGGCGGCGGGGGCCGCGTCGGCGTTCTGGCCGACTTCGGGCGTCTGATCAACAGGCTCGTGGGGTGCCGTCATGGGGAATCCTCCAAAAAGAATGGCTTTCGCAGACATGAATGGGGGCCAATACCCCTATTTCAAGCCCGGGATAGCGAAATATTCCCTGACGGCGCCCGCCCGGACGCCCGGGCGGAGCACCCGCTTACTTCTTGTGGGGTTGGGCCGGCGCGACCGGGTCGCTGGCGGGGAAACTCTCTTTCAATGCGCGATCGACCCGGGCGTCGTCTTCGTCCGGCTCCGGCCGGACCGCGATGGGGTCGCTGGCGGGAAAGGTCTCGGCCAGCGCTTCGTCCAGGTCGTGCTCGATCTGATCTTCGTCAACCGGGGTGGTAACCGTCCCCTTTTTCACGACCTTGCCGCTCTTGGGATCATGGTGCATGCGCCTTCTCCTTCAAGTCCGTGGTGGCCCGGGATGTCAGCGGCCAGCCCTGCAAGTTTCGTTCCACTATGCCGGCCAGGCCGGCGATCCAGGCGGGATCGTCGTTCAGTGCGGGGATGTAGCGGAATTGCTTGCCGCCTGCCTCGACAAACGCGTCGCGGCATTCCAGGCTGATCTCTTCCAGGGTTTCCAGACAGTCTGCCACAAATCCCGGGCACACCACATCCACCTCGGTCACCCCCGAGGCCGCCAGCGCCTTGAGCGTGGGTTCGGTGTAGGGCTCCAGCCAGCGGGCGGTGCCGAAGCGGCTCTGGAAGGTCACCTCGATCTGTTCGCGCGGCAGGGAAAGGCGTTGCGACAACAGGCGCGCGGAGTCCATGCAGTCGCGGTAATAGGGGTCGCCCAGCTCGATCGAGTAACGCGGCAGGCCGTGAAAGCTCATCACCAGCTTCTGCGGCTTGCCGTGTTCACGCCAGAAGGATTCGATCCGCGCGGCCAACGGGTCCAGCCACGCCGGGTCTTCGTGAAAGCGCTTGGTGAAGCGCAGTTCGGGCTGGTCTCGCAGGCGCCCGGCGTGCCGGGTCACCGCGTCGACCACCGTGGCCGTCGTGCTGGCGGCGTATTGCGGATACAACGGCACGGTCAGGATGCGCTCGCAGCCCGCGGCGCGCAGGCGCGTGATCGCATCGGGAATCGACGGATTGCCATAGCGCATGCCCAATTCCACCACGGCATCAATGCCCGCCGCCTGCAACGCCGCGCGCACGCCGTCGGCCTGCCGCTGGCTATAGACCATCAGGGGCGAGCCCTCTTTCAGCCACACGCCGGCATAGCGCGGCGCCAGCTTCTTGGGACGCATGGTCAGCACCAGCCCATGCAGGATGGGCTTCCACAGATAGCGGGGAATTTCGATCACGCGGGGGTCGGACAGGAATTCGCCCAGGTATTTCTTGATGCCCGCCTTGTCCGGGGTATCGGGCGTGCCCAGGTTCACCAGCAGCACGCCAACCTTGCCCGGGCCGCGCGGCGGAGGGTCTTCGTTGAAGGGGTCGTCCTGCTCGGTTTCCGGCAGATAGCGTTCAGGCCACAAGTACTTGAACAGGCGAAGAAACACGAAGACTCCCCTTCCTCCGCGAGGAGGATGTAGCTTTGAATGGAACTACTGGTTGTGGCTGAGCGCGTTGGACAACAGGCGCGCCGTGATGTCCACGATGGGAATGACGCGCTCGTAAGCCATGCGGGTGGGTCCGATCACGCCCAGCGTGCCCACCACCTTGCCATCCACGCCGTACGGCGCGGTAATGACCGAGACCTCTTCCATCGGCACAAGCTGCGAGTCGCCGCCGATGTAGATCTGCACCCCCTGTGCGCGGCTGGACACATCCAGCAATTGCAGCAGATCGGTCTTTTTTTCGAACAGCGAGAACATCTTGCGCAGCCGGTCCATATCGGACGCGATGTCCGTCACGTCCAACAGCTTGCGCTCGCCGGAAATAATCATGGCGTCGCCGTCTTCGGCCGCCTCCGCGCTGGCTTCCACCGCCGCCTGCATCAGGCGCGAGATGTCTTCGCGCAGTTGGGCGAGTTCGGTCGACAGGGTCTGCCGCACGGCATTGAAGGACTTGCCGGCGAAATGCATGTTGAAGAAATTGCCGGCTTCCAGCAATTCGGCTTCGACATAATCGCGCTGCACGAACAGGATCCGGTTCTGGACGTCGCCATCGGGCGTGACGATGATCAGCAGGACCCGCTTGTCGGACAGACGGATGAATTCGATCTGGCGGAACACCTGGGCGCGCTTGGGGGTCAGCACCACCCCCGCGAACTGCGTCAGGTTCGACAACAGCGCAGCCGCCGCATTGACGGCGCGGGTGGGTTCCGCAGCCGACAGCATTTCGCCCATATTGTGCGGCTGCAGCTGATAGGACTGCACGGCCAGCAAGGAATCGACGAACATGCGGTAACCCCGCGGCGTGGGGACACGGCCGGCGGACGTATGCGGGCTATGGATCAGCCCCAGCTCTTCCAGGTCCGCCATGACATTGCGGATTGTGGCCGGGGACAAGTCGAAGACTTTCGATAGCGTCCGCGAGCCGACGGGCTGCCCATCGGCGATGTAGCGTTCTATCAACGCTTTCAGTAGTGCGCGTGCGCGGTCATCCATAACAGGTATTTTAGGGAATCTTTTCCGATTAAGGCGATTTTTGTCCTGCACGCCGATATGCGGCCCCATATAATCGGCAAATCAGCCCGCCCCGGCGGGTTCCGGCATCCTGGTTTTGCCCTTTTTCGATAAGCACGCATCCATGCACTTTCCTACCGTCGCCCTGATCGGCAGATACCAGGACACCGGCCTGGACACCCCGCTGAGAGCGCTTGCGCACGCGCTGACGCAAGCGGGCCGGCACGTGCTCATCGACGCCGATACCGCCCGCAACACCGGCTTGACCGAGTATCCCGTCGCGACGCTCGAAGAAATCGGCCAGCGCGCGTCGCTGGCCGTCGTGATGGGTGGCGACGGCACCGTGCTGGGCGCGGGCCGCCACCTGGCGCCTTTCGGCGTGCCGCTGGTCGGCATCAACCACGGCCGATTGGGCTTCATCACCGACATCCCGCTGCAGGACGCGCATGGCGCATTGGCGCGCGTGCTCGAAGGCAGCTTCCAGATCGAAGAGCGCATGCTGCTGGAAGGCAGCGTGTGGCGCGGCGACCAAAAGATGTATTCCGCGTCGGCCTTGAACGACGTCGTGCTGAACCGCGCCGGACGCGGCGGCATGATCGAGGTGCGCGTCGAGCTGGACGGCGCGTTCATGTACACGCAACGCGCCGATGGCCTGATCATCGCCACGCCCACGGGTTCCACCGCGTACGCGCTGTCCGCGAACGGCCCCATCCTGCACCCCGGCATGAATGCCATGGTGCTGGTGCCTGTGGCGCCGCAAACGCTGTCGAACCGCCCCATCGTGATTCCCGACACCGGCGTGCTGAACATGACACTGACGGCCATGGGCCGCGTGGAAGTCGGCGCCAGCGTGCATTTCGACATGCAGACGTGGTCAGACCTGCAACCGGGCGACCGCATCGTCGTGCAACGCGCGCCCCACACCATCCGCTTCGTGCATCCCGAGGGGTACAGCTTCTTTTCCACCCTGCGCCGCAAGCTGCACTGGAACCTGATGCCCCAAGCCACCGACAACGTAGAGTAGTAAGCGCCCCGACATGCTGCGCACCCTGCATATCCGCGACTTCGTCATCGTCGAACAGACCGAAATTCATTTTGGCCCCGGCTTCACCGTCTTCTCCGGCGAGACCGGCGCGGGCAAATCCATCCTGGTGGACGCGCTGGCGCTGACGCTCGGCGAACGCGGCGACGCCAGCATGCTGCGCGAAGGCGCGCCGCGCGCCGACATCACGGCCGTCTTCGACACGCCCAAATCGCTGCACGCCTGGCTGGCCGAGCGCCAGATCGACGCCGACGACGAACTGTCGCTGCGCCGCGTGATCGACGCGCAGGGCCGAAGCCGGGCCTACATCAACGGCACGCCCGCCACCGTGGCCCAGCTCCGCGAGCTGGGCGACAGCCTGGTCGACATCCACGGCCAGCACGCCCATCAAAGCTTGATGCGCCCCGATGCCCAGCGCGACCTGCTGGACGCCCACGGCGGCCATGGCGACCTGCGCCAGGCCGTCGGCCAGGCCTGGAAACAATGGCGCGCGGTGGCCCGTCAACTCGAGGCCGCCGAAAAAGATGCGGCCAGCCTTGCCACCGAGCGCGACCGCCTGCAATGGCAGGCCGACGAACTCGACCAGTTGGCCTTGGGAACTGACGAATGGGACGCGCTGCAATCCGAGCACACCCGCCTGTCGCACTCCCAATCGCTGTTGGACGGTGCGTCGCAGATCCTGGAAGCGCTGGACGGTGAAGGCGATTCCGCGCACCACCGCATCACGGCCGCCAACCACCGGATTCAGCAGATGCTGCGGCACGACCCCGGCCTGCAAGGTGTCCACGACGAGCTGGAATCCGCCCGCATCGCCATCAGCGAAGCCGTGTCGGACCTGAACAACTACGTCAGCCGCGTTGATCTGGATCCCAAGCGCCTGGCCGACGTGGAAGCGCGGCTGGGCCTGGTGTTTGAAACCGCGCGCAAATTCCGGGTCGAACCCAATGCGCTATGCGAACTGCGCGACTCGCTGCACGCCGAATTGGCCGCCTTGCAGGCGGCTGGCGACATCGACGCCTTGCGCGCCCAGTCCGCGGCCGCCCAGGCGCAATACGATGCAACGGCCGCCAAGCTCAGTAACGCCCGCCGCAAGGTCGCGAAAGATCTGGGCAAGCAGGTTACGCTGGCCATGCAGACGCTGGCCATGCAAGGCGGCAAATTCGAGCCTACGCTCACCGCGGCCGCGCCCTCCGCGCACGGTAATGAACAGGTCGAGTTCCTGGTGGCCGGCCATGCCGGCACCACGCCCCGCCCCCTGGCCAAAGTGGCCTCGGGCGGTGAACTGTCGCGCATCTCGCTGGCGCTTTCCGTCATCGCCAGCCGCGCGGCCCGCGTCCCCACGCTGATCTTCGACGAAGTCGACAGCGGCGTCGGCGGCGCGGTGGCCGAAGCCGTCGGCAAACTGCTGCGCGAACTGGGCGAACGCCATCAGGTGCTGTGCGTCACCCATTTGCCGCAGGTCGCCGCCTGCGGCAACAACCAATTCCTGGTCAGCAAGACCGAATCGCGCGGCACGACCCGTTCCAGCATCAAAGAGCTGGACGCCCCCGCCCGGGTCGAAGAGATCGCCCGGATGCTGGGCGGTATCAAGCTCACCGCCACCACCCGCGAACACGCCCGGGAAATGCTGGAAGGCTTCGGTCAACCGGCTGCCTGATTTCCGCTTACGCCCCCCCTCCGCCCCGCCCGCTGCAATCGACCACACCCGTGGCCCGCGGGGCGTATCGCCGCGCCCATGAAAAAGCCCCTTCCGCTGGAAGGGGCTTTTGTTCTCACTCACCCGCGACGAGCGCGGCCGCGGGCGGTGCGACGGGCGGCTTAGCTGCTTAGCGGCCTTTCAAGCAGCTGCCGCAGATGCCGTAAAGCACCATCGCATGGCTTTCCAGCGCGAAGCCATTGTCTTTGGCGATCTTTTGCTGGCGCTTTTCGATGTCCGGATCCGAAAACTCGACAACCTTGCCGCAGTTCGTGCAGATGAGGTGATCGTGGTGATCGCCATCATTGAGTTCGAACACGGCCTTGCCGCTGTCGAACTGGCTGCGAGCCAGGATGCCGGCCTGCTCGAACTGCGTCAGCACGCGATAGACCGTTGCCAGGCCGATTTCGACGTTTTCGCCGATCAGGGCGCGATAGACGTCTTCGGCGCTAAGGTGACGCTGGTCGGATTTACGGAAAATATCAAGAATCTTCAGGCGGGGAAATGTCGCCTTCAAACCCATGTTCTTCAGTTCGCTTTGGTCGCTCATGGTGTAATCGCTCTCCGTCCGCGTTGGCATGGGCAAGGATGTGGGGCGCGCCGCGAGCCGGCTCCCCTGAATTCATGCCGCCCCGCGGAACTATCCTTATGAAACCTTTATGATAACGGTTTTGTCTGCTTCCAAATAATAGGGGCGCGTAGTGTCCATGATTGCACGAATTCCCTCCCGCTCGCTGAAGACCGGATTGGCCGTTGCCGCCCTGGCCGTCGCCCTTGCCGGCTGCTCCGGGGACAAGTGGGGCTTCCCCTACAAGGCCGGCGTCCAGCAAGGCAACTGGATCACCCAGGAACAAGTCGCTCTGCTGCAGCCCGGCATGACGCGCGAACAGGTGCGCTTTGCGCTTGGCAGCCCCACGCTGACCAGCGTGCTGCACGCCAATCGCTGGGACTACCCCTACTACTACAAGCCCGGCTACGGCGAAGCCCGTGAACGCAAGTTCACCGTCTGGTTCGAGAATGACCGGCTGACCCGCTGGGAAGGCGACAAGCAGCCAGACCTGCAACCCTATCAGCTGAATACGCCCAGCGCCACGTCCGACGAAAAGGCCGACAAGCGCCTGGACCAGGACGAGGCCCGGTTGAAGGAAGAAGCGGACCAGCAGAAGCGTGATTCGGCCGCCCCGGTCAGCCCGCTGAACCAATACCCCGGCCAGCCGGGCAACGCGCCCGAGCCGCTGCGCTAACTCCAAGGATTCTTCTACATGCGTATTGCAATTGCCGGCGCCAGCGGCCGTATGGGCCAGATGCTGATCGATGCCGTCCTCAAGTCATCCGGCCTGCAACTGACGGTTGCGCTGGACCGCCAGGGCTCGTCCGCCTTGGGCCAGGATGCCGGCGCCCCGCTGGGCCAACAGACCGGCGTGCTCATCACCGATGACCTCGACGCCCTGGCCCAAGCCGACTGCCTGATCGACTTCACCCGCCCCGAAGGTACGCTCGAGCACTTGCAGGCCTGCGTCAAGCACGGCACGCGCGCCGTGATCGGCACGACCGGCTTCGACGACAACGGCCGCGCCGCGATCGAAGTCGCCGCGCAGAAGATCGCCATCGTATTCGCACCCAACATGAGCGTCGGCGTCAACGCCACGCTCAAGCTGCTGGACATGGCTGCCCGCATTTTGAATTCCGGCTACGACGTCGAAGTGTTCGAAGCGCACCACCGCAACAAGGTCGACGCGCCGTCGGGCACCGCCTTGAAGATGGGCGAAACCATCGCATCGGCTTGGGATGTCGCCCTGCCCGACGTCGCCACCTGGAGCCGCCACGGCGACACCGGCGTGCGCAAGCCCGGCACCATCGGCTTTTCGGTCTTGCGCGGCGGCGATATCGTGGGCGACCACACGGTGTCGTTCTGCGGCATCGGCGAACGCATCGAGATCACTCACCGTTCGGCCAGCCGCGCCACCTACGCCGAGGGCGCGCTGCGCGCCGCGCGCTTCCTGGAAGACAAGCACAACGGCCTGTACGACATGCAGTCCGTGCTGGGCTTCTAAGGCCGGGCCGACACGAAAAAGGATCCCGAGGGATCCTTTTTTTTGCCTGGAGAAAAGGCAGCCCAGGACGGGCAGATGCTGGATGCGTTGGCAGCGGCCGCCGCTCAGACGACGACCGGCTCGGGCTCCAGCCTGACGCCATAGCGGTCGGCGACGGCCTGCTGAATCGCTTGCGCCAACCCCATGATGTCCGTCGCGGTAGCCCCGCCGCGGTTCACCAGCACGAGCGCCTGCCGGTCATGCACGCCCGCCGCGCCCAACGCCCGCCCCTTCCAGCCGCACTGATCAATCAGCCAGCCCGCGGCCAACTTGTAGCCCCCGTCCGGCTGGGCATAGGACACCAGCCCGGGAAACCGCTCCGCCAGGCTGTCGCGCACGCCCGCCGTGACGATGGGATTCTTGAAGAAGCTGCCCGCATTGCCGGTCACGGCAGGGTCGGGCAATTTGGCGCGACGGATCTCGCACACGGCGTCGAAAATGTCGCGCGCGGCCGGCGCCCCTTGTGCCAGTCGCGCATGGCGTTGCAGGTCCGGGTAGCCCAGCACGGGCTGCCAGGGTCGGGGCAATGCGAAGCGCACGCTGACGATGATCCAGCGGCCGGGCGCGTCGTGCTTGAAGGCACTGTCGCGATAGGAAAAGCGGCAATCGTCCGCCTGCATTTCAACGAGCCGTCCCGCCGGCACGTCCCACGCCGTCAGGCTATGGAAGCGCGCATCGAACTCCACGCCATAGGCGCCGATGTTCTGCACGGGCGCAGCCCCCACCGTGCCGGGGATCAGCGCCAGATTTTCCAGGCCGTCCCAGCCGTTGTCCACGCAGGTTTCCACGAAGCGATGCCAGTTCTCGCCGCCCGCGGCCTCGACCAGCCATGCATCGGGTCGCGCCTCAAGCAAGCGCACGCCCTTGAACGCCACCTGGGCCACCAGGCCCGGCACTCGCCGCGGCAGCACCACATTGCTGCCGCCCCCCAGCACAAGCAGCGAGTCGGCCTGCCGCGCAAGCGCCGACAACGCGGGCAATTGCGCAGGGTCGCTCAACGTGACGAACGCGCCAGACTGGGAAACCAGGCCCAACGTATTGAGCCGGGTCAGGTCTTGGGCAGTGGGGATCAACGCAACAGGCGCGGCGTTGGAGGTGGCAGGATTTGACATGGGTGCTACTGGCTATGCTATAGTTTCTGTCTTCGCTCATATTACTTGATTGAGTGTTTGGGCCTGATGTTCACGCAACGCCATGCTCATGACAAACTCAAAAAAATCATGTAAGATGCGCGCCTTCTGATCGATAACCAAGTTGATCAGAGTGAATAAGAAAAAGGTTCTGGATCGTTTTTTCAGAATCCACGCGGGAGTAGCTCAGTTGGTAGAGCGCAACCTTGCCAAGGTTGAGGTCGCGAGTTCGAGACTCGTCTCCCGCTCCAAATTCAGATTTGCAGCGTTTTTTTGAAAATTCTGCAAATCATTAAAAAGGGCCTGCGGGCCCTTTTTTCATGCCCGCTCGATACGCATGCATGCCGCACGCCCGCACATGCATGCCGCACTTCCATACCCCCACCTTCAATCCACTGCTCGCCCCCGCTTGCCGCCTGCGGCACGAACGCGCCTGGCCGAGCTGCTGGCCGGCCCGGACGAGCCGGCATTTCCCAAGCGCCGGACCGATTGCGCTCCTCCCTGAGTTGCCGGATATCAAACCTTCGGCAGACTCGGGCGCAGGCCGGGGCGCAACCCTCGCCCCGCTGGGCATAATCGATGGTCTTCCCGGCCGCGCGTGACGCACCCTCGGCCAATCTCCAAGGAGGTCTGCGCCATGAAGGGAATCAGCCGCGCGGTGTTGCTGCACCGCTTGAAAACGGCCAGCTACGCGATCGGTTCCGTCGTACTGATCAGCTGGGTCACCGATGCGCTGAACGAAGGGCTCATGTTCAAGCCGCTGCTACGCTACTTCTACCCGGCCGCGGTCGAAAACTACCTGCACCCGTTCACGGACCGCCCCAGCCTGATGATCTGGCTGATGCCCTTGCTGTTGGCGCTGCTGCTGATGTTCGCCTCTTCGATGATGACGGTGCACCACTTCAAGCGGCGTGTCCTTTACCGGATGAGCCCTCCGATCGCCTCTCCGAAACCGGACCACCTGATCACCCTTGCGACCGGCGACCAGACACTGCGCGGCCCCCCCCGCACCGCCCGGTGCACCACGCTGCATGCGCTGTACCGGCAAGCCGGCGAACTGGCGCCGCTGGAAACCGCTTGCGCCGCCGCGAGCATCTCGTTGCACGCCCACGCCTTGCCCGATACCCGCGACATCCGCCAGCTGACCCTGCGGCTTGACCGCATCCTCGCGCGGATACGCCACGAGGCGAGCCCTGCGGCGAGCATCGCATTCGACCTTGGCAGCCTGCCGCCCGAACTGGCTAGCGCGGCCACGATCGCATGCCTGGAGAACAGCGTGATGCTGTGCTATCTGGACGTGCAACAGCAACTGCGCACGCACCGCGTCGTCTGTGAAATAAGCGATTGAGCGCCCCCGGGCCCGGCCACGAAATTCGATCTTATTCCCCTCGCCGCGTGCAGATTTTTTAAATTTCTGTATACTTCCGCCTCTCTTGCAAAGAACAACGTTTCGGGTTGCACAAATCCAGATGTTTTCAGCGCGGGAAAATGCGGGAGTAGCTCAGTTGGTAGAGCGCAACCTTGCCAAGGTTGAGGTCGCGAGTTCGAGACTCGTCTCCCGCTCCACATTCAAAAAGGCCCAGACTTCGGTTTGGGCCTTTTGCTTTGTGTGCGGGTTTAGCCATGGCGGGTTTAGCAACGGCGGATTTTGCAAAGAGGACATAGGCGATGGACAGCGTATTAATCCTGCTGATGGTGGCCTTGGCATGGCAAGTGTTGCGCGTGCGCTACCAGCGCGCGCGCATCGCCTTGCTGGGGCGGCATTTGGGCAGCATGCAGCTTGAGCGTCACATGGAAACGCTGACGCAAGGCTACTCCCGCGCCATTCGCGAGGAAACCGAATCGCGCCAGCTGCAGGTGCTGGAAACTTTTGCCCAGACCGAACGCGCCATGGCATCCCAGGCAAACTCGCTGGCCAACGCGATGCAAAAGGAAAGCCCGCAGGCCGCTCGCGTATCCAAGCTCTCGCTTTGCGTGCCGTACATCGAACGCTTTGTTCCTGCGGCAACCCGGGATTTTCGTGAACTGCTGCACATCCACGCAGCCGGCCTGCGTCACGTCGTGGACAACGAAGATCACCTGGACGCGAAAGCCCGCGCGTTCCAACTCTCGGCAGAGCTATATCTGCTGCAGCACAGCTGCCATTGGTTCTGCAAATCTCGCGCAGTGGCCGATGCGCGATTGATGCTGCGGCATCAGGTCAACCATCAAAAAGTGCTGGAATCGGTATCTGCGGCGACCCGCTACGCCTATCAGCAATGGCAGCGTGGCGATGAACGCTAATTCCGCCCCGCCCCTTTTTCCACACAAGCCAAAATTTTCGTGTATAATTGCTGTCTTTGGTGGAGACGGGTTCAGAGATAACTTCAAACAACCAACAAGCAGAGAACAAGCAAAAAGCTTCTGCGGACCTTCACCAAACATGCAGCGATGCATGTAGTAGTGATGCACGGGGTACCGATGCATGTGGTACTGAAATAGGTACCAAGCAATATAGCAGTACAAAGCGGGAGTAGCTCAGTTGGTAGAGCGCAACCTTGCCAAGGTTGAGGTCGCGAGTTCGAGACTCGTCTCCCGCTCCAAATACAAAAAGGAAGCAACGGCCAACACCGCGCTTCCTTTTTTCTTGCAAGTGCTGGCGCAATGGCAGAGTGGTCATGCAGCGGATTGCAAATCCGTGTACGTCGGTTCGATTCCGGCTTGCGCCTCCAGCATCTTTTCCCCTTCCCCCTGCATTTCGTTACGCATCCCTACGCGCCGTCAATCGAATGATTGCTATGGTGACGCCGTTTTCATTTGACGTCGAACCCATGCACCGCATTCTGAATTTCCGCGGCCGTTCCCGCACGAATTCCCGCACGAATTCCCGCGCGTATTCCCCTTTGCTGGCCTTGTCGACCGCCGCGCTGCTGTCGCTTGCGCCGCTGGCGGCCGAAGCGGATTCCGACCGCCACGAGCACCGCCACGGCCGCGAATACAAAGAGAAGTACTGGGAAGGCAACTGCCGGGTCGAGCGCAAATGGAAGCGCAACGGCGAATACCAGGAAAAGCGCAAATGCCGTGACGATTATCATCAGGGCTACATGGCGCCGCCGCAGGTCATCATGCCCATGGCCGCGCCCGCGATCGTCATCACCCCTCCCCCCATCATCATCCGGCCCTGAACATGGATCAATCGGTGAAGGACGCCATCGCCCGGTGGCCCGACGTGCCCGCGGTATTCGGTTGGTTGTCGCTGGACGGCCGCGGCCGCTGGCGCCTGCACCCGCAAGGCCAGGCCACGCAAGGCGGCGAAGGCGAGTCCATCACCAATACCCAGATCCTGGACTTCATCAACCGCAACTACGGGCATGACGATGCGGGCCGGTGGTTCTTTCAGAATGGACCGCAGCGCGTCTTCGTGCGCCTGGACGCTGCCCCGTTCGTGCTGCGGTTAAGCGACGACAACGGCCACCTGGTCACCCATACGAATGTACCGGTTGAATCCATCAGCGGATGGTGGCTGGACGACGCAGGCCAGCTGTATGCGATGACGCAGGCGGGTGGAGGCATCGTGCTGGACCGGGACCTGCCCGCGCTGCTGGAGAAGCTTGTCGCGGAACCGGGGAAGCCCTTGCTGGACGCGCTGGCCGATCTGGCGCCCGGCCAGTCCATTGCCGTCTCTTGGCCCGGGGCCTACCCGGCCGCGCCACTGCGGCCGATCACCAGGCAGGCGGTCGCGCAGCAATTGGCATTCGACCCCAATCCTGCTGCCCAGGCTTAGAACATGCCGTTGGCATTGGCGGACTGCTCGGGAATGGGCTGCACCGCATCCCAATGCTCGACGATCTTGCCCTGCTCCAAACGAAAGATATCGATGATGGCGTTGCCGCGCGAGCCGGGTTCGCGCACCGCGTGCACGTGCAGGATCACATAATTCCCATCGGTGAAGACGCGCTTGATCTCGCTGTGCGAGGCCGGGAATTTATCGCGCAGGAAGGCGACGAACTTGCGAAAGCCCTCCGGGCCATCGGCCGCGTTGGGATTGTGCTGCACATAGCGGTCGCCCACATATTTCAGCGCGGCATCCGCATCCTTCTGATTCAGTCCCTTCTCGTAGAAAGCCAGCACCGCCGCCTTGTTGGCGGCCTCTTGCTCGGGGCTTGCCTGCACGGCGGGCGACAAAGCGGCGGCACACAACAACGCGCCCATGGCGCGTCGGATCAGTGGCATCGGAACAATCATCGGGACTCCTGAATGAAAAAAGGCGGGC
>NZ_JBHFII010000027.1:31098-38011 GCF_057334215.1 Achromobacter maghribensis | reverse complement strand
CCCCCCCCCCCCCCCCCCCCCCCTGTCCACCATGACCGTGTCGATAGACAGTCTGGTGCGCGCAGCGATCAGCCGCGGCTGCTTTTGACCAACGCGAACTTGCCGTCGCCCAGCAGCGCCAGCACGGCGGCCGCCACCGTCAGGAAGATCGGATATTCCCAACCGCCGCCGGCGTTGCCGAAACCCCAGCCATTACCGAAGTGGACGGTCGAGGCCACGAACAATTGCACCACCGCGATGGCGGCAACCCAGCGCGGCACGACACCCAGGATCAACAGCGCGCCCGCGGCGACTTCAAAGAACGTAACCGGGTAAGCCAGCCAGCCGGCGAAACCGATCTTGGCAAAGAACTGCGCGGTGCCGGGCAGCGTGAACACCAATAGCTTGGTCAAGCCGTGGGCGAGGAACATGACGCCAAGGGCGACACGCAGCAGCAGCGCGGCGTAGGGCGCGGTACGGGTATCAATCATTGCGCTCTCCTTGAGCGGTGCGGGAACCGCCCAAAGCGGGGCGATTCATCTTGGCCACTATTCTTGCGATTCCAAAAACAAAGATAAACATGCAGAATTGCAAATTATTGTTCCCCGTTAGGAAACAATCTTGGACACCCACACCGCCATGCAGACCTTCGCCAAGGTCGTGGAACTGGGCTCATTCGCGGCCGCGGCCGACAAAATGGGGCAGGCGCGGTCCGTCGTGACGCGGCAAATCGCCTACCTGGAACAGAAGTACGGCGTGCGCCTCTTGAACCGCACCACGCGCAAGCTCAGCATGACCGACGCAGGCCGTGCCTTCTACGACCGCGTCCGGCCTATTCTGGCCGAAGTGACAGACCTGGAACTGTCGCTGCAAGCCGAAGGCCAACGCCCCAGCGGCCGGCTGCGAGTAAGCGCGCCAGTGTCGTTCGGCATCCTGCACCTGGGACCCGCGATTGCCGAGTATCTGCTGCGCTACCCCGACGTCATCATCGATCTGGACCTGAGCGACCGGGTGGTCGATCTGGTGGAAGACGGATTCGACGTGGCGGTGCGTATCGGCCCGCTATTGGATTCTTCACTGGTGGCGCGCCCGCTGGCGCCGCAGCAACTGCGGGTCTGCGCGGCGCCGGCCTATCTGGCCCGCCACGGCACGCCCACAACGCCTGAAGACCTGAAGCAGCACCGCTGCCTGCACTACGCCTACGCCAGCACCGGCAACGAATGGCATTTCGAGAAAGACGGTGTCACGCATCTGGTCCGCGTGAACGCCGCCCTGCGCGCCAATAACGGCGACGTACTGCGCACGGCTTCGCTGGCGGGGCACGGCATCATCCTGCAACCTGAATTCCTCGTAGGGGACGATATCCGCGCCGGGCGGCTGGTGACGCTGCTTGCCGACTACGCGCACACGCCGATCTCCATGTACGCCATCTATCCCCATCGGCGGTTCCTGTCGCCCAAGGTGCGGTCTTTCATCGAACACCTGGAAGCGCGATTCGGCCACCCGGCCCCTGCCGCCCCGGGACGGCGCGCCAGTCCCCGCCGCAGCCGTTAGAATCCTACCCATGACCGCCAAACCGTCCATCGAATACTTCCCCGCCCCCCGCCGATCGCTTTTCTGCAGCCAGTGCGGCACGCCCGTCAACCGCCGGGTGCCGGAAGGCGACAACCGTGAACGCGACATCTGCGATCACTGCGGCGCGATCCACTACCAGAATCCGCGTCTGGTGGTCGGCACGGTCCCGGTCTGGGAAAACCGCGTCCTGCTTTGCCGGCGCGCGATTGAACCGCGCTACAACACCTGGACACTGCCTGCCGGCTTCATGGAGCTGAGCGAGAGCACCGCGCAAGGCGCCGCCCGCGAAACGCTGGAGGAATCCGGCGCGCGCATCAAGCTGGGAGAGCTCTACACCCTGATCGACCTGCCCCAGATCGACCAGGTGCATGTGTTCTACCTGGCTCAGGCGCTGGGCCCCGAGCTGGACCCCGGCCCTGAAAGCCTGGAAGCCCGGTGGTACGACGAAGCCGAGATTCCCTGGGACGATCTGGCTTTCCGCACCGTCGCGACGACGCTGCGGCACTATTTCGAAGACCGCAAGCAAGGCATCTTCGTTCCCCACCACTACACCCTAGAATCGCACCGTTGAAGCTGCCCTGGCTTGCCGTCGACACTCCGTTTCCGCCAGCGGAACTTGCGCTGACGGAGCCTGACGGCCTGCTGGCGGCGGGCGCGGACCTGTCCCAGGAACGGCTGATCCAGGCTTACTCCAACGGCATCTTCCCCTGGTATTCGGAAGGCGAGCCCGTGCTCTGGTGGAGCCCCGATCCCCGCATGGTGCTGGCGCTTGCCGACTTTTCGCCGTCGCATTCGCTGCGCAAGCTGCTGCGCCAGATCTCCAGCCAGGAACACGACGCGTCGCCGCGCATTCAGGTACGCGTGGACACGGTTTTTCCAGAGGTGATGGCGCATTGCGCCGCGCCGCGCGACGGCCAGCCCGGCACCTGGATCACCGGCCCCATGCAGCAGGCCTACGCGGGCTGGCACCAGGCCGGATATGTGCACAGCATCGAGACCTGGATCGACGGCGAACTGGCGGGCGGCCTGTATGGCATCAGCCTGGGCCGCATGTTCTTCGGGGAATCCATGTTCACGCGCGTGCCCAACGCGTCGAAGATCGCGCTGGCCTACCTGGTGCGTTACCTGAGCGGTCACGGCGTGGCGTGCATCGATTGCCAGCAACAGACGCGGCACTTGGCCAGCCTGGGCGCGCGGCCGATTCCCCGGACGCAGTTTCTGCAGCATGTGCGCCAAGCGACGGCGCAAACGCCCATTCCCTGGACCCGGGGAATCCTGGACAGCAACGGGCGCCTCACGCCCGATGCCACATCCAACGCCAACTTAGGCGTTAATATGTAGCCATCCGTCGCGGACTTGTCGTCGCGATGCGCAATCCCCCATGAGCCAGCTCAAAGAACTTCCCTTCTCCACGCTGCAGTTCTACGCAACCGCTCCCTACCCTTGCAGCTACTTGCCAGGTCGCCAGGCTCGGTCGCAGGTTGCCGCGCCCGGCCATCTGATCAACGCCGGCACCTATTCCCAACTGGTCGAGCAAGGCTTCCGCCGCAGCGGCCTGTTCACGTACCGCCCCCATTGCGACAACTGCCAGGCCTGTGTGCCCGTGCGCGTGGACACCGCCGGATTCGCCCCCAACCGCAGCCAGCGCCGCGCTTGGCGAGATCACCAGGACCTGCAGTCTTTCGTCGCCGAATTGGCGTGGTCGCCCGAACATTACCGCCTGTATACGCGTTATCAACAGGGGCGGCATCCGGGCGGCGGCATGGACGAAGACAGCCGTACCCAATATGCGCAATTCCTGCTGACCAGCCGCGTGAACACGCGCCTGGTGGAATTCCGCGACCCCGAAGGGGTGCTGATGATGGTCTCCATCATCGACGTGCTGGACGACGGCCTGTCGTCGGTCTACACGTTCTACGACCCCGATGTCGAAGGTAGCCTGGGCACCTACAGCATCCTGTGGCAGATCGAGCAATGCCGCAATCTGAACCTGCCCTGGCTGTACCTGGGCTATTGGATCAAGGACAGCCGAAAAATGTCCTATAAGTCCAGCTTCCACCCCGCGCAATTCCTGGCCGACGGCGAATGGCGCGACCAGGTTGTTCCGTCCCCCTGATTTCTCCCGCCACGGGGGCCATGCGCCTCCGGTCCCGCCGCAAGGCCGGGGAAATTCGCTCTACAATTCCGCCCCATGTCTATCCTCTTCCACGCCTATCCCCTGGCCCGCCCGGCGCTGTTCGCCATGGACGCGGAAACCGCCCACGAAGTCACGCTATCGGGCTTGCAACGCGCCTACGAGTGCGGCGCCACGCGCAAGCTGATGCATGCGCGGCCCACGGCGCCCAGCACGCTGATGGGCATGCAATTGGCCAACCCGATCGGGCTTGCGGCGGGGTTGGACAAGAATGGCGCGTATATCGACGCGCTGGGCAACCTGGGGTTCGGCTTCATTGAAGTCGGTACGGTCACCCCGCGCGCGCAGCCCGGCAACCCGAAACCGCGCATGTTCCGCCTGCCACGCGCCAATGCGCTGATCAACCGGCTGGGCTTCAACAATCTGGGCCTGGACGCGTTCCTGGCCAATGTGCAGCGCAGCCAATGGCGTAAGCAAGGCGGCATTCTGGGCTTGAACATTGGCAAAAACGCCGATACGCCGATCGAACGCGCCGCCGACGATTACCTGATCGGCCTGGAAGGCGTGTATCCCCATGCCGACTACGTGACGGTGAATATCTCGTCGCCGAACACCAAAAACCTGCGCGCGCTGCAAAGCGGCGATGAGCTGTCGGCGTTGCTGGGGCAACTGGCGGACAAGCGCCGTGCGCTGGAAGACCAGCACCAGCGCCGCGTGCCGATGGCGGTGAAGATTGCCCCCGACCTGACGCAAGAGCAGATCGATGCGATCGCCGATATTCTGCCGCGTCACGGCATCGACGGCGTCATTGCCACCAACACCACACTGTCGCGCGACTCGGTCGCTGGCCAGGCGCACGCCGACGAAGCGGGTGGCCTGTCCGGCGCGCCGGTGCATGAGCTGTCATTGAAAGTGATACGCCGCCTGAAGGAACAACTGGGCGACAGCCTGGCCATCATTGGCGTGGGCGGCGTGCTGTCGGGCCAGCAGGCCCGCGAAAAAATGGCCGCGGGCGCAGATGCCGTGCAGTTGTACACAGGACTGATCTATCGCGGCCCGGCTTTGGTCGGCGAATGCGTGCACGCTGTCTCAAAAAGATAGCGCCCTACGCCGCGCACGCTGCGCCCCCCACGCAGGGCAAAAAAAGGGGCCACCCGGTGGGTGGCCCTAATTCCAGCTCTGCTCTGTCACTCAACAGTACTACATTACTGCGATTTGCGCAGCATCGCGCGCCAGAGACTTAGGCGGTGCGACGGCTACGGCTGGCGACCTTGGTGGCGGCATCGGCGGCATCCGTGGCTGCCTTGAAGGTCGCGTTGGCGGCGGCATTCAGGTTCGATTCGGCGACTTCGGCAGCCTGCTTGGCGGCCTTGGTGACGGAATCGTAAGCGCTGGTCGCGGTGGCCAGCGAGGACTTGAACAGGGCGACGGCGCTTTCCGAGCCGGCGGGGGCGTTCTTCGAGAACTGGTCGACGGCTTCGCTCAGCTGTTGCTGGCCTTCGGCGATCTGTTCTTCGGTCAGTTTGACCAGGCTGCCCTGCACGCCGGCGACGATGTCATACACGTGCTTGGTGTAAGCCATGGCCTTTTCAGCGCCCGGCTGCAGCAGACCGGAGGCGAACGCCGCGGTTTCTTGCGGGTCCTTCACTTCGGAGGCTTGTTGCGAACGCTGGGCGACTTCGTCCAGGGTGGCGCGCACGACCTTGAGGTTCAGCTCGACCAGCTTTTCAAAGCCGGCGAAAACAGCGGATTGGGCGGCCACGAAAGTGTTGATGCTGGCCTTCTGGCGGTCCAGAACTTGTTGCGGAATTGCGCTCATAGAATGCTCCTTTATGGGTAGCCGGACGCTTCCGGCAAGTCAGGATGGTTGTCTGCGACGAAAATAAAACGTGCGCGGAAACTGGTACTACAAGCTACCGCCGGCCCGTTTGATGCACTGCACAATTCACATTCTAGACTGGCAAAATTCCTTGTCAAGCAGTTTTTGTGCAACGCAACAAGTATTTGCACTTCTTCGGTGCACGCCCTGGGCACGCCTTTGATCTTGCACAAGAATTTCCCATGATTCGGGAAATACCGGACATGACGGCGTATCAATTCTTTTCTAAACTGCTTTCACGCTGATGACAGACAAATACAAATCAAAAGTCAGCGGTCAATAACTAAATCGCAGCAAGCAAAACCCTGCAATTGGAGACTTCATGACCCTCATTCCCCGCACGCTTTCGGCCCTGCTCGCGGCCAGCGCCATGCTCGCGGCCGGCGCCGCCCACGCGGAATACCCGGAACGCCCCATCAATATGGTGGTGCCGTTCGCTGCAGGCGGCCCGACCGATAACGTCGCCCGCTCGCTGGCGGAAGCCATGCGGCCAAGTCTGGGCCAGACGGTTGTGGTGGAAAACAAAGGCGGTGCCGGTGGCACCATCGGCACGACGCAGGTGGCCCGCGCCCAACCGGACGGCTATTCCATCCTGCTGATGCATGCCGGCTTCTCCACGGCGCCGTCGCTCTACAAGAATCCGGGGTACGACCCCTACAAGAGCTTCGAGCCTATCGGCCTGGTCGTCGATGTGCCCATGACCATCATCGCCCGCTCGGACTTCCCGCCCAACAACATCAAGGAATTGGCCGAGTACGTCAAACAGAACAAGGACAAGGTTTCGCTGGCCAACGCCGGCATCGGCGCCGCCAGCCATCTGTGCGGCACCATGCTGGTGGAAGCGCTGGGCGTCCAACTGCTGACGATTCCCTACAAGGGCACCGCCCCGGCCATGAACGACCTGCTGGGCAAGCAGGTGGACCTGATGTGCGACCAGACCACCAACACGACCCAGCAGATCGAAAGCGGCAAGGTCAAGGCCTACGCCGTAACCAGCCTGCAGCGCGTGCCGACGTTGTCCAAGCTGCCGACCATGGACGAATCCGGCTACAAGGGCTTCGAGGTAGGCATCTGGCACGGGATGTGGGTGCCGAAGGGCACGCCCAAGCCGGTGGTCGACAAGCTGATCAAGAGCCTGCAGGCCGGCCTGGCCGACCCGAAGTTCCAGGAGCGCATGAAGCAATTGGGCGCGACGGTGCTGACGTCCGAAGCGAATCCGCAAGGGCTGGAAGCCAAGGTCAAGCAGCAAGTGCCTCAGTGGGCCGAGCTGTTCAAGAAGGCCGGCGTCGAACAGCAGTAACCGCCGCAGAATGAAGAAAAGCCCCGCAAGGGGCTTTTCTTCATTC
>NZ_JBHFII010000027.1:25807-31042 GCF_057334215.1 Achromobacter maghribensis | reverse complement strand
CCCGGCCCCATCCTACGGGCGCAGGGCTTCCGCCGCCATCCCAAGCCCGTTGAAACCCGGGGATACCGAGGGCTCGTAGCCCAGCGCTTCCGAAATACTGGCCGCCGTGTCGACCAGGGCCTTGATCCAGTCGTCCTGCAAGCGCTCGGCCGGGGCCGAGATGGACAGGCCCGCCACCAGCTTGCCGGTGTCGTCGAAAATGCCCGCGGCGATGCACCGCACACCGAGCTCCAGTTCTTCGTTGTCGCGGGCGTAACCGTGGCGGCGCACCAGGGCCAACTCGCGCTCCAGGCGCTCCAGGTCGGTCAGGCTGTTGCGCGTGTGGCCGGCCAGGCCGGTGCGCAACGCATAGGCCCGGACCTGCCGCGTGTCTCCGGTGGACAGGAACAGTTTACCGGTGGAGGTCAGGTGCAAGGGGGCGCGGCCGCCAATGGCGCGAACCACCTGCATGCCGGAGCGCTCGCTCCAGGCGCGGTCGATGTAGACGATTTCGTCGCCTTGCTGGACCGACAGGTTGATGGTTTGCCCGGTCAGTTTGTGCAGCGAGCGCATGGCCGAAATGGCCGCCTCGCGCACGTTCAGCCGCCCTTTCACCAGCGACCCCAGTTCCAGCAAGCGCATGCCTAGCTGATACAGGCCGTTGTCGACGCGTTCGACGTAGCGGCCCACGACCAGGTCATTCAGGATGCGGTGCGCGGTGGACGCATGCAGGCCGGTGGTGGCGGACAATTCCTTCAGGGTCACCGGATCCTGCTGCGCGGCAAGCGCGTCCAGCAGGCGCATGGCGCGCTCGATCACCTGGATGGCGATGGGGTGAGCGGAAGCGCCTTCGGTTTCGGCGTCCAGGGGATTGCGGGGGGGTGAAAGACGGGGCATAGGGGCAGGTTCGGGCTTGCGCCGCGCCGCCGAAAAAGACCGGCCTTGCGGCAACGCAGCAAACAGTTCTTTCCCGTATTGTGAAATTTACCGCGCCATTTGGCAATCGGTTTTTAAGCAATAAACGGGTCCGCACCCGTTTATTGCCGATCCGGCCTAGTTCGCGGGCGGCGGCGCCAGCTTTCCGCCCAGGCGCAGCACTTCGGCCCGTAAAAATTCCAGCGCCTCTGCGGAAGCGGCCGGTTCGCCCTTGACGCCCAGCTCGATATGCGGCGTGCCGCCGGCCTCGCCGACACTCGGCAAGCTGAAGGCCCGCACGTCGGGCCAGCGCGTTTCAACGCTGACCATGGCCGGCGTGATGCGCGATTCGGGCATGCTGAACACCAGGAAGGAATGCTCAACATGCGCCCGTACATGCTGCAGTGCACGATAGCGGGTATCGAGGGTCCATTCCAGCATCGGCCACGCCATGACCGGGAAGCCGGGCACGAAAGTGTGGTCCTGGATGAAGAAGCCGGGGATGCGGTTGTACGGGTTCGGGACAATCTCGCAACCTGCCGGGAACATGCCCATCTGCAGGCGCTGCTGATTCTCGGGCGCGCTCATGTCGGCGGTGCCCTGTCCCTTGGCCGCCATTTCGGCGGTGCGCAACGCGATCGCCTCTTCGGCCTCGGGGTGCAAGGCCAGCGGCAGGCCCAGCGCCGCGGCAGCCGCCTGGCGGGTGTGGTCGTCGGGCGTGCCGCCGATGCCGCCGCACGAAAGCACGACGTCGCCGGTGGCGAAGCTGCGCCGATAAGCGGCCGCCAGCGTATCGCGGTCATCGGGCAGCACTTCCGCCCAACTCAGCTGCATGCCGCGCGCGCTGAGAAGCTCGACGACCTTGGAAAAGTGCTTGTCCTGACGGCGGCCGGAGAGGATTTCATCCCCGACGATGATGAGGCCAATACGGCGGGCGGCGGATTCTGCGGCCATGTCCGGTTCCAAAAGGTAAAGGGAAGAGACGCCGGTCAGGCGTCGATGACGCGGTCCTCGCGCAAGCGCTTCAGCGCTTCCAGTCCGTAATGCGCGTAGACCAGCGCCGAGAACACCGGCAGGATAATCCAGGCGGGCGGCAACAGGTTCAATAGCGAGCAGATCAAGCCAATACTCCAGAAGCCGCCGTTATGGCGTTCCAGGATCAGCTTGCGCTCGTCCGGGCTGGCGTGTTCGACGATGGCGTCCACGCGCATCATGCGCGAGAACGCGAACGCCCACCAGAAGATCGACAACACGATGGCCATCGGCGGCGCCAGCCATAACGGCAGCGTCAACAGCCAGCCGGCGGCAAACGCCGCGGACACCCACACCGCGTTCCAGACGCTGACCGCCGTGGCGTTCTTGCCCTGCCGCGTGACAGTGGCGTATTCGCGCTGCCCAACGTGGCGCAGGACAAGCGGCATCACGAAGACTGCCGCGATCGCCAGGCCCAGGATGCCGGATACCGGCAACAGGATGGCCACCGCGATGATGGGAACAAGATAGATCTTGAGCGAGAACAGCCCCATCGCCAGCATCCAGTCCTCTGCGCGGTTGACGAAGTCCCAGCGCGCGGCCTCGGCGGCCAGCCACGCATTGAGCGGCGTCCAGAACAGGTACAGCAGCAAGAAGGCGCCGATCAGCGCGATCAGGAACGGCAGCAGCACCGCGAACAGCATGCTGGGATGGCATTGCGATACCAGCGCGCGCTTGAACGCCTGGCCCACGGAGACGGCGCCGGCCCCGGCGGCGGTTAGGCGGCCATTGCCGGGCGGGGTGGAATCAGTGCGCAAAGCGGTCATGGGAGCGGAAAAAGGCGGTGGACATCCCGGGTATGATAGTCAAACACGCCTTCATCTGCTGACATGTCTCTACTCGTACCCGGTACCGACCTTGCCGCCCTGCGCGCGCGGCTTGGCGCAACCCCCGACACCTGGCTGGTGGCCTGCTTCTGCGCGGCCTGGTGCGACACCTGCGAGCAATACAAGCCCAAACTCGAGGCGCTGGCCGCCACACTGCCGCAGCACGTCTTCGCCTGGATCGACATCGAAGATCACGCGGAACTGCTGGGCGATGAAGACGTCGAGAACTTCCCTACCCTGCTGGTGCAGATCGGCCGCCGAGTGGTGTTCTACGGCCCCATGCTGCCGCACATCGGGCACCTGGAACGGCTGCTGGAAAGCGTGGATGAAAACAGCCCGGCCGTCATCACGGAACTGCCCGACCTGCCGAAATTACTGGCAGCCTGAGCCGGCGCCGGTCGTCCCATCATGAAAAAACCCGCAAGGCCTTTCGGCGTTGCGGGTTTTTTTATGCCGGAAGGCGTCAGTTCTTGCGCGAACCGCCCAGCAGTACCGCCACCTGGCGCTTGGGCGTCGAAGACGTATTGCCGTTGCTGTTGGCCGCCGGTTCTTCGGCGGCCGGGGCGGTCGACGAGGGCTCGTACGGTTTCAGGAAGAAGTCGTCGACCGGTTGACGCGAACCGCCCGAGGTGTAACCCGAGCGGCGGTCCGACGAACGGCCGCGATCACCACGATCGCCGCGGCCGGCATCGCGGCCTTCACGGCTTTCACGGCCTTCGCGCGAAGAACCCGTGCGCTCGTCGCTGCGGCGATGGCTACGCGCCACGGCGTCGGCCGGCAGATCAAGGGTGCCGCGCGGCACTTCGCGCTTGATCAGCTTTTCGATGTCGAGCAGGAAACGCTCTTCGTCGGCCGTGAACAGCGCGATGGCCTCGCCGGATGCGCCGGCGCGGCCGGTACGGCCGATACGGTGGACGTAGTCTTCGGCGTTGTAGGGCAAGTCGTAATTGATGACGCAAGGCACACCGGCCACGTCCAGGCCGCGGGCCGCCACGTCGGTGGCCACCAGCACTTCGAGTTCACCCGCCTTGAAGGCTTCCAGCGCTTTCATGCGGTCGGCCTGCGTCTTGTCGCCGTGGATCGATTCGGCTTTGACCCCGTCGCGTTCCAGTTCGCGGGCCAGGCGCGCGGTGCCGATCTTGGTGTTCGAGAACACGATGACCTGCTTCAACCCACGCGACTTCACCAGATGCACAACGGCGGCGCGCTTCGCGTCGCTCGACATCTTGTAGGCGATCTGCGTGATCGTCGTCGCCGTGGCATTGCGCGCCGCGACTTCGATTTCAACGGGCTGGTTCAGATACGAACGGCCGAGCTTGCGGATTTCGTTGCTGAAGGTGGCCGAAAACAGAAGGCCCTGACGCTGCGTGGGCAGCAGTCGGATGATGCGTTCCAGGTCGGGCAAAAAGCCCATATCCAGCATGCGGTCCGCTTCGTCCAGCACCAGGATGCCGACTTGGCTGAGATTCACGTTCTTTTGTTCGACGTGGTCCAGCAAGCGGCCGGGAGTCGCCACCAGCACTTCGCAACCGCGGCGCAGTGCTTCCTTCTGCGGACCAATATCCACGCCGCCAAACACCACGGCAGACCGCAACGGCGTCTGCTTGCTGTAGCGCTTGACGCTTTCGTACACCTGGTCGGCCAGTTCACGCGTGGGCGTGAGGATCAGCGCACGCACCGGATGGCGCGCGGGCGACGCGCTGGTATTCGCCAGCGGCATCAGCCGGTGCAGGATGGGCAGCGTGAACGCGGCCGTCTTGCCGGTGCCTGTCTGGGCGGCGCCCATGACATCGCGCCCTTCCACCACGACGGGGATGGCTTGGGCCTGGATGGGCGTGGGAATGGTGTAGCCGGTTTCGGCGATGGACTGCAGCAACAGGGGATGCAGCCCGAAATCGGCGAACGTCGGCGCGGGCGCGTCAACGGGAGGTGCTACGGATTGAGTGGATTCAGTCATCAGGGTTTGGCAGATACCGGGACCAGTGAAAAAGAACAAAACGAGAGTGCTACATGCACTGCACTACATATGCATCGGGGCAACCCGAATACGCGTGGCCGCAATGCGACGGCACGCACATTGCCGCGAAGCGCGATAGGCTTCACGGGCAATCGGCACCCGGCCTTGCAAGGCCAGTCGGCGCATTCTGGATTCGATACTTATGAGGGCAGTACCAGGCCCGGATTGCTGTGGATAACTTAATTTTAGCGCAGCCGCCTTACCACACGCTCAAACAGCGTGTATGTCCACCAGATGGACTATTTGTGACCAAAATTGGCATGTCAGCCCGCCAGCCAGCGCAGGCCCCACAACACGACCATGCCGACGACGATCACCATCACCGCGCTGCGGGTGCGCAGGAACACCAGGATGGCCACCACGCCGGCCACCAGTTTGTAGTCGAAGACTGGTCCCAACCCCGCCTTCCAGGGCAGCAGGTCCGGCACCACGATGGCCGTCAGCGCCGCGGCGGGCGCATAGCGC
>NZ_JBHFII010000027.1:17331-25778 GCF_057334215.1 Achromobacter maghribensis | reverse complement strand
GCATAGCGCAGCGCGCGCCCCACGCCATCCGGAAGGGGGATGTAATCCCCGAACAGCATGAAACCGGCACGCGTGAGCACGCTGCACAAGGCCAACAGCAGGATGGCGGAATAGACGTAGAGCTCGGAAGGCCAGAGGGTCATGGTCGCGCCTTGAAGAAACGTTCGGCCCACATGCCCGCCACCACGCCGGCGATGACGGCCGCCGCCAGGCCCAGCCGCAGCGGCAGCACCTGGCCGACCCAGGCGACCACGCCAGCCGCCAGCATGGACACGAGCATCGGCTTGGAACTGGCCAGCGGCACCGTGATCGCCAGCAGCGCCAGCACCGCGGCAAAATCCAGCGACCAGTTCGTGGGCACCATCGTCCCCAGATAGATGCCGATGATCGAGGACGACTGCCAGACCAGCCAGCCCGGCACGATCGTGCCCAGGAAGAACCACAGTTGTTCGCGCGTGCCGCGCTCGGCCGAATCGCCATAGCGCGGCATGAACAGCACGAAGCCCATGTCGGTCGTGAAATAGCCCAGCCCCAGCCGCTTGGGCCAGGACAGGTGCCGGAAGTAAGGATGGAGCGCGGCGCCAAAGATGATGAAACGCAGGTTCACGACGCAGCCGGCGGCGAAAATCAGCCACAGCGGCGCGCCGGTGGCGATCAGCGGCAGCGACGTCAATTGGGCGGACCCCGCGTAAAGCAGCAGGGTCATGGCCAGCGCCATGGTCTCGGTCAGGCCGGACTTCACCATGGCCACCCCGGTCACCAGGCCCCAGGTCGCCGTGGCGATGAGAGCCGGGACGATGGCATGGATGCCGGCGCGGAATGCGGCCAGGCGTTCCTGGCGGATTTCGGGAAGCGCGGATTCAGAGGACAACGGCTGGCCCCTGGCGATTCGGACAGGACGACATGGGAACTCTAACGGGTTGCGCGGGCCAAATGGCACCACGCCGGTGCGCGGACAGGCCGGTATTGTAACCTCGCCGCTTGATACAATAGGCGCCCCGAGTTTCTTGACCGCTTGGGGCCTGACGCGCGGCGCCAGGCCTGGCGCCCTGTGTGGAGAAGACCATGTCGATGGCTGACCGCGACGGTTTCATCTGGTATGACGGCAAGCTCGTCCCATGGCGAGACGCGACCACGCACGTCCTGACGCATTCCCTGCACTACGGCCTGTCCGTCTTCGAAGGCGTGCGCGCCTACAAGTCCGAGATCGGCACCGCCATTTTTCGCCTGGAAGACCACACCAACCGCCTTTTCAATTCGGCGCACATCTACCAGATCCCCATGCCGTTCGATCGCGACACGATCAACGACGCGCAGCGGATGGTCGTGCGTGAAAACCAGCTGGAATCCGGCTACCTGCGGCCGCTGGTCTTCTACGGTCCGGAAAAAATGGGCGTGTCGCCCAAGGGCGCCCGCGTGCACGTGGCCATCGCCGCCTGGCCGTGGGGCGCCTACCTGGGCGAAGAGGCCCTGTCCCAGGGCATCCGAGTCAAGGTGTCGTCGTTCGCCCGCCAGCACGTGAACGTCACGATGCCGCGCGCCAAGGTCGCCACCACCTATGCCAATTCCATCCTGGCCAACACCGAAGCCTTGCAAGATGGCTACGACGAGGCCCTGCTGCTGGATACCGAGGGTTTCGTGGCCGAGGGTTCCGGCGAGAACCTGTTCATCGTCAAGGACGGCGTGCTTTGCGAACCGGAAATCGCGTCCGCCCTGACCGGCATCACGCGGTCGACGATCCATGCGTTGGCGGCCGACTTCGGCTTGCGCGTGGTCACCAAGCGCCTGACGCGGGACGACGTCTATATCGCCGACGAGGCTTTCTTCACCGGCACCGCGGCGGAAGTCACACCGATCCGCGAGGTCGACAACCGCCAGATCGGCGGCGGCAGCCGCGGCCCGGTTACCGAGAAGTTGCAGAAAGCATTTTTTGACATGGTGAATGGCCGCATCCCGAAGTACCATCACTGGCTGAGTAAAGTCTGATTCACGCGGCCGAGTCTCCGACTTGACCGCATCATTGCCCCAACCTGCCGTTTATCGGTTTTTTTTCAGGAAGATCCATGACCGCTGCTGCCCCGGCCGCCGTCCCCCACGCTCACGAAGTCATTGAGGTCGGCGCCGAAGACCTGCCCGTGTTCTGTCCCGGCCCGAAAGCGCCGCTCTGGAGCATGCACCCCCGCGTGTTCCTGGACGTGGCCCGCTCCGGCTCCGCCAAGTGCGCCTACTGCGGCGCCGAGTACCGCCTGAAAGCCGGTACCGTGCTGCACGGCCACCACTAAGCCCGCCGCACAACGCCACCCGTCACACGCAGCCATGTTTGCCACACCTGAAGAAGCCGAACACGCGTTCTACGAAGCCCTGGAACAGGGGGACGCCGTCCGCCTGATGCAGGTGTGGGCCGACGACGAGGAAGTCGTCTGCATCCACCCGGGCGGGCTGCGCATCGTCGGCCACTCGGCGGTGCACGAGTCCTGGCAGCAGGTGCTGGCCAACGGCCCCCTCCACGTCCGCCCGCTGCGCCCGCTGGTCATGCTGAGCATGATGTGCGCGGTGCACGTACTGGTGGAACAGGTGGCGGTGCGCACGCGGGAAGGCACGCAGTTCGCAAACTGCTACGCCACGAACATTTACCACAAGGGTCCCACCGGCTGGCGCATGGTCATGCACCATTCGTCGTCGGCGCCCACGGAAGCCGGGGTGCTCGATTTGCACGACGTACCCGACATGCTGCATTGAATCGGGTGGATTTTTAGTTGGCCGCTGCTCGTCTAGATACGTCCCCCTGCCCCGTTCCCTCCTGGTTGCCCGGAGGCGATGCCCAGACGGTTTACGCGTCGGTATTCGCGCAATACCACCGGATCGCGTTCGTGCGCGACCGGGTGGAGACGCCGGACACCGATTTCGTGGACTTCGACTGGACCGGCCCGGGCCTGTTCCCGCACAAGGCCGCCGACGGCGCGCCCGTCAGCGGACAAGGCCCGGTTGCCAATGGCAAGACCGCCGCGGCGCGGTGGATGACGGACGCGGATTGGAAATCGCTGCCGCAAACGCCCGACACGCCCGCGCTAATCCTGTTCCACGGGCTGGAAGGCGGCAGCAACAGCCGCTACGCCCAATCCGTCGCGCACTATTTCCGCGCGCGTGGCTGGATCGTCGTGATTGCGCACTTCCGCGGTTGCTCGGGCGTGCCGAACCGCCTGGCGCGCGCCTATTATTCGGGCGATTCCGCTGAAGTGGGCTTCCTGCTGGAAACGGTGCGCAGCCGCATCCCTCATGCGCGCTGGCATGCCGTCGGCGTATCGCTGGGTGGCAACGCGCTGCTCAAGTATCTGGGCGAGCACCAGGAAGACACCGGCTGGCTGACGGCCGCAGCGGGGGTTTCCGTGCCGCTGGATCTGGTCGCCTGCGGCAAGACGCTATCCACCGGTGTGTTCAACCGGCGCGTCTACTCGGCCCATTTCCTGAAAACGCTCAAGCATAAAGTGCTGGAGAAGGCGCACCGCTTTCCCGGCGCCATCGACGTGATGCGCATTGCGCACGCGCACGACCTGCGTGAGTTCGACGACACCTATACCGCGCCGATGCATGGCTTTCGCAATGCCCTGGATTATTGGACGCGCGCGTCCAGCAAGCCCTGGCTGCCAAAGATCTCGGTGCCGACGCTGGTGCTCAACGCGCGCAACGACCCATTCATCCCGGCGTCGTCGCTGCCCAAGCCGGAAGAGTGCGCGCCCGTCATCTTGCTACACCAGCCCAGCGACGGCGGGCATGCCGGCTTTCCCACCGGCGCTTTCCCGGCGCACCTGAACTGGCTGCCCCAGCGCCTGGGCCGGTTTTTCGAAACCGGTCTGTAGGACGCCCTCAGGGAAGCCGCCCCGGGGCGCCGCGTCTGCCGCGTCAGCCCGACTTGAAGCGCTCCAGCAACTGCCGCTCTTCGGCAAGCTTGTCCTTTACTTCCTTGATTTGCACGTCGATCTGCGACTGCTCGTAGAAATCGGTGGACAGGCCACGCGCCTGCTGTAGCTGCGATTCCGCCGCCGCGAAGGCGCCGGTCATGAGGTAGAAGCGCGCCAGGTCGCGCCGCGCCTGCACCGGTTTGCCGTTGCGTTCCTCGCTTTGCGCCAGCATCTGATAGAGGCCGGGCTCGTCGCTGCCCCACTGCTTGATCTTGGCGCGCAGATAATCCTGCGCGTCGGCATGGCGGCCGTTGCTTTGCAGCGCCTGCGCATAGGCGATGCCCAGCGCCCGCTGGTCGGGCCAGCGTTTGGTGCCCGCCTGCGCCAGTTCAAGCGCGCGCCGATATTCCTTGCGGGCCAGGGCGATATCCACGCTTAGCTTGGCCAGCTGCGCGGAATTGCGCCCCCCCGCCGTGGCCAGATTCCACAAGCGATCGGCTTCGGTCAGGTTATTGCGCTGAAAAGCCTGCAAGGCCAGCCCGTAATACGCGGCGGACTGACGCACACCGGACAGGGCCTGGGCCTCGTCCTGCAATTGCTGGCCAGCCGAGCGCAGGCTGACGGCGTCGCGCCCCTGCACCACGCGCATCTTGGCGCGCACGTACCAGAAGTCATCAGAGTCCACATGACGCGACGGCGGCGTCGAGCGCACGCGGTTCTGCACATCGGACATGCGCTCGATGGACAACGGGTGGGTGCTGGCCCATGACCCGCCGCCCGCGCCTTCGTTCAGGCGCGAGGCGTTCATCAGGCGCGAGAACATTTGCGACATGCCTTCGGCGTCGTAGCCGGCCTTGGTCAGCATCTGGAAGCCGGCACGGTCGGCTTCGCGTTCCGCGTCGCGGGAAAAACCCAGTTGGCGATTGATCGCCGCGGCCTGGCCGAAAGCCGCCACGCCCATCGCCAGGTTGCCGCCGCCGCCCGCCAGGGCCGCCAACAGCGCGCCGGCCAGGCTGGCCAGCATCAGCATGCCGTTCTGGCTTTGTTGCGTCATGCCGCGCGCAATGTGGCGCTGCACGACGTGGCCGATTTCGTGCGCCACCACCGCGGCCAGTTCGGATTCGCTGCCCGACGAGACGATCAGGCCGGTATTGATGCCGATAAAGCCGCCGGGCATGGCGAACGCATTGATTTCAGGGTCGCGCACGCCGAACATTTCCACTTCCGGCACTGCGCCGGGCGCAAAGGCCGCCAGCTTGCGGCCCATGGTGGTCAGGTACTGGCTGAGTTCAGGATCGTCGACATACGTCGGATCGCGCCGGCCTTGCGACATGATGGCTTCGCCCAGGCTACGTTCCAGCATGGGCGAAAGATCGGCCGCCGACGCGGCGCCCATCGTGGGCAGGCCTACCGGCTGCGCCCAGGCGGCGACGGGGATGGAGGGGGCGAGCAAGGCGGCGCATAGTCCGGCAATCGCGCCCCGTTTCGCAATAGAGCAAATGGATGGCATTTTCCTGCGGTTCATAAGCCTATGATAGCGATGAGCTTAAAATGTTTCACCGATACCCCAAACGAGGTCTCAATGCGTCCCGTCCGTAAAGCCGTTTTCCCTGTCGCCGGCATGGGCACCCGCTTCCTGCCCGCCACCAAGGCGATGCCCAAGGAAATGCTGCCCGTGGTCGATAAGCCGTTGATTCAATATGCCGTTGAAGAGGCCGTGGCCGCCGGCATCACCGACCTTATTTTTGTGACCGGCCGCAACAAGCGCGCCATCGAAGACCACTTCGACTCCGCGCCCGAGCTTGAATCCGACCTTGAAAGCAAAGGCAAGCACGAGCTGCTGGCAATGGTGCGGGGCATTCTACCTGCGCACGTGAATTGCCTCTACATCCGGCAATCGGCTCCGCTGGGCCTGGGCCACGCCGTGCTGTCGGCCGCGCCGGCCGTGGGCGACGAGCCCTTCGCCGTGCTGCTGGCCGATGACCTGATCGACGCCGCCACGCCCGCCATGAAGCAATTGGTGGACATCGCCATCGCGCAGAACGCCAGCGTGCTGGGCGTGCAAGATGTGCCGCGCGCCGACACCCGCAAGTACGGCATCGTGGCCACGCGCGAGGGCGACACGCGGCTGGACGCCCGCACCGAGCGCGTCACGCATATTGTTGAAAAGCCCGAACCCGACGCCGCGCCGTCCACCCTGGCCGTGGTGGGCCGTTACGTGCTGGAAGCCGCCATCTTCGATCACCTGCGTTCCACCAAGATGGGCGCCGGCAACGAAATCCAGCTGACCGACGGCATTGCCTCGATGATGCGCGAGCGCGCCGTGTTCGCGCACCGCTTCGACGGCGTGCGCTACGACTGCGGCAACAAGGCAGGCATGTTCCAGGCCACCGTGGCGCTGGGCAAGAAGTACCACGGTTTGCTGCCGGAATAACCCTGCGGCGGGTCCGCGCTAGGCGGACGCCGCCTCGCGGGCCTTGGCCCGTGCGCGGGCGTCCCGGTCGGCTTTGCGCAAGCGCCCCCTGGCGGACAAGCGCATCAAGGTTCCCAGCGCCACCATCAGGCCGATCACCTCGACCAGCGCCGCCGGTATCCACATGGTCAGGCCGCCGATGGTCTGGTCGGTCTGGGCGGACATCGCGATGGCGCGACCGCACAGCTCGAACAAGGGATAGATATCGCTTTCAGTGAAAGCGATGACGGCGCCCGCCACCATTTGCGGCAACATCGTCAGCACGGGTGAGATGACCCGGCCGCCCGGCGTCATGGCCGCGGGCGGCGCGGGGCGGCGGTCAAGGATCAGGTTCCAGTACATGAAGCCGCTGATCACGACCGACCAGTTCATCAGCCGATACAGGCGCCAATCCAGCATGGAATAGAACTGCACCGACGGGATCAGCCAGACCAGCACCAGGAAGACGAACAACGCCGGCACGAAGATCTTGTTGGTCAGCACCGCGACCGTGGCCCGGCCCGTGCCCGTGCGCAGGAAATCCCGCAGGCGGACGCGCCAGGTCATCGGCAGCCCGGCCCGCATGACCTGCCCCGGGAAAGCCGCCATCACCAGCAGCGGCCCCAGGTGATGCAGCACCAGATGCTGGATGCGGTGGATGAAGAACATGCGCTCGGCGTAATAGTCCACCCGCGTATGCATCGACAGGTACAGCAGCACCAGGCCCGCCCAGAAGAAGACGCGTCGCGCGCCCGTCACATGGTGGACCCGCTGGCCGCGCACGAACAGCACGATCGCCACCACGAAGGAGGCGACCAGCGTGGGAGAGAACTCCCAGGGTATGAGCCATTCAAGACTATCCATGCGGGCCATCCGGAAGACATCGGGGAAGACGGGCCGGCGCCATGCGCCATCCCGCCGATTGTAGTAGACCGCGCCAGCCCTTGCTCCGATGCCCCGGTGGGATCAGAAATGGTGCGAGACGCCCGCTCCGACACGCGTGGTGTGGGAATTGGCCGGGTCGAACTGGTTGTCCAGCGTGTAGTTCGATGCGTAGCCGGCGAAGCCGTATAGCGTCGTGCGCGCGGACAACCCATAGGTATAACCCAACGTCACCAGCTGCGCCTTGCGCGCCGTCATGCCGTTATCCCAATGCCAGTCCGGCCGCGCCAGCGACCATTGCACCAGGACCGCGCCCGGGCCGACGGGCACGCTGACACCCGCGAGCCACGCGTCGACCGTGCCGCCCCGCGCAAACGGCGCGGGACCCAGGCCCAGCCCCAGGCTGTCGGGATCGCCCCCGTCCAACCCCGCATAACCGTTTTTCTGGCGTGACCACGCCAACGACACCTTGACCGCCTCGAAATCGTAAGAGGCCCCCAATTGCACCGCCCGGGGCCGGCCGGCGCTGCCGTCGGGCGCATGGGCCAGCCGCAGTTGGTCCCACGTGGCCACGGCCAGCAAGGGGCCATTTTCGGCTTTCACGCCCAGACTGAGCGCGCGCGGGTTCTGGCCGGTGCGGAATGCGCCCTGGCCACCGGCATCGAATGAATACCCGACGCCCGCCTGCAGGCCGTTCCAGACAGCCGAAGTGACATTGACCATATTGCTCAATTGGAAGTTGTCGGACGCCTTGAAGGTGGCGCCCATGCCCATGTCCTTCCACGAGGCGATTTCCAATGCGCTGCCGTAGGTCTGGCCGATCGTGTGCTGGCGCCCCAGCCGCAATTCACCCACGCTGTCGTGGCCAATGCCGACCCACGCCGCGTAGTTGAACAGGCGGCCATCATCCGCGGCGTTGCCGTTCAAAGGGTCAAACCCGCTTTCCAGCTGGAAGCGGCTGCGCCAGCCCGCCCCAAGGTTCTCGCCGCCCTGCAGTCCCCATAGGGAATCCGTCATGCCGCCGTTGAGCGCGCCGCTTTGGCTGCCTTGGCCCGACACGCTTGTCACGGCCACGCCGGCATCCACGATGCCGTACATGTGCACGCCAACGCCCGCTTCGGCGGCCGGCGCCGTCAGCGGCGCGCCCAAACCGCCCGCCACCGCCGCGGCACAGAATGCGAATCTCATTGCGATCTCCCGATGGCGGGGGGGGG
>NZ_JBHFII010000027.1:0-17256 GCF_057334215.1 Achromobacter maghribensis | reverse complement strand
CCCCCCCCCGCGTCTCCCGACTTACTGCCAGCCGTAACGGCGGACCCAGATGCCCTTGAGCAATTGCGTCAACACGCAGTAGCCCAACAAGATGCCGACCAACCACGGGAAGTAGCTCCAAGGCAGGGCCTGCAGCTGGAAGTACTCGGCCAACGGCGAAAACGGCAAGACCAGGCCCATGGCCACCACCATCATCGTCATCGCCATCAGCGGCCACGCCGCCCGGCTTTGCAGGAACGGAATCCGGCGCGTGCGGATCATGTGCACGATCAGCGTCTGCGACAGCAGGCCTTCGACGAACCACCCTGACTGGAACAGCGTCTGGTGCTCGGGCGCGTTAGCCTGGAACACGTACCACATGAGCGCATAAGTGGCGATGTCGAAGAGCGAGCTGATCGGACCGAAGAACACCATGAAGCGGCCCAGGCCATCGGGGTCCCATTGCTGCGGCTGCTTCAGGAGTTCCTCATCGACATTGTCGAAAGGGATCGCCGTCTGGGAGATGTCGTACATCAAATTCTGCAGCAAGAGATGAATGGGCAGCATCGGCAGGAAAGGCAGGAAGGCACTGGCCACCAATACCGAAAACACATTGCCGAAGTTCGAGCTGGCCGTCATCTTCAGGTACTTGAGCATGTTGCAGAAGGTCTTGCGGCCTTCGATCACCCCATCTTCCAGCACCATCAGGCTCTTTTCCAGCAGGATGATGTCGGCAGCCTCCTTCGAGATATCCACCGCCGAATCCACCGAAATGCCCACGTCGGCGGCACGCAAGGCAGGCGCGTCGTTGATGCCGTCCCCCATGAAACCCACCGTGTTGCCCTGCGCGCGCAGGCTGCGCACGATGCGCTCCTTGTGCGCAGGCGTCAGCCGCGCGAACACATTGGCCTCGCGCACCGCGATCGCCAGCTGGGGGTCGTCCATGGCCTCGATCTCGGCGCCAAGGTAGACACGGCGCACCTCGAAATCCACTTCACGGCAGACCTTCTGCGTCACCAGCTCGACGTCACCCGTCAGCACTTTCACTTCAATGCCCGAGGCTTTCAGCGCCGCCAGCGCGGGGCCGGTCGATTCCTTGGGAGGATCCAGGAAGGCGATATAGCCCACCAGCACGAGGTCGGATTCATCGGCCACGCCATACACCTGCTGCGTGGGTGGCATTTCCTTGACGCCCACCGCGATCACCCGCAGGCCGTCGCGGTTCAGTTCCGCCGTCACCCGGCGGATGTCCGCCCGGCGCGATTCGGTCAGCAGGTGCACCTCGCTGCCCACCCGCAGCCGCGTGCAAACGGACAGCATTTCCTCCAGCGCGCCCTTGCAGATCAGTTCATGGTGGTCGCGGCCGTTCTCGGTCTCGTTGACCACCACGGACATCCGGCGGCGCGAGAAGTCGAAGGGGATCTCGTCGACCTTGCGGTAGCGCGACGCCAGGTTCAGCCGGCGCTGCACTTCGGCATGCTGCAACACGGCCACGTCCAGCAGGTTCTTCAAACCAGTCTGGTAGTAGCTGTTCAGATAGGCATAGGCCAGCACGTCGTCGCTGCTGGTGCCGTAGACGTCGGTGTGGCGCTCCAACACGATGCGGTCCTGCGTCAGCGTGCCGGTTTTGTCGGTGCACAACACGTTCATCGCGCCCAGGTTCTGGATGGCGTCCAGCCGCTTCACGACCACTTTGCGACGCGACATGCGCAAGGCGCCCTTGGCCAGCGTGGCGGTGACGATCATCGGCAGCATTTCGGGGGTCAGCCCCACCGCGATGGCCAAGGCGAACAGCAGCGCCTCGAGCCAGTCGCCCTTGGTGAACCCGTTGATCAGCATGACGATCGGCGCCATCACCAGCATGAACCGGATCAATACCCAACTGACCCGATTGATGCCTTGCTGGAATTGCGTGGGCGCGCGGGTGGCTTGCGTGACGCGCCCGGCCAGCTGGCCGAAATAGGTGTTGCTGCCCGTGGCGACGACCATCGCGCTGCCCGAGCCGCTGACCACATTCGTCCCCATGAAGGCCATGTTTTCGAGTTCCAGCGAATTGCCGGTTTCGACGCGCTGGACGGCGTGCTTTTCAACAGGCAGCGATTCGCCGGTCAGCGCGGCCTGCGCGATGAAAAGGTCTTTGGCGTTCAGAATGCGGCAGTCGGCGGGAATCATGTCGCCCGCGGACAGCAGCACCACGTCGCCCGGCACCAGTTCCGCCAGGGGCACTTCCCGCTGGCGCGAGCCGGATTCATGCATGGGCGCCCCGTATGGGCGGCGCTCGCCGTCGTCCGCGGCAGGCGCCAGCGCACCACTGCGCAGCACCGTGGCGGTGTTCTGCACCATGGCCTTCAACGCCTCTGCCGCCCGGTTCGAACGGAGTTCCTGCGCAAAGCGCAGCAGCGTCGAAATGACGACCATGGATCCGATGATCACGACCGCCGTCCACGACTGCTCGTCCGGTGCAGCCATCCACACATCGGTCAGCCCCGACAGGGCCGCCAGCGCGGTCAGCAGCAGATTGAATGGATTGCGGTACGACAGCCACAAATGCGCGGGCCAGGACAAGGGCTTTTCGTGGTCCACCTCATTGGCGCCGTGACGCTCGCGCGCCGTCTGCGCCTGGGTTTCAGACAGACCGCCGCGGCCGCTGCCCAGCAGCAGGAACAGGGCATCCATGCCCATGCGGGACATATCAAGCATGCGGCGGTTGGCGCGTCGCGACGAGTCGGAAGCGGCCGATGCCGCCACGGCATCAACGCCTTGCTCCAGCATGGGAGAGCGACGGAAGTGGCGGCCGGCGCGCCGCCGGCCCGCGGCGGACGAAAAAAAAGATTTCAGGAAGGTAAACATCGGAGTGCTCCGGTTTTTGGTGTTGTTGTCGGAGACACGGGCGAACCTGCCCTTTGGGCTGCGCGCGGGCAGCAGCGGGCCGCGGCCTTCGCGGGAAAGCCGTCAATCCGCCGCGTACGGGCGTGCGCAGGCACCGGGGCAATGTTGCCGGTGTCCGGATCGCGTCGAAGTCGCGCCGGGTGCGGAAAACGGAAAGAGGCTAGCTAGGGAATCGAGGCCGGCGCCATTGGCGTTTGAAGGCCAGGCCGGGGATTCTTTGCTGCGGAGTCCGTGGGAACCGGAATGACTATCCGGCCGGTCGGCTCGCAGTGAGGAGACAGGTCAGACAGGCATGCCGGCGCCATGCACATGGCGCGATCGAGGGTCGGGGTCTAAGGCACTAGGCATGATCTCTCCTGGGATGGGGCGCTGGCGTCAGGCCATCGACGCGACTTGCGCGCCGAAATGCACGTGACGCACGGCGGGGTTGGCGCTCAGGCGGCGGGCTTGCGACATCAATTCCGCCCGCAGTTCCGGGGGGCAATTCACCGTGATGCAAGCCGACGCCATGCTCGGGTCGTGGCCCTGGTCGACCTGCACTTGCGAGACATCCAGGCCGGCGGCGCTGAAGTCCAGGCAGATCTGCTTGCGCAAGGCGCCCAGTTCGTCGCGCGGACAGATGACCGTCAAGCGCGAGGTGCCGCGGCGGCGGCCCAGGGCGGTGGCGCGGTCCACGCCGGCGCGGCGTAGGAACAAGTCGAAGAAACGCATAACGACCTCCATTGCAAGAATGGGGAGCGTGATCGCGAGTACGCGTGCACACCCGCGCGGCGCATGGCGGGCGGGCACAAGACGTGCACGAACGCAGGCGCTGCGACAAGCGGCGGTTCTGGCGGTTTACGTTGGGGAGATTCCCGGCAAGCCGAAGGCCTGCGCTATTGCCTGGGTAGAGACCCAAGGCCTGGGATACGCCGCAACCTGCATGACAGGATGCGGCAGATGGAGTTCTGCGTGTTTCCTGTCAGACAGCGAGGTCGATGCAAGATCGACTACTTTCGCCGGAATCGGTATTCACGAAGACTGCTCCTGGGATGGATAACAGCGGAAGTTTACGCGGGTTTCCACTGATGGACAAGGTTTATGCGGCGAAAAGGCGCGGATAACGGGCAAAAAAATGCAAAAGCGGCGCAAGCTTCGCAAAGCCTGCGCCGAGAGCGCCACTCCGCCCGGGATCAGGCGTAGAAATGCCACCCCAGATATGCCGCGAACAGGGCATAGAAGCCGCCCACCGCCGACAGCGCCGGCACGCTCATCACCGACCGGCGAAAGCGCAGCCACAGCAGCCCGATAGACAGCATCGTGAACAGCCCCGCGGCCAGCAAAGGGGCGTCCAGCAGCCACGGCGTCATGAAGATGCCCAACGCGCTGGGGATGGTGGCCTGGATCATCATCGCGCCCGAAATGTTGGCCAGCGCCAGGCGTTCCTTGCCCTGGCGCACCCAGATCAGCGCGTTCATGATTTCAGGCAGTTCGGTGGCCACCGGGGCCAGCAGCAAGGCGGCCACATGGGGCGACGCGCCCATGAATATGCCCAGCGCTTCGATCTGGTTCACGAACACGTGCGAAGCGCCCGCGATGACCACCAGGGCCAGGGTCGTCTGCGACGCCGCCCAGAACATGGTGGGGTCTTCGTCACGGGGGCGCAGCTTGAGCGGTTCCAGATCTTCGCTGTCGGTGCGTTCCTCGTCGTGGCTCAGTTCGCGCTTGATGTACAGGCCGTAAGTGGCCAGGAACAGGATGCCCAGCCAGGGCTTCCATGCGAAGGCCAGCAGGCCCAAGCCCACCTTGAAGAGGAAGATGCCCATGAACCAGGCCTGGTCGCGGGCCAGCCGGCGCTGGTCCGCGTTGATACAGTTGGCTTGCGCGGGCTGGCCCCGGCGCGCGCGCCACAGGGCAATGCCCACGACGGCGTACGCCAGCGTCGCCAGCACCAGCGGACCGCCCATGGCGGCGCCGACGCCGATGTCTTTCTGTTCCGGGGTGTCGCCAAACACCACCGCCATGAAGGTGACCGCGCTTTCCGGCAGCGCCGTGCCGAACGCGGCCAGCACGGTGCCGGTCGCGGTCGCGCCCAAATGGAAGCGATGTCCGACCCATTCGACGCCGTTGACGAAGAACTCGCAGGCGAAGTAGATCACTGCCGCGGACAGGAAAAACAGAAACAGGGTGAGCAACATATGAACGCAGCCGGACGAGCAGAAACCAATGGCGCGACGCAGCGGCTCGCCCGGCTAGGGTGAACGCAACGCGGCCAAAGGTCTCGCCTGGCTGATCCATGCGGCGGGGGCGGGCCGCTTGCATGGAAACCGTTAGCGCCATGGGGTTCTAACAACCGCTACGCGGCCCTGAACCACCAAGTCTGTTGACGCTAACTCCTTTGGGGGCAAAGGATGGCTACTCCCCAATGACAGAGCGGCGATTGTAGCAGCGTGCTCGTGACGGTCCAGCGAATCCCGCGCGGACGCCGCGGGAACCGCATGCGCTGTTGTTTGCACGCGATAGCGGGGTAAAGTAAGCCGCATTCCCACCTTTCGCGGGGTTCGCGCCCCTGCCTGCCATGAGCCTGCCTCCCGCCGACATCGCCCCCTTCGCCGCCCGGCGCCAACGCCTGATGGAGCGGATGCGCGCCGACGGCGGCGGCATCGCCATCCTGGCGACCGCGCCCGAAGCGATCCGCAACCGGGACGCCGAATACCCCTATCGCCACGACAGCGATTTCTTCTACCTCACCGGATTCACCGAACCCGGGGCCTGGCTGGTGCTGATCGCGGGGGCCACCGACCGCGCCGTGCTGTTTTGCCGCCCGCGACATGTCGAGCACGAGATCTGGGAAGGCAAGCGCTTCGGCCCCGAAGCCGCCGCGGCCTATTTCGGCTTCGATGACGCCCACGAACTCGACGCACTGGACGAGCTGGTACCCAAGCTGATGCTGGACCATCCCACCCTTTACGCGCCGCTGGCCAGCGACAAGCGCAGCGACGGGCGCCTGCACCGCTGGCTGGCCGCGGCCCGCGAAGCCAGCCGCGCCGGCCATGCGCCGCCTTCGCGCCAGCAGGACATCCGCCCGCTGCTCGCCGACATGCGGTTGATCAAGGATCCGGCCGAAATCGCCGTGATGCGGCGCGCGGCCAAGATCTCGGCCGGCGCCCATGCGCGCGCCATGCGGGCCGCGCGCGCCGGCATGCGCGAGTACGAACTGGAAGCCGAACTGCTGTATGAATTCCGCCGCCACGGCGCCCAGGCCGTGGCCTACAACAGCATCGTCGCCACCGGCGCCAACGCCTGCGTGCTGCATTACCCGGCGGGTGAAGCCGTATTGCGCGACGGCGACCTGGTGCTGATCGACGCGGGCTGCGAGGTCGACAGCTACGCCAGCGACATCACCCGCACCTTTCCGGTAAACGGCCGCTATAGCGGCCCGCAGCGCGCGCTGTACGACCTGACCGTGGCGGCGCAGGAAGCCGCGGCCCAGGCCACCGCTCCCGGCCGTACCTTCAACGACGGCCACGACGCCGCGTTGCGCGTGCTGGCGCAGGGCATGCTGGACCTGAAGCTGTTGAAGGGTTCGCTGGATGGCGTGCTGGAATCCGGCGACTACAGCCGTTTCTACATGCACCGCACCGGCCACTGGCTGGGCCTGGACGTCCATGACGTGGGCGACTACCGCCAACCCGGCCCGGCCCAGGGCGCTGACAGGCCCTGGCGCAAACTCGAGCGCGGCATGATGCTGACCATCGAGCCGGGCATCTACGTGCGGCCGGCCGACGACGTGCCGGAAAGTTACTGGAATATCGGCATCCGCACGGAGGATGATGCGCTGGTCACGGACGAAGGCTGCGAACTGATCACGCGCGGCGTACCGGTACAGGCCAGCGAGATCGAAGCGTTGATGCGCGAATAGCCGGCCCTACAGGACCAGCCCGTCCAGCCAGCCCATCGCCACCCAGACGTAGACCACCACCATGGCGATGGCGAACATCGAGACGATGGCGCCCACCAGGCACGCCAGGATGGCGACCAGAACTGGCCCCCATCCGGTTGACGAGAGTCGGCCCAGCCCGGGGTTATAGAGACGGTCGAATTTTTCGTCCGGCATCAGCGAGAACACCGCGCTTTCAATGAACCCGTCAATCATCGGGATGAAGACCAGGAAGAACGCGGGGTTGTCGTACCAGACGGGATAGAAGCGGAACGCGCAGAACAGGCAGACCAGCGACAGCGTGGTGACCAGCCAGGCGTGGCGCCGGCCCAGATACCACCAATGGGCGCCAAACGCCCCGAACAGGCAGGCCAGCAGCCCCACGGCGACTTTGCCGCGCGGGCGGCGCGAGGATACGGCGGACAGCGGAGGGGAAACCTGAACCTGCGTCATATCGATCAACCGGGAAGGTGGGCCGCGCGACCCGCCGCGTCGGCTGTCCCGGATTGTAGTGGACGGTTAAAATCGGGACATGACTGCATCTGCCTTCGACATAGCGATTCTTGGCGCCGGCCCCGTGGGCCGCGTGCTGGCCCTGATGCTCGCGCGCGGGGCGCCGGACCCGGCCCGCATCGCCCTGCTTGCGGGCGCCGCGCCCGCGCCGGCCACGCCCGCCGCGGCCGTCCCCGCCGCCGACCCCCGCGTGCTGGCCATGAACCATGGCAGCCGCGTGCTGCTGGAATCGCTGCATGCGTGGCCCGAGCGGTCGGCCGACATCCGCAACATCCATGTCTCGCAGCGCGGGCGGCTAGGCCGCACCGTGATCCAGAACACCGACTTCGGCGTGCCGCAGCTGGGCAGCGTGGTCGCCTATTCCGGGCTACATGCCAAGCTGGACGAGTGCGTGGCCGCCAGCGGCGTCACCGTCCTGACCGGCCCCGCCGCGCAGGTGGACAGCCAGGACGCGGACGGGGTGCGCATCATGCAAGGCGGCGAGACGCTGCGATGCCAGGTGGCCGTGCAGTCCGATGGCGCGGGCGCGACCGACCTGCGCCGCGACTACGGCCAACACGCCGTGCTGACGACCGCGCACGCCACCTTGCCGCGTCGCGGCTGGGCCTGGGAACGCTTCACCGCCGAAGGGCCGTTGGCGCTGCTGCCTCACCCGCAGACGCCGGAGGCGTACTCCGTCGTGTGGTGCAGCGCCCCGGACCGCGCCGCCGAACTGGCCGCGCTGGACAATGCGGCGTTCTCGAAAGCGCTGTCGACGGCTTTTGGCGATCGCCTGGGCCGGCTGTCCAGCCAGGCCCCGCGCCATGTCTTTCCCCTGGCGCTGGCCGCCCGGCGGGCGCAAGTGCAAGGCCGCGTGGCCGCCATCGGCAATGCCGCGCAGACGCTGCACCCCGTCGCGGGCCAGGGCCTGAACCTGGGGCTGCGTGACGCCGCCCGGCTGGCCCAGGCGCTGGCCGGCTGGCTCGCTCGCCCCGAGGCCAGCCCCACCGTCCTGCTGGCCGAATTCGCGCAGGCACGTCAGGTCGACCGCGTCATCACCGCCGGTCTGACCGACCTGATGCCCCGGGTGTTCGCCACCGGCCTGGCGCCGGTCGAACACGCCTGCGGCCTGGCCTTGCTGGGGATGGACCTTGCTTCGCCGCTGCGCGCGCCACTGGCCCAACACCTGCTGCAGGGTTTCCGCGCCTGATTCCGCGGCGTTCCGTCCCCACCAGGGGGATGGAATCGCCTGCTTTCGCCTTCGTTTGTTACCAAGCTGTTGCCAGCCGAAAACGGGGGTTCGATCGAGCCGGTTAAAATGTGACCATGCGCATAGGCCAATGGACCCTTCCCAACAATGTTCTTGTCGCGCCCATGGCGGGCGTGACGGACCGACCTTTCCGGCAACTTTGCAAGAAGTTGGGCGCGGGCTACGCCGTGTCGGAAATGGCTGCCAGCAACCCCAAGCTGTGGGATAGCGTCAAAACGTCCCGCCGTCTGAACCACGACGGCGAGATCGCCCCCATTTCCGTGCAGATCGCCGGCGCCGACCCGGCCATGATGGCCGAAGCGGCGGTGTTCAACGCCGGCAAGGGCGCCCGGATCATCGACATCAACATGGGATGCCCGGTGAAAAAGGTCTGCAACGTGGCCTCGGGATCCGCGCTGCTGCGCCATGAAGACCTGATCGCCCGCATCCTGGACGCCGTCGTGTCCGCCTGCGCGCCACTGGGCGTGCCGGTCACGCTGAAAACCCGCACCGGCTGGGACCGCGATAGCCGCAACGCCTTGCGCGTGGCCAAACTGGCTGAAAATGCCGGCATCTCGGCCTTGACCCTGCACGGCCGCACGCGCGCCGACCTCTATACGGGCGAGGCGGAATATGACACTATCCGCGCCGTCAAGGCCGAGCTGACCATTCCCGTGATCGCAAACGGAGATATCGACTCACCTGAAAAAGCCAGGCGCGTCCTGGATTACACTGGCGCCGACGCGGTCATGATTGGCCGGGCGGCACAAGGCCGTCCCTGGATCTTCCGCGAAATCGATCACTATTTGCGCACGGGCGAAACACTGGCCCCTCCCTCCTATGGGGAAATGCGCGAGCTGCTGCTTGAACATCTCGACGACCATTACCGGTTCTATGGCGAGCACACCGGCGTACGCACGGCGCGCAAGCATATCGGCTGGTATCTGGACGGCCTGCCGGGCGCGGATTCGTTCTGTGCCCGCATGAACCTGATCGACAACACCCGCGACCAGTGGCGGGCGGTGTCTGATTGGTTCGACATCATCTCGCGCGACGGCGAGCCCCACCCGGCGCCGGTCGCAGAAGCCCTGCTGGCGGCATGACCGCCTCAACACCAACATAAAAATATCTGTACTCAAATGAGCAAGAAAGATGTCCTGGAAGAATGCGTGCGCGCCAGCCTTGAGCGCTATTTCGAAGACTTGGGTGAATCCGAGCCCCACGATATGTGGGACATGGTGATGCGCTGCGTCGAGCGCCCGGTGCTTGAAGTGGCGCTGGAGCGTTCGGGCGGCAACCAGTCGCGGGCATCCGAAATGCTGGGCATCACCCGCAACACCTTGCGCAAGAAGTTGCTGGCGCACAATATCCAGGTATAGCTTTTCCGCGTGGGCGGCCCCTGTCGGGCGCCGTCCTCCCCTTCGCAGATTTCCCATCCCGACCTGAACGAGAAAGGCGCCCCGCCCGACTCCCGTCCCCACCATGAAAATCGAAACCGCCCTGCTTTCGGTGTCCGACAAGACCGGCATCGTTGAATTTGCCCGCGCCCTGGCCGCGCGTGGCGTGCGCCTGTTGTCGACCGGCGGCACCGCCAAGTTGCTGGCAGACGCCGGCCTGACCGTCACTGAAGTGGCGGCCCACACCGGATCGCCTGAAATCCTGGATGGCCGCGTCAAGACGCTGCACCCCAAGATCCACGGCGGCCTGCTGGCCCGCCGCGACAGCGCCGAGCACATGGACACCATCAAGGCGGCAGGCATCGATCGCATCGACATGCTGGTGGTCAACCTGTATCCGTTCCGTGAAACCGTCGCCAAGCCGGACTGCACGTTCGCCGACGCGGTCGAGAACATCGACATCGGGGGCCCGGCCATGCTGCGCGCCGCCGCCAAGAACCACGGCACGGAAGCCGGCGGCGTGACGGTCGTGATCGATCCGGTCGACTATTCGCGCGTGCTGTCCGAAATGGACAAGAACGGCAGCACCTCCTACGGCCTGCGCCTGGCGCTGGCGTCGAAGGTCTACGCCCACACCGCCGCCTACGACGGCGCCATCGCCGCCTACCTGACCAGCCTGACCGAAGCCGAACCGGCCCAGGAAGCGGTTCCGGCACGCAGCGAATGGCCCGGCACGCTGACCTTGCAGGTCAAGCAGGAACAGGCGCTGCGTTACGGCGAGAACCCGCACCAGACCGCCGCCTTCTATGTGGATGCACAGCGTCCGGCCGGCCTGCTGGGCAACTACCGCCAGCTGCAGGGCAAGGAACTGTCCTACAACAACATCGCCGACGCCGACGCCGCATGGGAATGCGCGCGCAGCTTCGACGTGCCCGCCTGCGTCATCGTCAAGCATGCCAACCCCTGCGGCGTCGCCGTGGCGGCCGACACCCTGGGCGCGTACCAGCAGGCATTCAAGACCGACCCGACCTCCGCTTTCGGCGGCATCATCGCCTTCAACCGCCCGGTGGACGCCGCCACGGCCGAAGCCGTCAGCGGCCAGTTCCTGGAAGTGCTGCTGGCCCCGGCCTATGACGGCGCCGCACTGGCCATCCTGGCCGCCAAGAAGAACGTGCGCGTGCTGGAAGTGCCGATGGGCGTGGGCCAGAACGCCATGGACATCAAGCGCGTGGGCGGCGGCTGGCTCGTGCAGAGCCCGGACGCCTACAACGTGCCGCGCGATGCGCTCAAGGTGGTCAGCAAGCGCCAGCCGACCGAACAGGAAATGAACGACCTGGCCTTCGCCTGGAAGGTTGCCAAGTACGTCAAGTCCAACGCCATCGTGTTCGTGGGCGGCGGCATGACCCTCGGCGTGGGCGCCGGCCAGATGAGCCGCATCGACTCGGCCCGCATCGCGTCGATCAAGGCGGAAAACGCCGGCCTGACCCTGAAGGGCTCGGCCGTGGCGTCGGACGCGTTCTTCCCGTTCCGCGACGGCCTGGACGTGGTGGTGGCGGCGGGCGCGACCTGCGTGATCCAGCCCGGCGGCAGCATGCGCGACGACGAAGTCATCGCCGCGGCCGACGAACATGGCATCGCCATGGTGCTGACCGGCACCCGCCACTTCCGCCACTGATGCGCGTCCTCGGCATCGATCCCGGCTTGCGCCGCACCGGTTTCGGTGTGATCGATGCCGAAGGCTCGCGGCTGCGTTACGTGGCCAGCGGGACCATCGTGGTCCCGCCGGCGCTGACGCTGTCCGAACGCCTGAAAGTCATCCTGGACAATCTGCGCCAGGTGGCGCGCGACACGCAACCCGACGTGGCCGCGCTTGAAATCGTCTTCATGAATACCAATCCGGCGTCCACCCTGCTGCTGGGCCAGGCCCGGGGCGCCGCGCTGTGCGCGCTGGCCGACAGTTCGCTGGTCGTGCACGAGTACACCGCGCTGCAGATCAAGAAAGCCGTGGTGGGCACCGGGCGCGCCGCCAAGGAGCAGGTGCAGATGATGGTGCAGCACCTGCTGGCACTGGACGGCACGCCCGCGCCCGACTCCGCCGACGCGCTGGCCTGCGCCATTTGCCACGCCCACGTCGGCCCGTTGCAGGACAAGCTGGAACGCCTGGGCACGTCGCTGCGCATGAGCGGCAAGACACGCATCCGCAACGGCCGGCTGATCGGCTGAACGCGCCTTGGCGCGTATAGAATGCCCGCATTCGCCGCGCATTCCGCGCGCCTCTTCTGCCCTTCCCTTACCAGGCCATCATCACCATGATCGGACGCATCACCGGAACCCTGATCGAAAAACTGCCCCCGACCATCTGCGTGGACGTGGGCGGACTGGGCTATGACATCGACGTATCCATGAGCACGCTGTACGCGCTGCCGGAGACCGGCGCGCGCGTCACGCTGTACACGCACCTGACGGTGCGCGAGGATGCGCACATCCTGTATGGCTTTGGCACCGCCAGCGAGCGCAGCGCTTTTCGCGAACTGATCAAGGTCAGCGGCATCGGCGCGCGCACCGCGCTGTCGGTGCTGTCGGGCATGTCGGTGGCGGATCTGGCCCAGGCCATCACCTTGCAGGAATCGGGCCGCCTGACGCGTGTGCCCGGCATCGGCAAGAAGACGGCTGAACGCCTGTTGCTGGAAATGCGCGGCAAGCTGGGCGGGGACATCGGCGCGACCTCGCATGCCACGCCCGACAACCAGTCGGACATCCTCAACGCGCTGTTGGCGCTGGGATATTCGGAAAAGGAATCGCTGTCGGCGTTGAAAACGTTGCCCGAGGGGGTCGGCGTGTCGGACGGGATCAAGCAGGCGCTGAAGGCGCTGGCCCGCTGATCACAGATAGCGGGGGGCGACGGCCTCCAGGCCGGTCGGCACGACGTGCAGTTCCGGCGCGATGGGGCCCGCACAGATGTTGTCGCGGCGCAGGGAATCCAGGTTGTCGCGCGACATCAGGGGCTTGCCCGGCAGGCATTCGAACAACCGGGCCTGCAGGCGGCCCAGCCCCATCGGCACGCTGATCACCGGCCGCGGATGGCCGCTCCAGGCGGCGCACAACCGCGCGATTTCGCCCAACGTATAGATTTGCGGCCCGCCTAATTCATACGTCTTGCCGCAGGTGTGCGTATCGCCCAAGGCGGACACCATCGCTTCGACCACATCGCCCACATACACCGGTTGCATGCGCACATGCGCGCCCGCCAGCGGCAGCACGGGCAGCCAGCGCGCCAGCCGGGCGAACATATTGGTGAACTGGTCGTCCGGGCCGAATAGGACCGACGGACGGAAGATGGTCCAGCCGCCTTCCGACGCGGCCTGGAACTCGTGCTTGATGGCGGCTTCGCCGTCGCCCTTGGAGCGCTGATACATGCTGTCGCCCTGGGAATCGGCGCCCAGGGCGCTGACGTGCAGCAGGCGATGAACGCCCTGGCGCCGACAAGCCTGCGCAATACGCTGCGGCAACAGGACGTGGGCCCGCGCGAAATCAGACCCGTACGGCTGGCCGGAATTGCCGTGCAGGATGCCCACCAGGTTCACGACGGCATCGCATCCGCGCACCAGGTCATCCAGCGAGGCGTCATCGTGTATGTCGGTCTGGACGAGCGTGACGGTGGGAAAGACTTGCAGTTCGCTGCCCCGCGCCAGCAGACGCGTGGGCACAATCATCTGATGCAGGCTGCCGGACAGCCTGGCAATCAGGTGACGGCCGATGAAACCGGTGCCGCCGATGACAAGGATACGCATGCCGCAGCCTCCTGTTCGTCAGGATCGAGTCCCGATTCTGCCCTGCGCAGGCTGCAACCGCAAGCGTGCATCGGCGGTCCGGCGCCCGGACCGCTCACGAAGATCAGGCAGCCAGCAACCTGGCGTAGGCCGGAAGGTCGACGTTGCCGCCGCTGATGATGACGCCAACCCGCGCGCCGCGCACCGGCACGACGTTCTGCATGACCGCGGCCGCGCCCAGGCAGCCGGTGGGTTCCACCACCATCTTCATGCGTTCGGCGAAGAACTTCATGGTGGTGACCAGCTGCGCATCCGTCACCGTGACGATGTCGCGCACATGCTTCTGGATGAGCGGGAATGTCAGGTTGCCCAGGTGGGTCGTGGCGGCGCCGTCGGCCAGGGTCTTGGGGGCGGGGATGCGGACGATTTCACCCTTGCGCAAGGACTGCTGGCCATCGTTGCCGGCTTCCGGCTCGACGCCATAGACCAGGCAGCCCGGGCTTAGCGCGAACGCGGACAGGGCAGATCCCGACAGCAGGCCGCCGCCGCCCAGGCAGACGAACAGGTAGTCCAGTTCGCCGACTTCCTCGAACAGTTCCTTGGCCGCGGTGCCCTGCCCCGTGATCACGTCTTCGTGGTCGTAGGGCGGAATCAGCGTGGCGCCGGTTTCCGCCTGGATGCGCAGCGCGATTTGTTCGCGGTCTTCGGTGTAGCGGTCATAGGTGACGATCTTGCCGCCGTACCCTTCGGTGGCCGCGCGCTTGGCCGCGGGGGCGTCCAGCGGCATGATGATCGTGGCGGACACGCCCTGCAATTTGGACGCCAGCGCGATGGCCTGCGCATGATTGCCGGACGAGAAGGTCACCACCCCCGCGGCCCGCTGTTCCGGCGTCAGACGTGCGATGGCGTTGTAGCCGCCGCGAAACTTGAACGCGCCCATGCGCTGGAAGTTCTCGCACTTGAAGAAGACCGATGCGCCGCTGATGGCGTCGGCGGTTGCCGAGGTCAAGACGGGCGTGCGGTGTGCGTTGCCGGCCAGGCGCTCGCTGGCGCGCACGACATCATCATAGGTAGGCAATTCGGGCAGCATGGGAATCCGGTCCTTTGATCGCAGGAATGTCGAAACCCCAGGATCATAAACCCGTCGCGCGGTTTGCGCCCCCCCGCGCCTACTTGCCGAACAGATCGCCGCCCGTGGCGACGCCGGTAGGCGGGGTCAAGCCCAAGTGGCGCCAGGTGGTCAGCGTGGCGGTGCGCCCCCGCGGTGTGCGTTGCAGGTAGCCGTGCTGGATCAGGTAGGGCTCGATCACGTCTTCGATGGTGTCGCGCTCTTCGCCGATGGCGGCCGCCAGGCTGTCCACGCCCACGGGCCCGCCATCGAACTTGTGGATGATGGCTTCCAGCAGCTTGCGGTCCATCAGGTCCAGGCCCTGGGGGTCCACTTCCAGCATGGCCAGCGCGCGGCCGGCGACGTCGGCGTCAATGGTGCCGCTGGCCTTGACTTCGGCGTAGTCGCGCACGCGGCGCAGCAGCCGGTTGGCGATCCGGGGCGTGCCGCGGGCGCGGCGCGCCACTTCCGCCGCGCCGTCCGGCGTGATGGCGGCGTTGAGCAGGCCGGCGCTGCGCGTCACGATGTGGCCCAGGTCGGCCGCGTTATAGAACTCCAGCCGCGAGACGATGCCGAAGCGGTCGCGCAGCGGGTTGGTCAACATGCCCGCCCGCGTGGTGGCGCCCACCAGCGTGAACGGTTGCAGGTCCAGCTTGACGCTGCGCGCTGCGGGGCCTTCGCCGATCAGGATGTCGATCTGGAAATCTTCCAGCGCCGGATAGAGGATTTCCTCGACCACGGGCGACAAGCGGTGGATTTCGTCGATGAACAGCACATCGTTCTTTTCCAGGTTGGTCAGCAGCGCGGCCAGATCGCCGGGGCGCTCCAGCACGGGGCCCGACGTCTGGCGCAGCTGCACGCCCATTTCGTGCGCGATGATGTGGGCCAGCGTGGTCTTGCCCAGGCCGGGCGGGCCGAACAGCAGGACGTGGTCCAGCGCCTCGCCGCGCTTGCGGGCGGCGGCGATGAAGATCTCGAGCTGCTCTCGGGCGCGCTGCTGGCCAACGTATTCCTGCAACGCCTTGGGCCGCAAGGCGCGTTCGATCGATTCCTCGTTGGGCGACACCGGCTGCGGCGCCACGATACGGGGGGCGTCGGGACGGGAAGAAAGGGAATCGGACTGAATGGCCATGGTGCGGATACGACAAGGGACGAAGCAGGATGCATCGTACCGTATGCGGGGCCCCGGAGGGCCCCGCCGCCCTATGCGGTTTCGGACAGCGGCAGCTTCACTCGCACGCACAGTCCGCCGGATTCCGCCTGGCGCAATTCCAGCGAGCCGCCGTGGGCGCGGGCAATGGCCTCGGCCAGCGCCAAGCCCAGGCCCACGCTGCCGGTACGCGTGCGCGCGTCGTCCAGCCGGCTGAAGGGGCGCAGCGCCTCCTGGCGGCGTTCGGGCACGATACCGGTGCCATGGTCGGCCACATCCAGCACCGCATGACGCTCTTCCCGGCGCAGATTCACCTCGACCGGCGGCGCGCCATGGTTCAACGCATTGCCGATCAGATTGTCCAGCAGCCGGCCCAACGCCACGGCGTCCGCCTGCACCACCAGCGGCGCGTCGTCGTCGTCGGCCTTCAGGTGGATGTCCGTGCCCGCGCCATGCCAGGCGCCAACGCGTTCGGTCAGCCAGTCTGACAGCACGATGGGCGCATAGCGGTACGCGGCGGGATCGGTGCCGCGCACGAAACCGATGAACTGGTCGACCATGTGCTGCATGTCTTGCAGATCGGTGCGCAAGCCTTCCTTCAACTTGGAATCGTCGGCCATTTCGATCCGCAGCCACATCCGCGACAGAGGTCCTTTCAGGTCGTGCGGCAAGCCGGACAACAGCGTCCGGCGCACCGAATCGGATTCGGCCAGCGCATCCAGCATGGCGTTGAAGCGCACGCCCAGCGCCCGGGTTTCATGCGGCCCCGAGGGTTCCACGCGTTGCGGCTGCCCCGCGGCCAGCCGGTCGGCGGCATCGGCCAGCCGGGTGATGGGCCGCGTGATGTGCCACGAGAAGCCCACCGCCAGCAACAGCAACAGGCCCAGGCCGCCAAGCCAGGCCGCAATGAAGGGCGTGGCGACCGGCGGGTCCAGGCGGTCCAGCGGGATGACCAGCCATTCACGCAAGCGCGGCGCGTCTTCGCTGGCGGAGTTGGGCGCCAACGAAATGAAGATTTCCGGCGCCGGCCCATGCGACAACGCCACGCGAGTGCCATCGTTCAGGCGTTCGTTCAGCAATTGCACCAGCACGCGCAGATCGCGGCGAATATCGTCCGGCTCGGGCTTGTAACGGCGCATGTGCTCTTCGCGGGCACGTTCGTGCTCGGCGGCGTCGCGCGGTTCCGCCCGGCGCCCGTCGCCACGGTTGCCATTGGCATCACGGTCGTGGCCACCGACGTCGGGCGGCGGCGGCGGAGCGTCCCCGGGCTGGGAGGCAGGTGGCGGCGGCGGAGGGGGAGGAC
>NZ_JBHFII010000026.1:238450-245811 GCF_057334215.1 Achromobacter maghribensis | reverse complement strand
CAAAACCCCACAGGTAATCCTGTGGGGTTTTGTCTTTGTATAGTGAGAACCCATGCGTAAATGGTAGCGGCGTTGTTTGCCCTCATGTGCGTAGAGCGGTTCCGTTGCTGTACTGAAGCAACGCTGAGGTTGTACCCCGGCAGTATCCGGACCGGTCTTCGGACAAGTCTGCGGCAGTAAACCAAGATTCGAGCGGCTGATGCAGTCGGCAGCCGCTCAAGCAGTTACGCTTGACGACCATAGCAAGGTGGTACCACTCCTTCCCATCCCGAACAGGACAGTGAAACGCCTTCGCGCCGATGATAGTGGACGGACGTCTGTGAAAGTAGGTCATCGTCAGGCTTTTATTCCGCAAAACCCCACAGGTAATCCTGTGGGGTTTTGTCTTTGTATAGTGAGAACCCATGCGTAAATGGTAGCGGCGTTGTTTGCCCTCATGTGCGTAGAGCGGTTCCGTTGCTGTACTGAAGCAACGCTGAGGTTGTACCCCGGCAGTATCCGGACCGGTCTTCGGACAAGTCTGCGGCAGTAAACCAAGATTCGAGCGGCTGATGCAGTCGGCAGCCGCTCAAGCAGTTACGCTTGACGACCATAGCAAGGTGGTACCACTCCTTCCCATCCCGAACAGGACAGTGAAACGCCTTCGCGCCGATGATAGTGGACGGACGTCTGTGAAAGTAGGTCATCGTCAAGCTCTTACCCCTCAAAGCCCCGCCGGTATCCGGCGGGGCTTTGTCTTTGGGCGATGACTGATGGATATCACCGGGAATCCTGCTCAGATTCGGCTCGTCATTGGACTGCCGAGAGAGGCCTTCGCTTGGCAGTCAACCAGGCTGCAAGCCGCGCCAATGCTGAATGTGCCCAAATAACAACGCCCGTGGGCAGGGGGGCTTTGTGCGGTAAGATTGACCGAGTCAATTCGTTGGAGCGTTATCGTGAGTGATACCCAGACCCCCGTGCCCGGTACGAAATTAGATCTGCGCACGTTGACCCACGTGGCTTACGGCTTGTTTGCCTTGGGCTTTTTGACGAGTGGAATTCTGGGCATCGCGACCTTGGCTGCCGTGGTGCTGATGTATCTGAAGCGCTCGGAAGCCGCCGGCACGGTTTACGCCGCCCACTTCGACTGGATGCTGCGCACCTTCTGGTGGGCCATGTTGTGGCTGGCCATCAGCGGGATTGCCGTGTACATCTTCATTGGCTGGATCGGCCTGATCGCGACGGTGGTGTGGGTCCTGTACCGCCTGATCAAAGGCTGGCTGGCATTGCTGGAAGGCGCCGCGCCCACGACTTACACCTGATTTCGTATCCGTTGTGGCAAAGCGAGAGGCCGGCGAGTTCGCCGGCCTTTTTCATGCGCCTTTGTCCGAAGGGCTAGGACAGGACGACATAGGCGGCGACGACAAGCATCGATACACCGAAGACCGCCGCCTGGATGCGAACTGCCCTGGGTGCATTGGAGGGGCTTGCGCCAGGCGCCAGGACCTGCGCGAACATGACCACGATCAGCGAGGGGATTTCCGGGTTTAACGCCCGTTCATTTCAGGACGACGCGGAGCTGCGGGTGTTCATGCAGCGTGCCGTGTGAGTTTCACGCAGGCCGCTGTGGAGCTCTGCGTTTTGAACCCACTATCCTGGTGTGGATTTGCGGGTGACGAGTTCCTTGCCGCTCTGGAGCAGCGATGACACTACTGCATGATCAACCCCGCTAGGGGTGCAGCAATGGTGCGAGCATGCGGAGGTGGCGCTGGACCTGTCGCAGGGCGCCGTGTTCAATGATGCGGCATTGGTATTGCAGGCCGCGGTCGACGGGCAGGGCGTTGCGTTGGGCGCGCTTGATGCGCGCTCGTAAGCGCAGCGTCCGGAAGGTGCTGCATTCCGAGAGCGCGGTTGCTTGAAGAGGCGCGCCAATCCTAGCGTTCAGCCCGATGGGGATCGAAGGGAACTGCCAAAGAAGAATACGGAAGGGGAATGCCATGTCCGCGGAACGCGGAGCCGGCTTTCGCGCGGGAGATGGAGCTTGCGCGAGGGAGGGGGTGCTAGCCCGGCGGAGAGCCAGGGCGTCGCGACAATCCAAGAGGCAGGGACGTACGGGGTACGCCCTTTGCCTGCTTACTTCAGATGTGCGTTGACCAGTTTGGTCAGTTCGAACATCGTGACCTGATCCTTGCCAAAGATCGGACGCAGCTTGGCATCGGCGTTGATGTTGCGCTTGTTGCTGGCATCTTGCAGGTTGTGCTTCTTGATGTATTCCCAGATCTTCTTGGTGACCTCGGTACGCGGCACGGCTTCCGAGCCGATGACAGCGGCCAATTCGGCGCTGGGGGTCAGGGGCTTCATGAATGCAGCGTTCGGCTTGCGCGCGGTCGCGGGTTTGGAGGTTGTGGCCATAATGCGGCGCTCCTTCTCTGGCTGTTGGAAAAATTGTCCTGCGGCCGGAGCATAACGTGTCTCTCTCGTAAAGACAAAGGCATTTATCCTCTGTAGCAACTAAAATGCACAGACTGTCCCCCCTACCACGTCATTCTGTAACCTCCTATGTACGCACGATCTCCTTTGGAATCAATTCGCCTGTTTCATGACGAATTGACGGCGCTGCGGCGCGATTTGCATGCACATCCCGAGTTAGGCTTCGAGGAAGTCCGCACCTCCGGGATCGTGGCCGGCGCGCTGGAGGCGCTGGGCATCGAGGTGCATCGCGGCATCGGCAAGACGGGCGTGGTGGGTGTGATCCGGGGCAAGCGCTGCGACAGTGGGCGCATGATCGGGCTGCGCGCCGACATGGATGCGTTGCCCATGACGGAGGACAACGACTTCGGCCACAAGTCCACCAAGCCGGGCCTGATGCACGGCTGCGGCCATGACGGCCATACCGCCGTATTGATCGGGGCCGCGAAATACCTGGCGCAAACGCGGAATTTCGACGGCACGGCGGTGCTGATATTCCAGCCGGCCGAAGAGGGGCGCGGTGGCGCCCGTGCCATGCTTGAGGATGGCTTGTTCGACACGTTCCCGTGCGACGCGATCTACGCCTTGCATAACTGGCCGGGCCTGCGCCCCGGCACGATCGGCATCAACCCGGGGCCGATGATGGCTGCGGCAGACCGCTTCGAGATCCAGATCACGGGCCGTGGCGGCCACGGCGCGCACCCGTATCAGACGATTGACCCCGTGACGATCGCGGGGCAGATCATCACGGCCTTGCAGACCATCGTGTCGCGCAATGTGAACCCGCTGGATTCGGCGGTAGTGTCCATCGGGTCCATGCAGGCCGGGCATCCGGGCGCAATGAGCGTGATCCCGCGTGAAGCCAAGTTGGTGGGCACGGTGCGGACGTTTCGCAAGTCGGTCCAGGAAATGGTCGAGACCCGCATGCGTGAACTGGTTACGGCGATCGCCGGCGCGTTTGGTGGTTCGGCCGAGCTGATTTACGAGCGCATCTACCCCGCAACCTTGAACACGCCGCAGCACGCGAATCTGGTGGCCGACATCGCGACCGAGATGATCGGCAAGGAAAACGTAGTGCGCGATCTGGTACCGTCGATGGGTTCCGAGGATTTTTCGTTCATGTTGCAAAGCAAGCCCGGTGCGTATTTCCGTCTGGGCCAAGGCGGCGCCGAGTCGGGCTGCGTGCTGCATAACTCGCATTTTGATTTCAACGATGCCGTCATTCCCCTGGGCAGCGCGATGTTTTGCGCGCTGGCAGAACGGGGCATGCCGCTGGCAGATTAAGAAGCTTCCATGTCTACTCCCAACACGAATCAACTCACGATCACCCGCCCCGACGATTGGCACCTGCACTTGCGCGATGGCGCGGCGCTGGAAGCCGTGGTGGCGGATACCGCGCGCCAGTTCGCGCGCGCCATCATCATGCCGAACCTGAGGCCGCCGGTGACGACCACCGAGCAGGCGCTGGCCTATCGCGGCCGGATCCTGGAGGCATTGCGCAAAGCCGGTGGCAACCCGGGCGCCTTCACGCCGCTGATGACGCTTTATCTGACCGACAACACCTCGGCGGAAGAGATCTTCCGCGCGCACGAGTCGGGCCAGGTCTATGCGGTGAAGCTGTATCCGGCCGGGGCGACGACCAACTCCGACGCGGGCGTCACTGATTTGCTCGGCAAGTGCGCGAAGGCGTTGGAGGCCTTGGAAAAGTGCGGCATGCCGCTACTGGTGCACGGTGAAGTAACCGACCCGGCGATTGATGTGTTCGACCGCGAGGCGATTTTCGTGGAGCGCGTCATGAAGCCGCTGCGCCGCGCGTTTCCGGCTTTGAAGGTGGTGTTCGAACACATCACGACGAAGGAAGGCGCGGAATATGTGCGCGACGCCGAAGGGCCGATCGCGGCGACGATCACGCCGCAGCACATGCTGTACAACCGTAATGCGATCTTCCAGGGCGGTGTGCGTCCGCATTTTTATTGCCTGCCGATCTTGAAGCGCGAGACGCATCGCCTGGCGCTGGTCGAGGCCGCCACGAGTGGCAGCCCGCGGTTTTTCCTGGGCACCGACAGTGCGCCGCACGCGCGTGGTTTGAAGGAACATGCGTGCGGCTGTGCCGGCTGCTACACGGCACTGCATGCGATGGAGCTGTACGCGACGGCGTTTGAAGCGGCGGGCAAACTGGATAAGCTGGAGGGTTTTGCCAGCTTCCACGGCCCGGACTTCTATGGCCTGCCGCGGAACACCGGCACGTTGACCTTGCTGCGCGAAACGTACCAGGTGCCGGACGAGCTGGAATTTGGCAACACGACGCTGGTGCCGCTGGCGGCTGGCGAAGCGCTGGCCTGGCGCGCCAAAGTCTGAACAACCGATGCGCCGGAAGCGGCGCGTATCGGCGAATAACAAGCGGGGGAGCGGCTGTGCGCCGTTCCCCCGTTTTTTTACCGCGTGATGAAAGCGCTCTATATATAGAGGGCGACGTCAGCGGTTGACATCAGAGCGTGCCATCAGAGCGTGCCGTCGCGGCGCGCTTCCAGCAATTCCCAGCGGGCGAATCGTTCTTCGAGTTCGCTTTCCAATTTGGCGAGTTCGCCATTGATGCGATCGACTTCGGCGGGGGCATCGCGGTAAAGGCTTCCGTCCGCCAGTTTCCCGGCCAGTTCAGCCTGCTTCGCTTCCAGGGCGGCGATGGCGTCGGGCAAGCCTTCGAGTTCGCGCAAGTCCCATGCGTTTATCTTGGTCGCCTTGGCCGGCTTGGATTTCGCGACCTTGCCACGCGCGGCGCTTTCGTCGACGGGCTTGGCGTCGGCGTCCGCATCGGCGGCGTGGGCCGGGCGGGCGGCGGGGCGCTGGGCAACCCATTCGTCGTAGCCGCCGACGTAGTCGCGCCACCGGCCTTCGCCCTCGTAGGCGATGGTCTGCGTGACGACGTTGTTCAGAAACGCGCGATCATGGCTGACAAGGAGTACGGTGCCGGCGTATTCCTGGAGCAGTTCTTCCAGCAGTTCCAGCGTTTCGATGTCCAGGTCGTTGGTGGGTTCGTCCAGCACCAGCACGTTCGCGGGGCGGGCGAACAGGCGCGCCAGCAACAGGCGGGCGCGTTCGCCGCCGGACAGGCTGCGCACCGGGGAACCGGCGCGGGCGGGCGAAAACAGGAAGTCGCCCAGGTACGTCATGACATGCTTGCGGGTGCCGCCGATTTCGACCCATTCGCTGCCCGGGCTGATGATGTCGACGAGCGAAGCGTTTTCGTCCAGCTGCGCGCGCATTTGGTCGAAGTAGGCCACCGCCACGTTGGTGCCCCGGCGCGTGGTGCCGGTGTCCGGCTGCATTTCGCCCAGGATGAGCTTTAGCAGGGTGGTCTTGCCGGCGCCGTTGGGGCCGATGATGCCGATACGGTCGCCGCGCAGAATGGTTGTGGAGTAGTCGTCCACCACGATCTTGTCGCCGAAGGTCTTACCGACATGTTCAAGTTCGGCCACGAGCTTGCCCGAGCGCTGGCCTTCCGCCAGCGCCAGCGAGACGTCACCGATGCGCTCACGGCGCTCGGCGCGCTGCACGCGCAGGCTTTCCAGGCGGCGTACCCGGCCTTCATTGCGGGTGCGGCGGGCTTCGACGCCTTTGCGGATCCAGACTTCCTCTTGCGCCAGGAGCTTGTCGAAACGGGCTTGTTCCAGGCGCTCGGATTCCAGCCACTGGGCCTTGCGCTCTTGCCACTGGGAGAAGTTGCCCGGGAAACTGAGCAGGCGGCCGCGGTCCAGTTCGACGATGCGAGTGGTAACGGCGTCCAGGAAGCGGCGATCGTGGGTGATGATGACCGCGGCGCCGCGCCAGCTGCGCAGCATCTCTTCCAGCCAGGCGATGCCGTCGAAGTCGAGGTGGTTGGTGGGTTCGTCCAGCAGCAGGAGGTCGGGCTCTTCGACAAGGGCGCGCGCCAGGGCGACGCGCTTGCGGGTGCCGCCGGACAGGCCGGCGATCTGCACGTCAGCGGGCAGGCCCAGTTTTTCCAGTATGGCGCGCACGCGCGAGGGGCGTTGCCAGTCTTCGTGGTCGCCTTCCACGTTGCAGACGACATCGAATACCGTGGCGTTTTCGTCCAGCTCGGGCTCTTGTTCGACCGTGGCGACGCGCAGACCCGAGCTGCGGGCGATGTCGCCGTCGTCTGGAAGCGTTCTGCCGTCCAGCAACCTCAGCAGCGACGACTTGCCCGCGCCGTTGCGGCCGATGAGGCCGATGCGCTCGCCGGCCTGGATGGCGAAGTCGGCGTGGTCCAGCAGCGGGTGGTGGCCATAGGCCAGCTGGATGTCGGTAAGAGTGATGAGAGTAGCGAGGGCCATGTATCGGGTCGTTTTTGCGGCGTCTAAGCGGATCAGGGCGTATTGTCGCAGGAACCCCGCAAGCCCGTTTGCGGGTGGTCGGCGCATCCCCTTGGCGCTGTCGTGGGGGACGGAGCGGCAACCTGTAATAGAATAGCCACCGCAAGGCGGGTCGGGCGATCGCGGTGGATGCGAATCCATCGAGGAAGGTCCGGACTCCATAGGGCAGGGTAACGGCTAACGGCCGTCCGGCCGCGTCCTCGGGCGCGGTTGAGGAATAGGGCCACAGAGACGAGACTGCGGCGCGGGCGTGCTTGCACGCACAGATACGGCCATCTCCGTGTCTCGCCATTCGGCAACGAAGGGCGGCATCGCAGGGTGAAACGCGGCAACCTCTACCCGGAGCAACATCAAATAGGCATGCGTGCGGCCCTCGGGTCGCGAAGGGCGGCTCCGTCCAAGCATGCGGGTAGGTGGCTAGAGCGGCTCAGCAATGATCCGCGCAGAGGAATGATCGTCCGCCAGGGAAACCTGGTGTACAGAATCCGGCCTATAGACTCGTCTTGCATCGAATTCCCACTCGCGAGTTGGCCAGGCTTGACG
>NZ_JBHFII010000026.1:195163-238416 GCF_057334215.1 Achromobacter maghribensis | reverse complement strand
GGCTTGACGCCTGGCCGCGCTGGCCCGCGCCCGGCAGTAGCGGCCGCGCCATTTTTTTGACGGGCCCAGGCGGTCCGTCGGGCGGGAAGCCTCGCCAGAACGGGCGATCCGGCCCTTCGTAAAACAATGCAAAGTCATCCTTAGGCGCTACTTCTGAAGAAGGACTTGTAGTGTGCGCCGCAACCTCCTGATTTATTAGGAGGTTTTTCTTTTTGCGGTTTTACATATTGGTCTAAGTCCTTGTTGTGATTGAAAAAATTGCAACCACGCGCTTGACCGCCCCTGTGCCATACCGTAGAGTGGGAAATAGTAGGAAATTGTGCAATTAAGTGGGGTAAAAGTGGTGTTTCAGGGAAGCAGCGCACTCACGCTGGATGCCAAGGGACGGATCTCGATTCCGACCCGGCATCGTGACGCGCTGATGTCGCAGGCCGATGGCCGGCTGACCCTGACCCGCCACCCCGACGGCTGCTTGCTGGTGTACCCGCGGCCGGAGTGGGAAAAGAAGCGCGAGCAGATCGCCGCCTTTCCCATGACGGCTCGTGCGTTGCAGCGGCTGTTGCTCGGCAACGCTCAGGACGTGGAACTGGATGGCTCCGGCCGGGTCCTGATCGCTCCTGAACTGCGCAACGCTTCCGGTATGACGCGCGATGTGATGCTGCTCGGTCTGGGCGCGCACTTCGAGCTGTGGGACGCCGCTACCCTGGCCAGCCGCGAGGCTGAAGACTTGGCCAAGGGTATGCCGGATGTGTTGAATCAGTTTTCGTTCTGAAAAATCTATGGAATTCGAACATCGGCCCGTTCTGCTGGAGCCGACGGTGGACGCACTACTGCTGCCCGACTTCGGCGGCAAAGGCGCGACACGGTCGCACATGCAGACCGAGCCGGATACGGCTACGCGGGCGGAACGCGGCGTGTTTGTCGACGGCACTTTTGGCCGGGGCGGGCACAGTCGCGAGCTGCTTGGGCGCTTGGGCAAGGAAGCCCGGCTGGTGGTGTTCGACAAGGATCCCGAGGCAATCGCTGTAGCCCGCGCGTTGGCGGCGGCGGACCCCCGGGTCACGGTTATCCATGGCGGCTTTGCCACCATGGCTGAAGAATTGGAGCAGCTCGGCATCGGCAAGGTCGATGGCGTGATGCTGGATCTGGGCGTGTCGTCGCCTCAGATCGATGATGCCGAGCGCGGTTTCTCGTTCATGCGAGACGGCCCGCTCGATATGCGGATGGACACCACTCGTGGTCCCACGGTGGCGGATTGGCTGGCGCAAGCCAGTGTGGATGAGATGCGGGAGGTCATAGCGGATTATGGCGAAGAACGGTTTGCTTTTCAGGTTGCAAAGGCGATTGCTGCTCGCCGCGCAACAAGGCCGCTGCGCACCACGCTCGAGCTTGCCGAGTGCGTCGCCAGCGCCGTCCGCACGCGCGAAAAGGGGCAGCATCCGGCCACACGCACCTTTCAAGCTTTACGGATTTACATCAATCGGGAACTCGAAGAGCTCGCGCGCACCCTCGCGGCAGCTCTAGACCTGCTTGCTCCGGGGGGGAGGTTGGCGGTGATCAGTTTTCATTCGCTTGAAGACCGCATGGTCAAGCAGTGCATCGTGGCGGCGGCTCGGCCGGCCGCCGCGCATGCACGCCTGCCGCTGCGTGAAAGCGAAATGCCCCAACCGATCCTGCGTTCCCTCGGCCGTGTCCAGGCCGAAGACGACGAGGTCTCGGGCAATGCCCGCGCCCGCTCCGCTGTCCTGCGCGTTGCCGAACGCACCGAAACGCCGCTGCCCCCCGAGGGCGGCTTCGCGTTCGTGAAGATCGGCTCGCTGCCCGGCAGCGACCTGGCCCCGCCGCCTCGCCGCGGCGGCAAGGGAGGGCGGCGCTAATGGGTCGTGTCAACTTGATCATTGCGGCTTTACTGATGCTGTCGGCCATTTCCCTGGTTACCAGCCGGTATCAGTCGCGTCAGCTCTTTGTGGAGCTGGGACGTGATCAGGCCCAGGAACGCGACCTGGAAACCAATTGGCGCCGGTTGCAGCTTGACCGCGCCGAACTCGCCCGCAACGCGCGGGTCGATGTGATTGCACGCGACGGCCTGAAGATGATCCCCATCGTTCCGGACCGCACGCTGTATCTGAATCAAGCGCCCGTCTCCACCGCTGGGGGCGCGCAATGAAACGCGTCCCCTTCTTCGACAACCCCGTGCTGCGTGGGCAACTGCCCACCTGGCGCGCGCGCCTGGTGCTGATCCTGCTGTTTGGCGGATTCACCGTGCTGGCTGGCCGCGCGCTCTTCCTGCAAGGGCTGTCGACGGAGTTTCTGCAGCAGCAGGGCGAACGCCGCTATGAACGCACCCTGACGCTGGCGGCCACGCGCGGCAAGATCATGGACCGCAACGGCGCGGTGCTGGCTTCCAGCGTGCCGGCGCGCGCCATCTGGGCGATTCCGGAAGACGCCAAGCAGGGTACGCCTGCGCAGATGGATACGCTGGCCAAGCTGCTGGACATGCCGGTGGCCGATTTGCGTCACCGGCTGGTCGATGAAGACAAGAACTTCGTCTACCTGAAGCGCCAGGTCCCGATGGACGTGGCCGACAAGATCAAACAGTTGGGCATGGCTGGCGTGCACCAGCAACCCGAGACCCGCCGCTACTACCCGGACGGCGACGTGATGGCCCACGTGGTGGGCTTCAACAGCGTCGAAGACCAGGGCCAGGAAGGCGTCGAACTGACGTTCAACCAGCAGCTGTCTGGCCGGCCCGGCAGCCGCCGCGTCATCAAGGACCGGCTGGGCCGGGTCATTGAAGACGTGCAGGCCGTGACGTTGCCGGTGGACGGCCGCGACTTGCGCCTGTCCATCGATACGCGTTTGCAGTACCTGGTGTTCAAGGAATTGAAGGACGCCATGGACAAGCACCAGGCCAAGGGCGCTACCGCCGTGGTCGTGGACGTGCATACGGGCGAAATCCTGGCGCTGGCCAACGTGCCGACTTTCGATCCGAACAAACGCGAGAGCTTTCACGGGTCCAAGCTGCGCAACCAGGCCATTACCGATACGTTCGAGCCCGGCTCGATCATGAAGCCGTTCACCGCCGCGCTGGCGCTGGACCTGGGCCGGATCACGACCTCGACGTTGTTCGAAACCGGCAATGGCCGCTTCAGCTATCAGGGCAGCACGATCAGCGACGTGAGCCGCAACGGCACGTTGGACGTGGCCGGCGTGTTGCGCAAGTCCAGCAATATCGGCATGACCATGATCTCGGAGAAGCTGGAATCCCGCGAAATGTGGGACCGCTTCACTGAATTGGGCCTGGGCCAGGCGCCTCAAGTGGGATTCCCCGGCGCGGCGCCCGGCCGCTTGCGCCCCTGGGACCGCTGGCGCCTGATCGAAAAAGCGACGATGGCTTATGGCTACGGCCTGTCCGTGTCGCTGCTGCAAGTGGCGCGCGCCTACACCGTGTTCGCGCGTAACGGCGACATGGTGTCGCTGACGCTGGTCAAGCGCGACAGCGACCCCACCAGCGTCAAGATCTATACGCCCAAGACGACCGCCATGGTGCGCGCGATGCTTGAAGCGGCCGCCGGCCCCGAAGGCACGAAGGCCGCGCAGGTGCAGGGTTACCGCGTGGCCGGCAAGAGCGGCACCGCGCGCAAGATTGTCGACGGCAAGTACAGCATGCAGCGTTATCGGAGCTCGTATGTGGGCTTCGCTCCGGTGTCGGATCCGAAGATCGTGGTGGCCGTGTCCATCGACGAGCCGACGGTCGGCGGTTATTACGGCGGCGCGATCGCCGCGCCCGTGTTCTCCCATATCGTGGGGGGGAGCCTGAGGCTGATGGGGGTGCGGCCGGACGCGCCATTTGAATCCACGATTGTTGCTGGTCTCAAGGAGCCAGGCAGATGAGCGCCAAAGGCTTCCTCTCCCACCCTGTCGCCACGGTTGCCGAAACCGTGGCGTGGTTGCATGCGCGCGTCTCGTTGACGGCGCACCTCAAGCTGGACTCGCGCGATATCGAGCCGGGCGACGTGTTCGTTGCCTGCCCGGGCCTGTCCAGCGACGGACGTCTCTATATAGATAAGGCGTTGGCGCTGGGCGCCAGCGCAGTGTTGTTCGAAGCCCCGGCCAGCGAAGCCATCCAGGCCGCTGGCGGCGATACGCCGATGTTGCCCGTGACCGGCCTGCGCGCCTTGCTGGGCGAGTTGGCCGACACCTGGTACGGCCGTCCGTCCGCCGCGTTGGCGGTGGTCGCGGTGACGGGCACCAACGGCAAGACTTCGTCGGTCCAATGGATCGCGCATGCGCTGAGCCGTAACGACAAGCCTTGCGGCACCATCGGCACCCTGGGCGCCGTACTGCCCGACGGCCGCACGCTGGGCGGCGACTTGACGACGCCCGACGTCCTGACCGTGCATCGCACGCTGGCGGCGATGCGCGACGCCGGCGCGAAGGCGGTGGCGATGGAAGCGTCGTCGATCGGTATTGAACAGGGGCGTCTGGACGGCGTGCGTATTGCGCTGGCCGCCTTCACGAACCTGACGCGTGACCATCTTGATTACCACGGCACGATGGAACACTACGAGGCCGCCAAGGCCCGCCTGTTCCGATGGCCGGGCCTGACGGCCGCCATCGTCAATGCCGATGACGCGGCCGGACGCCGGCTGATCGCAAGCCTGCCCGCCGGTACCGGCGCGATGGGCTACAGCCTGAGCGACGCGCCCGAGATCCCGGCCGCGATGCGCGCACGTGATCTTCAGGCGACGTCCCAAGGCCAGATCTTCACGCTGGTGTCGCCCCATGGCGAAGCCCAGATCGTGACGCGGCTGCTGGGGTCGCACAACGTATCGAATCTGCTGCTGGTGGCTGGCGTGCTGTACAAGCTCGGCCTGCCGTTCGCGCAGATCGCGCGGGAACTGGCCGCGACGGATCCGGTGGACGGTCGGCTGCAGACCGTGGAAACGTTGCCGGTCACGACTCAAGCCAATGCGGGCCGCGGCACGCTGGTGGTGGTGGACTACGCGCACACGCCCGATGCATTGTCGCGCGCCTTGACGGCACTGCGTGCAGTGGCGGTTGCTCGCTCTGGCCGCCTGATCTGCCTGTTCGGCTGCGGCGGCGAGCGCGATCCGGGCAAGCGCCCCGAAATGGGCCGCATCGCGGCGGAACTGGCCGACCACGTAGTGGTGTCCAGCGACAATCCGCGCACGGAATCGCCCGAAGCGATCGTTGAACAAATTCTGGCCGGCATCCCGAAAGCGGCAAAGGCCGATGTCCAGGTCGACCGCGCACGCGCCATCATGCAGACGATCTGGGCCGCATTGCCCGAAGACGTGGTGCTGCTGGCGGGCAAGGGGCACGAAACCTATCAGGACATCGGGGGCGAAAAGCTGCCTTTCGATGACCGCGAATGGGCGCGCCTGGCATTGCTGCTGCCGCAGGTCAAAGGCGTATCCACGGATACCCGCCGCATCGGCACGGGCGAATTGTTCGTGGCGCTGGTCGGCGAGAATTTCGACGCGCACAACTATCTTGATCAGGCCGAAGGCCGAGGCGCCTGCGCGGCTGTCGTGGCGCATGCCGTCGGCGACGCGAAACTGCCGCAATTGGTGCTGGGCGACACCCGCCTGGCGCTGATGCGCATTGGCGCGGCGTGGCGTTCGCAGTTCTCGCTGCCGGTCGTGGCAGTGACGGGCAGCAACGGCAAGACGACCACCAAGGAAATGATCTCGGCCATGCTGGCCGAATGGTGCGGCGAGGCGGGCCGTTTGGCCACCGCCGGCAACCTGAACAACGATATCGGCGTGCCGCTGACGCTGCTGCGCTTGCGTCCGGAGCATCGGGCGGCCGTTTTCGAGCTGGGCATGAACCACCCGGGTGAAATCGCCCAACTGGCCGCCATGGCGGCGCCGACGGTGACCCTGGTGACGAACGCGCAACGCGAACACCAGGAGTTCATGCACACCGTGGAAGCGGTGGCGCACGAGAACGGCGCCGCGATCACGGCGCTGCCGGACGACGGCATTGCCGTGTACCCGGGGGATGAACCGTATTGCGCAATCTGGGATGCGCTGGCGGAACCGCGCCGCGTGCTGCGCTTTGGTCTGCAACCCGGCCTGGATGTGTACGCGGAGAATATTCTTGCCGACGTGAGCGCCACGCGCTGTCGCGTCGTGACGCCTGTTGGCACGGCGGAGCTGTCCCTGCCGGTGCCCGGCTTGCATAACCTGCGCAATGCGTTGGCCGCGATCGCCAGCGCCATCGCGGCGGGAGTGCCGCTGGATAGCGCCGTGCGCGCCCTGGCGGGTTTTGTCCCCGTTGCGGGCCGCATGCAGCACAAGCAAATGAGTGACGGTACGTTGCTCATTGATGACACCTACAATGCCAACCCCGATTCGGTTCGTGTCGCCATCGACGTGCTGGGCCGCATGGCCGGCAAGCGCGTTCTGGTGTTGGGCGACATGGGTGAAATCGGAGACGACGGCCCGGCCCTGCATGCAGAGGCGGGCGTTTACGCGCGCGAGCATGGGCTTGACGCGCTGGTCACGCTGGGCGAAGCCAGCCGGGCGGCTGCGGCCGCATTCGGAGCTGGGGCGCACGCCTGCGCATCGGTAGACGAAGTGGTTGCCGCCTTGCGCGGTTTGCGCGCGTCCTGCGTATTGGTAAAGGGATCGCGCTTTATGCGCATGGAGCGGGTAGTGACGGCTTTTTCTTTGAATGACGGACAGGCGGCCAAGGCGCAGGGAGAACACCATGCTGCTTGAGATCGCCCGTCTGCTTTCCGATGATGTGCGCGCGCTGGGCGTGTTCGAATACATCACTTTGCGCGCCGTGCTGGCGTGCGCGACGGCGTTGCTGATCGGCCTGGTCGCCGGTCCGCGCGTGATCCGCAAGCTGACCGAGATGAAGATCGGCCAGGCCGTGCGTTCGTACGGCCCGGAGACGCATCTGGTCAAGACCGGCACCCCCACGATGGGCGGCGTGCTGATCCTGATTTCCATCGCCATCAGCACCTTGTTGTGGGCGGATTGGACCAACCGCTTCGTGTGGGTGGTGCTGCTGGTGACGTTCGGCTTCGGCTGGATCGGCTGGCGCGACGACTACCGCAAAGTCGTTTATCGCGATCCCGAGGGCATGCCCGCCCGCCAGAAGTTTTTCTGGCAGGCCACCATCGGCATGATTGCCGCGGTGTATCTGGCGTTCGCCGTGTCGGCTCCCGCCAATACCGAACTGTGGCCGCTGTTCAAGGCCTGGGTCGGAAGCGGCTTCACGATGGCGTTGCCGACGCGCGCCGACCTGATCGTGCCGTTCTTCAAATCGGTGAGCTATCCGCTGGGCGTGCTGGGCTTCGTGGCGCTGACCTGGGCCGTGATCGTCGGCACCAGCAATGCCGTCAACCTGACCGACGGCCTGGACGGCCTGGCGATCATGCCGACCGTGATGGTGGGCAGTGCGCTGGGCATCTTCGCGTACGTGGTCGGCCGTGTCGACTATTCCAAGTACCTGTTGTTCCCGTATATCCCCGGCGCCTCTGAATTGATGGTGCTGTGCGCGGCGATCGGGGGCGCGGGACTGGCATTTTTATGGTTCAACGCGTATCCGGCGCAGGTGTTCATGGGCGACGTTGGCGCGCTGGCGCTGGGTGGCGCGCTGGGCACCATCGCGGTCATCGTGCGCCAGGAAATCGTGCTGTTCATCATGGGCGGCGTGTTCGTGGTGGAAACGCTGTCGGTGATGATCCAGGTGACCTGGTTCAAGTACACGAAGCGACGTTATGGAACAGGTAGACGCATATTCCGCATGGCGCCGTTGCATCATCACTTTGAAGTGGGCGGCTGGAAGGAAACCCAGGTGGTCGTGCGTTTCTGGATCATCAGCATGATGCTGGTGCTGATTGGCCTCTCTACCCTGAAGTTGCGATGAATACGATGGAAACCTCCCGCGCTGACGCGCCGCTTGTCCTGATCCTCGGATTGGGCGAGACGGGTGTCGCCGCCGCACGCTGGTGCGCCCGCCTGGGCGCCCGCTTGCGTGTGGCCGACACGCGCGCCGAGCCGGGCGGACTGGCTGCGCTGCGCGACGCGCTGGCGCAGAGCGATGTGGAATACCGTCTGGGTTGCGACGCGTCTTTCGATACGGCGCTGCTGGACGGCGTGAATCAGGTCGTGCTCAGCCCCGGGTTGGCACCGGCCGAGGCGCCTGCTGCCGACCTGCTGCGCGAAGCCGAGGCCCGCGGCATTGAAGTGGTTGGCGAGATCGAATTGTTTGCGCGCGCGCTGGTCGACCTGGCCGAAACGCGCGAGTACCGTCCCCGCCTGCTGGCCGTGACGGGCACCAACGGCAAGACCACCGTGACCGCGCTGACGCGCGACCTGATCGACGCCAGCGGCCTGTCGGTCGTGGCGGCCGGCAATATCAGTCCCGCCGCATTGACGGCGCTGATCGACGCGCTGGACAACGACGCGCTGCCGCAGGTGTGGGTGCTGGAGCTGTCCAGCTTCCAGCTGGAAACGACCCGTTCGCTGATGGCCGACGCGGCCGTCGTGCTGAACGTTACGCAGGACCATCTGGACTGGCACGGCGGCATGGACGCCTATGCGGCGGCCAAGGCGCGCTTGCTGCAGATGGCGCGCATTGCCATCGTCAACCGCGACGACGCGCTGACCGTGCGCATGGTGCGGACGGTGAACGCGCTGAACGTGCGTACGTTTGGCCGCGACATGCCCGAATTGGTGGGCGACATGGGCCTGGAACTCGGGCAGGGCGTGTCCTGGCTGGTTGCGGCCGAACCCAGCGACTTCGATGAACCCGCGCCGCCCGTGCGCAAGAAGAAGGACGCGCCCGAACCGGTGCGCGCCAACGGGCGCATGAGCCGCCTGATGCCCGTTGATGCCTTGCGTATCCGCGGCATTCACAATGCCCTGAATGCGCTGGCTGCGTTGCAACTGGCGCGTTGTATGGACCTGGGCTGGGGCGCGATGCTGCGCACGCTGCGCGAGTACGCTGGCGAGCCACACCGCGCCGCCTTCGTTCGCCAGATCGGCGGCGTCGACTATATCAACGACAGCAAGGGCACCAACGTGGGCGCGACCGTCGCCGCGCTGGAAGGCCTGGGGCAACCGGTGGTGCTGATTGCAGGCGGCCAGGGCAAGGGACAGGATTTTTCGCCACTGATTCCCGTGGTGTCGCGCCATGCCCGCGCCGTGATGCTGATTGGCGCGGACGGGCCCGAGATTGGCCGCGTGCTGGCGCCGACCGGCGTCAATTGTGTCTTCGTCGATTCGCTGCATGACGCCGTGCGCGGCGCGGCGGAACTGGCGCAACCGGGCGACGCCGTGCTGCTGTCCCCCGCCTGCGCCAGCCTGGATATGTTCCGCAACTACCCGCATCGCGGGCAGGTGTTCGTGGAAGAGGTCGAAGACCTGGCCCGCGACCGTGGAGAGGTGGCATGAGCCTGATCGCCGACCTCACCGCCAGCGTCAATGCCGTACGGCCCGGCCGTACCAAAATGCGCAACTTCGATCTGCCGCTGGTCATCGCGGCGTCGACGTTGTTGCTGCTTGGCTTGCTGATGGTGTATTCGGCGTCGATCGCGCTGGCCGACGGCCCGCGCTACGCGTCCTACGGGCGCTACTACTTCGTGATCCGCCACGGCCTGTTCGTCAGTGCCGGGCTGCTTGCCGGCGCCGTGGTGCTGGCCATCCCGATCCGCGTCTGGCAACGCATGGCCGTGCCGCTGTTCGTGGTGGCGATGATCCTGCTGGTCGCGGTGCTGATCCCCGGCATCGGCCGCGAGGTCAACGGCGCCCACCGCTGGATTCCTCTGGGTCCGCTGAACTTCCAGCCGTCCGAACTGATGAAGCTGGCGGCGCTGCTTTACGCGGCCGACTACACCGTGCGCAAGCAGGAACACATGCAGGCGTTCGCCCGTGGCTTCCTGCCGATGGCTTTCGCCTTGGCTGGCGTAGGCATGTTGCTGCTGCTGGAGCCGGATCTGGGCGCCTTCATGGTGATCGTGGCGATCGCCATCGGCATCCTGTTCCTGGGCGGTATCAACGGCAAGTACTTCAGCAGCCTGCTGGCCGTGCTGGTCGGCACCTTCCTGATGCTGATCTGGCTGTCGCCGTGGCGCCGCGCGCGCCTGTTCGCCTACCTGGACCCCTGGAACGAAGACAACGCCTACGGCAGCGCCTATCAGCTGTCGCACTCGCTGATTGCGCTGGGCCGTGGCGAATGGCTGGGCGTGGGACTGGGCGCCAGCGTGGAAAAACTGCACTACCTGCCCGAAGCGCACACCGACTTCCTGATGGCGGTGGTGGGCGAAGAGCTGGGATTTGCCGGCGTCATGCTGGTGATCACGCTGTTCGCCATCATCATCTACCGTGGTTTCGACATCGGCCGTCAGGCCATTGCCATGGAGCGCACGTTCGCGGGCTTGGTCGCGCATGGCGTGGCCATGTGGTTCGGCGTGCAGTCCTTCATCAACATGGGCGTGTGCCTGGGCCTGCTGCCCACCAAGGGTCTGACCCTGCCGCTGATGAGCTATGGCGGTTCGGGCGTGGTGATGAACCTGTGCGCGCTGGCCATGCTGATCCGGGTAGACGTCGAAAACCGGGTCATGATGCGCGGGGGACGGGTATGAACGCCGTCCGCACCATCCTGATCATGGCCGGCGGCACCGGCGGGCACATCATGCCCGGCCTGGCCGTGGCCGACGTGCTGCGCGAGCGTGGTTGGCGCGTGCTGTGGCTGGGCAATCCCGACAAGATGGAAGGCAAGCTCGTGCCGCCGCGCGGCATCGAACTGGTGCCGCTGCGCTTTCAGGGCGTGCGCGGCAAGGGCGCATCGGCGCTGTTGAAGCTTCCGTTCCTGCTGTTGCGTGCCTTTGCGCAGGCGTGGTCGCGGTTGTCCGACGTGCGGCCGGACGTGGTGCTGGGCATGGGCGGCTATGTCGCCTTCCCTGGGGGCGTGATCGCTGCGCTGCGCGGCACGCCGCTTGTCGTGCACGAACAGAACGCCGTGGCCGGCACCGCGAATAAGTGCCTGGCCAAAATGTCGCGTCGCGTGTTGAGCGGATTCCCCGGCGTGCTGCCCAAGGGCGAAGCCATGGGCAACCCGGTGCGCGCGGACTTGTGCGCGCTGCCGGACCCGGCCGTGCGCTATGCCGGCCGCACGGGCCCGTTGCGCGTGCTGATCGTGGGCGGCAGCCTGGGCGCGCAAGCCCTGAACACGACGGTGCCGCCGGCGCTGGCGCGCCTGCCGCAAGACAACCGGCCGAAGGTCATCCACCAGGCCGGCGAGCAACATTTGCCCGCGTTGCAGCAGGCCTACGCCCAGGCGGGCGTGCAGGCCGACTGCCGCGCGTTCATCGATGACATGGCCGGCGCCATGGGCGACGCGGACCTGCTGATTTGCCGCGCGGGCGCCATGACGGTGTCCGAAGTGGCCGCGGCCGGCGTCGCGGCGCTGTTCGTGCCGTTCCCGCACGCCATCGATGACCATCAGACCGCCAACGCGCGCTTTTTGAGCGACGCGCAGGCCGCTTGGCTGCAGCCGCAAACCGCCTTGACGCCCGAGTGGCTGGCGGACTGGCTCGCCCAGCGTTCCCGACAAGAACTGGAAGCCGTTGCCGTCCGGGCCCGCGCGCATGCGCACCCGGAAGCGGCGGCTCATATCGCCGACGTCTGTGAACAAGCAGCGGGGCGTTCATCATGAAACACAGAATTCAACATATCCATTTCGTAGGCATCGGCGGCTCGGGCATGAGCGGCATTGCCGAAGTGCTGCTCAACCTGGGCTACACGATCAGCGGTTCCGACCTGAACGAGTCGGCCGTGACGCGCCGCCTGGCAGGTCTGGGCGTGAAGATCGCGATTGGCCACGTGGCCAGCAATGTCACGGGCGCGGGCGCCATCGTGACGTCCACCGCCGTGGCGGGCGACAACCCCGAAGTGATCGCGGCCCGCGCGTCGCGCATCCCGGTGGTGCCGCGTGCCATCATGCTGGCCGAACTGATGCGCCTGAAGCGCGGCATCGCGGTGGCCGGCACGCACGGCAAGACCACGACGACCAGCCTGGTGGCCAGCGTGCTCGCCGCCGGCGACCTGGATCCCACCTTCGTGATCGGGGGGCGCCTGAATTCGGCCGGCGCCAATGCGCGGCTGGGGCAGGGGGACTACATCGTGGTCGAGGCCGACGAGTCCGACGCATCGTTCCTGAACCTGCTGCCGGTGATGGCCATCGTGACCAACATCGACGCCGACCACATGGATACCTACGGCCACGACGTCGCGCGTCTGAAGAGCGCGTTCATCGAGTTCACGCAGCGCCTGCCGTTCTACGGCAGCGCCGTGCTGTGCTCGGATGACGCCAACGTGCGCGAGATCATGCCGTTCGTGTCGCGCCCCATCACGACTTACGGTTTGAATGAAGACGCGCAGGTGCGCGCCTATGAAGTGCAGCCGGAAGGCACGCGCATGCGCTTTAACGTGCAGCGCACGCACCTCGATACGCTGCTGCCGCCGTTGCAGGTGGAACTGAACCTGCCCGGCCTGCATAACGTGCGCAACGCGCTGGCCGCGATTGCCGTGGCGACCGAACTGGGCGTGTCCGACGAAGCGATTTGCGACGCGCTGGCCGCGTTCAAGGGCGTGGGCCGTCGTTTCACGCAGACGGGCGAATTCCCCGTGCCGGCCAGTCATGGTGGCGGCACGTTCACGGTGATCGACGACTACGGCCATCACCCTGTCGAAATGGCGGCGACGCTGGCCGCGGCGCGCGGCGCATGGCCGGACCGCCGCATCGTGCTGGCGTTCCAGCCGCACCGCTACACACGGACGCGGGATTGCTTTGAAGATTTCGTGCGAGTGCTGGGCACGGCGGACGCCGTGCTCCTGACCGAGGTCTACGCCGCTGGCGAACCGCCCCTGGTGGCGGCCGATGGTCGTGCGCTGTCGCGCGCCTTGCGTGTGGCCGGCAAGGTTGAGCCGGTGTTCGTCGAAGACGTGGCCGAGCTGCCCCAGGCCGTGGTGGACTTCGTGCGCAACGGCGACGTGGTGATTGTGATGGGTGCGGGGTCTATCAGCAAAGTCCCCGCCCAAGTAGGAGAACTGGCATGAGCGCGCAATTCGGCAAAGTGGGTGTCCTGTATGGCGGCCGTTCCGCGGAACGCGAAGTGTCGCTGATGTCCGGCAAGGGCGTGCAGCAGGCGCTGGCAAGCGCGGGCGTGGACGCGCACCTGTTCGATACGGGCGAACGCAGCCTGGCCGAGCTGGCCGCCGAAGGGTTCGACCGCGTGTTCATCGCCCTGCATGGCCGCTTTGGCGAAGATGGCACGATCCAGGGCGCCCTGGAATTGCTGGGCATTCCCTATACCGGCAGCGGCCCGATGGCTTCGTCGCTGGCCATGGACAAGACCATGACCAAGCGCGTGTGGTTGCAGCATGGCCTGCCCACGCCCCAGTTTGAAGTGGTGGATGCCGACACGGAACTGCGCCTGGTGCCCGACCGCCTGAGCCTGCCGCTGATCCTCAAGCCGCCACATGAAGGCTCGACCGTCGGCATCACCAAGGTGGTGGGCTACTCGGACATGAAAGAGGCCTATGCCGCGGCCGCCCGCTACGACAGCGAAGTGCTAGCCGAGCAGTTCATCACCGGCCGCGAGCTGACCGTGGCGGTGCTGGGTTCCGGTAAGGCCGCGCGTGCATTGCCCGTGATCGAGATCGCGGCGCCCGGCGGCAATTACGACTACGAACACAAGTATTTTTCGGACGACACGCAGTATTTCTGCCCGGCCACCTTGCCGCCCGAAGTGGCCGAGGAAGTCTCCGCGATCGCCGTCAAAGCCTACCGCGCGCTGGGTTGCGAAGGCTGGGGCCGCGCCGACTTCATGCTGGACCGCGACAACCGTCCGTGGCTGCTTGAACTGAATACCTCGCCTGGCATGACCAGCCATTCTCTGGTGCCCATGGCCGCGAAGGCCGTGGGGATCAGCTACGCCGAACTGTGCGTGGCGATTTTGTCCGAGGCCTCGTGCAAAGTGCACAGCGCCTCCCGTAACGCTTGACCTGGATACTCCGTGTGGAACGACGCTCGCACTACCAACCTGATCGCCAACACGCTAGCCGTGCTGGCGGTTTGCGCCATGCTCCTGGCGGGCGTGGTGTGGGTAGCGCAACGCCCGTTCTTCACGCTGTCGGCCATCGAACTGGAGTCCATGCCGGACACCGAGCTGCACTATGTGTCGCCGGGAGCGGTGCGGGCAGCGATCGCCGGCCGCTTCAAGGGCAACTTCTTCACGGTGGACCTGGACGACGCGCGCGAGATCTTCGAATCGGTGCCGTGGGTGCGCCATGCCACCGTGCGCCGGATCTGGCCCAATGTGCTGCGCGTCCGCATCGAAGAGCAGCAGCCTTTGGCGCTGTGGAACGAGAACCAGATGATCAACACCTGGGGCGAAGCGTTCACGGCGAACACGGGCGAGGTGGACGACGAAACCGTGCTGCCGCAGTTCTCCGGGCCCGAGGGCACCGAGCCGCTGGTCGTGCAACGCTACGCCGAATTGGCGCGCTGGTTCGCGCCGCTGGACATGCATGTCAAACAGCTGGAACTGAGCCCGCGCTACGCGTGGCGGGTCGTGCTGTCCAACGGCATGATGCTGGACCTGGGCCGCGATCCGGGCGCCGATGCGCCGGATCCGCACGGCTTGCCCGGCGCACTGCCGTTCGCGGCTCGCATTCAACGCTTTGTGCAGGCGTGGCCCGCCGTGTCGGGACGCCTGGAAGGGCGCACCATCACACAGGCCGACCTGCGCTATCCGAATGGTTTCGCCCTGGCGCTGGCTCCGTTGCCCGCGTCGGAAACCAAATCCAAATCCACACCGAAACCTCCCAAGAAACGCTAACGCCATGACCCGTGACATCAAGGACCTTATCGTCGCCCTCGATATCGGCACCAGCAAGGTGGTGGCTGTGGTGGCTGAAATTTTGCCCGAAGGGCGATTCGAAGTGCTTGGCCTTGGCCAGCACGAATCGCGCGGCATGCGCAAGGGCGTGGTCGTCAACATCGAGACCACTGTGAATTCCATTCAGCGCGCGCTTGAAGAAGCCGAGCTGATGGCAGATTGCAAGATTCGCGACGTCTACACCGGCATTGCCGGCAGCCATATCCGCAGCTTCAATTCCAGCGGCATGGTCGCTGTGAAGGACAAAGAAGTCACCGCCACCGACGTTGCCCGCGTCATCGAGACCGCCAAGGCGGTGAACATCCCGACCGACCAGCAAGTGCTGCATGTGCTGACCCAGGAGTTCATCGTCGACGGCCAGGAAGACATTCGCGAGCCCATCGGCATGAGCGGCCTGCGCCTGGAAGTGCGCGTGCACATCGTGACGGGCGCGGTCAGCGCCGCGCAGAACATCGTCAAGTGCGTGCGCCGCTGCGGCCTGGAAGTGCAGGATCTGATCCTGCAACCGCTGGCCTCCAGCCTGGCTGTGCTGACCGCCGACGAAAAAGAACTGGGCGTCGTGCTGGTGGACATCGGCGGCGGCACCACCGACGTCGCCATCTTCACCGGCGGCGCGATCCGCCACACCGCCGTGCTGCCGATCGCTGGCGACCAGATCACCAACGACATCGCGGCCATGTTGCGCACGCCCACGCCGGATGCCGAAGAAATCAAGCTGCGCTACGGCGTGGCCAAGCAGGTGCTGGCCAGCCCGGACGAGTCCGTGGAAGTGCCGGGCCTGGGCGACCGCGGCCCGCGTCAGGTCAAGCGCCAGGCGCTGGGCGCCGTGATCGAGCCGCGCGTGGAAGAACTGTTCACGCTGGTGCAACAGGTCGTGCGCGATTCCGGCTACGAAGATCTGCTGGCGTCGGGCGTGGTCCTGACCGGCGGGTCGGCGCAGTTGCCCGGCATGATCGAACTGGCCGAGGACGTGTTCCTGAAGCCGGTGCGCGTCGCGGTTCCCGAGTACGAAGGCAGCCTGGCCGACGTGATGCGCAATCCGCGCTTCTCGACGGTGATGGGTCTGCTGCAGGAAGCGCGCATGCAGCGCGTGCGAGGCCGCAAGGTCGCAGCGCAAACGGGCAATTTCAAGAGCCTGCTGGCGCGCATGAAGGAATGGTTTATGAATTAAAGGGTGCAGGTTGGGGCCTGCTCCTTGGTGCTATCCGCGGCGGTATTGCGGGGAACACCAGAAAGAGGAGGCGTCTCAAACCCGTGGCGGACCTATGTAGTCGGCATCGGCTTTGAGGCGATTCACAAAAGATAGGCTGTTGGGGAATTTTTGTGATTTGCAAAATCGGACTTGTGAGGGAGTCATCATGATGAACTTTGAGATGCTTGAGAACAACACCAAAGGGACCGTAATCAAGGTCGTTGGTGTGGGCGGTGCGGGCGGCAATGCCGTCGCGCACATGATTCGCAACGGCGTGCACGGCGTGGATTTCATCTGCGCCAACACCGATGCGCAAGCGCTGGCGGCAACCAATGCCCCAGTGCAGATTCGTCTGGGCCGTACCGGCCTGGGCGCGGGCGCCAAGCCCGAGCAGGGACGTGCGTCGGCTGAAACCGCGCGCGAGGAGATCCGTGCCGCGCTGAACGGCGCGCACATGGTCTTCATCACCGCCGGCATGGGCGGTGGCACCGGCACCGGCGCAGGTCCGGTCGTGGCCGAAGTGGCGAAGGAACTGGGCATTCTGACCGTGGGCGTGGTCACCAAGCCTTTCACGTTTGAAGGCAACAAGCGCCTGAAGATGGCCGAGGACGGCATTTCCGAACTGGCCAAGCACGTGCATTCGCTCATCGTGGTGCTCAACGAGAACCTCTATGAACTGATGGACGAGGACGCGACGCAGGAAGACTGCTTCCGTTCGGCCGACGATATCCTGCACAACGCGTGCGCGGGCATCGCCGAAATCATCAACGTCGAAGGTAACGTCAACGTCGACTTCGAAGACGTCAAGACGATCATGGGCGAACAGGGCCAGGCCATGATGGGCACGGCATCGGCTTCGGGCGCTGACCGCGCACGCGTCGCCGCCGAGCACGCCATTGCTTGCCCGCTGCTGGAAGGCGTGGACCTGAACGGCGCTCGCGGCGTGCTGGTCAACATCACCGCCAGCCGCTCGCTGAAGATGCGCGAAACGCGCGAAATCATGGAAACGATCCGCAGCTACGCTTCGGACGACGCGACCGTGATCTTCGGCACCGCCTACGACGAGACGATGGGTGAAAACCTGCGCGTGACCGTGGTGGCAACGGGCCTGGGCCGTGCGCAAGCGCGTCCGCAACTGGTTCAAAACACCGCTGAAGTGCTCCGCACCGGTACCGACAACATGCCCATGGGCACGATGCCGGCCGGCCAAGGTGGCGATTACCGCAACCTGGACATGCCGTCGGTCATGCGCAATCCGCGCAGCCAGGCGTCTGCCCAGGTGCGTGCGTTGGAAAGCTCGGGCATGGATCATTTCGACATCCCGGCATTCCTGCGCAAGCAGGCGGATTGAAGCAAAGAGCCGATTACAGGCTCTAAACGCACTCCCTCATCTCCGGCTTGCCTGTCCCCGCGGGCAAGCCGGAGGCGGAGCGGTCCGTGTTTCCCTTGCACGGTTCTAATAAGGGACGGAGGTATCGGTCGATCTCGCGCGCCTGATGGCGTCAAGGGTCGGACAGCGTTACAATACGTCAGTTACGCCGGCAATCTGTTCTCTTCGTGCCGGCTTCCTGGCTCTAACACCCAAGTCTCATGTTCCGACAGCGCAGCATTCAGAATCTAGTCCGCACGACAGGCGTCGGCGTCCACTCCGGACGGCGGGTAGAACTCACCCTGCGTCCGGCACAACCCAATACTGGCATCGTTTTCCACCGCGTGGACCTGCCGCAGGTCGTTGATCTGCCCGCGCAAGCCACTGGCGTGGGCGATACGCGCATGGCGTCCGTCCTGCAACAGGGCAATGTCCGCGTCTCCACGGTGGAACACCTCATGTCGGCGCTTGCCGGCCTGGGTATCGACAATCTGCATATCGACCTCACTGCCGAAGAAGTTCCCATCATGGACGGCAGTGCGGCAACGTTCGTTTATCTGCTGCGCTCGGCCGGTATCGTCGAACAGAACGCGCCCAAGCAATTCATCCGCGTCAAAAAGACGGTGGAAGTGCGCGAAGGCGAAGGCCGCAACGAAAAGTGGGCCCGCCTGGAACCGCACGAGGGCTATGCGCTGGCGTTCTCGATCGATTTCCGCCACCCCGCCATCGACTCCACGGCCAATTTCGCCGAGATCGATTTCGCGACGCACTCGTATGTGCGCGAGATCGCCCGTGCACGCACCTTCGGGTTCGTGAACGAAGTGGAAGCCTTGCGTTCGATGGGCCTGGCCCGCGGCGGCAGCCTGGACAACGCCATCGTCATGGACGAGTACCGCGTGCTGAACAGCGACGGGCTGCGTTACGACGACGAATTCGTGAAGCACAAGATCCTGGACGCCATCGGCGACCTGTATCTGTTGGGCAAGCCCTTGGTGGCGCGCTATGTGGCGTGCAAGTCGGGCCACGGCCTGAACAACCAGTTGGCCCGCGCGCTGCTTGCTCAGCAAGACGCCTGGGAAATGGTCACCTATGAATCGCAGGCAGAAGCGCCCCAGGCGTTTCGCCACGAGTGGAAGCTGGCGTAGGGGGCCACCCCTGCCTGCCTGCACCTGGAGGACGATGGCGGTTGCCATCCTCTAGCGCTTAAGGCGCAAACCGGCGGCAAGCCAAAGCATGACTCCGTCCGAGAACTTGGTTTCGCTTCGTTTCCGGGCGGGTTAGCCCCCGCACAACCCTTGCGCCTTCAGCTACTCTTGTGATGTCTCAAGAGCTTGGCGACCGCGTCGGCCAACGGGCCGGGGCGAAGGTTGTCGCGCAGCGTCTCGAAGGCTCCCAGGGCTTTGTCCCCCAAGGGTTGTGCCTCTTTGGGAGGGCGCGGCTGGCGGGCGCCGGGCTTCGGTAACCCCGCTTGTACCTTGACGGCAATTTCGTTAAGGTTCCAGCCTTGGTCTGCCAAGGTACGCGCGATGCGCGGCGCCAATTGACGCATCTTGGCGGCATGGGCGGCACTGGGCACCACCAGATGCAGGCACTGGTTTTCCAGTTTGCCCACTTGGCAGACAGCACCCAGCGGGGCGGGCAGAATCGCCGCCACCGCATACTGAATTTGCAAGTGCTTGCGGGCAGTCGCCAGTACCCCGGCGCCCCGCATGTCATGACCCAGCCATCCGAGTGCGGTATTTTCTTTCCGCCGGCTGGAACCGGAACGTTGACGGGTTGAAGCAGGTCTATTCATCCCGGCTCTAAAGAATTAGGAAGCAACCTTGAAAATCGTGATTATGCACGCCCGCGACGGGCGGGACGGGCATTTCACCCTGGGAGGCGCGCGACTGGCGTTGTTTCTGGGGGCCGCGCTCGTGACGGCAGCCATCTTTGGCGCCGCGCTACAACGATACCTTACTCCGATACTGCCCACCGTACAGACGGTGGGCTGGCCCTTGGCGGGGCAGCCGGGCCGGGACACCGACTTCCTGCGTGGAAACATGAACCTGCTGGCTGCCAAGGTGGGCGCCTTGCAGGCCAAGTTGGTCAGCATCGACGGGTTGGGGCAACGCGTGGCCAAGGTCGCTGGCGTGGCCTATACCGATCCGGAACTGGCCAAGCAACTGGCCCTGGCGCAGCCCGAAGCGCTGACCCAGCCCGAAGCCACCCAGGTCATGGACGATCTGTTCACCGACCACCCGCCTCCCAGCGCGGCCTCGGCCGAAGCCCTGGGGCGCCAACTGGACGAAATCCAGGCACGGCTGGCGCAGCAGTCCGACAACCTGAAACTGCTGGACGCGGCGCTGACCAAGCGATCGGCGGACCAGGCGCGCATGCCCACCGCCATGCCGATCACCGATTACCCCTATCTGACTTCGTCTTACGGCTGGCGCCGCAACCCGGTGACCGGGCGCACGGCCATGCACGAAGGGCTGGATTTCGCGGCCCCTTCGGGCACGCCGATCCTGGCCGCCTCGGGCGGCGTCGTGCTGGAAGCCAAGTTCCAACCGGGTTTCGGCAACATGGTCGAGATCGACCATGGCGACGGCCTGATCACGCGTTATGCACATGCCTCGTCGCTGATGGTCAAGCAGGGGCAATTGGTTGACCGCGGCCAGCAAGTGGCGCGCGTGGGCAGTTCGGGCCGCTCTACCGGCCCGCACCTGCACTTTGAAGTCCGTCTTGCCGGCCAGCCGCTGGACCCGCGCTTGTTCCTGGGGTCGCAGCAGCATGCCCCGCCTGCGGTGGCCCAGGCCGCCGCCACTGAACCTGCGGCGCGCTGACCGGTCCAACAGGACAACAACAGCACCCTGGCCATAGATCCAGGCTATTACGCTCCAGGTGCGTTAAACTGGTTCGTTTCCCAGCGGACCCCCGCTTAACCAATAACATCAAAGTCACGGGTGACGCTGCCCTGGCCCTTTGCAGGCGCGGCGTGGCACGTGCGGCCGACATACGCATGGTTTCTCTGCTCAAAAAACTCATAGGTAGCCGCAACGACCGGCTGCTTAAGCAGTATCGCAAGCTGGTAACCCAGATCAATGGGCAGGAGCCCAAGATTTCCGCGCTTTCCGATGCGGAGCTGGCGGCCAAGACTGACGAATTCCGATCCCGATACGCCCAGGGCACTACGCTGGACGACCTGCTGCCCGAAGCGTTCGCGGTTGTGCGCGAAGCCGGCAAGCGGGTGTTCGGCATGCGCCACTTCGACTCGCAGTTGTTGGGCGGCATCGCGCTGCACAGCGGCAAGATCGCCGAAATGCGCACGGGGGAAGGCAAGACGTTGATGGCGACGTTGCCCGTCTACCTGAACGCGATTGCTGGCAAGGGCGTGCACGTCGTGACGGTGAACGACTACCTGGCCCGCCGCGACGCCGAATGGATGGGGCGCCTGTATCACTTCCTGGGCATGACCACCGGCGTGGTGGTGCCCCAGCAGCCCAACGATGAAAAGAAGGCCGCTTATGCTGCCGACATCACGTACGGCACCAATAACGAATTCGGCTTCGACTACCTGCGCGACAACATGGAATACCGTGTTGAGGACCGCCGCCAACGCGTGCTGTTCTACGCCATCGTCGACGAAGTGGACTCGATCCTGATCGATGAAGCCCGCACGCCGCTGATTATCTCGGGCCAGGCCGAAGACCACACCGAGCTCTACATCCGCATGAACGCGGTGCCGCCGCTGCTGACGCGCATGGCCAGCGAGCCCAAGCCGCAGGAACCGGAACCCGAAGGCGACTACTGGGTCGACGAAAAGAGCCAGCAGGTCTACCTGTCCGAAGCCGGGCACGAGAACGCCGAAGCGATCCTGGCCCGCCTGGGCATCCTGCCAGAAGGCGAGTCGCTGTATGACCCCCGCCATATCGCGCTGATGCACCACCTGATGGTGGCCCTGCGCGCCAACAACCTGTTCTTCCGCGACCAGCAATACGTCGTGCAGGACGGCGAAGTGGTGATCGTCGACGAATTCACCGGCCGCCTGATGGTGGGCCGCCGTTGGTCCGATGGCCTGCACCAGGCCGTCGAAGCCAAGGAAGGCGTGAAGATCCAGCACGAAAACCAGACGCTGGCCTCCATCACGTTCCAGAACTACTTCCGCATGTACGAAAAGCTGTCCGGCATGACCGGTACGGCCGATACGGAAGCGTACGAATTCCAGGAAATCTACGGGCTTGAAACGGTCATCATCCCGACCAACAAGCCCATGATCCGCAAGGACCAGAACGATCAGGTCTTCAAGACCGATCCGGAAAAGTACAACGCGATCCTTGAAGACATCCGTGACTGCCACGAGCGCGGCCAGCCCGTGCTGGTGGGCACCACCAGCATCGAAAATTCCGAGCTGCTGTCGGGCCTGCTGAAAAAGGCCAAGCTGCCGCACGAAGTGCTGAACGCCAAGCAGCACGCCCGTGAAGCCGAGATCGTTGCCGAAGCCGGCAAGCCGGGCCACATCACCATCGCCACCAACATGGCCGGTCGGGGTACCGACATCGTGCTGGGCGGCAGTGTGGACAAGCAGGTTGACCTGATCCGCGCCGACGAATCGCTGTCGGAAGCCGAAAAGACCGCGCGCATCGACAAGATCCGCGCCGAATGGAAGCCGCTGAACGAGCAGGTGAAGGCCGCCGGCGGCCTGCGCATCATTGGCACCGAGCGTCACGAATCGCGCCGTATCGACAACCAGCTGCGTGGCCGCGCCGGCCGCCAGGGCGACCCGGGTTCGTCCCGTTTCTACCTGTCGCTGGAAGACTCGCTGATGCGCATCTTCGCGGGCGACCGCGTGCGCGCCATCATGGAGCGCCTGAAGTTGCCCGAGGGCGAGCCCATCGAGGCGGGCATGGTGACGCGTTCGATCGAAACCGCGCAGCGCAAGGTGGAAGGCCGCAACTTCGACATCCGCAAGCAATTGCTGGAATACGACGACGTCGCCAACGATCAGCGCAAGGTGCTGTATTCGCAGCGTAACGACGTGCTGGAAGCCGCAAGCGTCAGCGCCACGGTGAACAACCTGCGCGACGCGGCCGTGGTCGAAATGTTCAACACGTACGTGCCGCCGGAATCGGTCGAAGAGCAATGGGACGTGCCGGGTCTGCAAAAAGCGCTGGAAGCCGATTGGCACCTGCACTTGCCGCTGACCGAGATGCTGGAGAAAGAATCCAACCTGACCGACGAAGACCTGCGCGAACGCGTGGTGGCCGCGGCGCGCGATGCGTACCAGGCCAAGGTCGACCAGGTGGGTGTTGAATCGTGGTCGCAGTTCGAGCGTTCGATCATGCTGCAATCGATCGACACGCACTGGCGCGAACACCTGTCGTCGCTGGATTACCTGCGCCAGGGCATCCATTTGCGCGGTTACGCGCAGAAGAACCCCAAGCAGGAATACAAGCGCGAAGCCTTCGAACTGTTCTCGGGCATGTTGGACCGCATTCGCGACGACGTCGTGCGTGTGTTGATGACGGTGCGCGTGCAATCGTCCGAGCAGGTCGAACAGGCCGAAGCGGAAGCGGCGCAATCGCATGTGCAAAACGTGCAATACCACCACTCCGACTACGACGAAGCGCTTGCCCAGACGGAATCTGACGACGGCGCGCAGCCCGTGCGCAACGCGCTGCCGAAGGTTGGCCGTAACGACCCGTGCCCGTGCGGCAGCGGCAAGAAGTACAAGCAGTGCCACGGCAAGCTCGTCTGACCCGGGGATAACGCCATGCTGCATTCCGTTGGCCGTACCGAATTCGACCATGCCGTCGTCATGGTGCGCGACCGGCTGGATGCGCTGGCGCCGCACTTCGAGCGCCAGGGCTTTCACCTGAGCGACAAGGCGGTGCATAACCTGGGGTCGTGCAATCGGCTGATCGTGCTGGAAGGCACGTATATCGAACTGCTGGGCTGGCCGCCGGGGGCGCCGCCGGCCCGCAAGGAAATCGCCGACTCGCCGTTCGGGCTGGAAGCGCTGGTGTTCCGCACCTATGACGCCGAAGCTACCTACGAACGGCTGAAGGCGGCGGGGTTTGCCGTGAATCCCGTGCAGGAACTGACGCGTCCCGCCATGCTGGACGGCCAGGAAGTGCAGGCCCGTTTCCATACCGTGCGTTTTGCCGAGCAACCCTTGCCCGGCATCCGCATGTATTTCTGCCGCCATTTGACGCCCGAGTGCGTGTGGTCGCCCGATTTGATGGCGCACAACAATGGCGCGCGCAGCCTGTTGCGTATCGGCGCCCGTTCGGCGGATGCCCGGGCCGTGGCCGAACGACTGGCTTTAGTGGCCGACGTGACGGCCGAGGCCGCGACCGGTGGCTGGGACGTGCCGTTGGCCAATCTGCGCATCCAGGTGCAGCAGGATGCCGCGGCCACGACGCCCACGCTGACCACGCTGACGCTGGAAAACCGCGACGGCGCGCACTACACGCTGGATACCGGCCTGTAATTCCGGTCCGCAAGCGTTCATCCGGGCCCGCTTGGGCCCGTTTTTATTTGCCTTTGCCTGATCTTCCGCCCTGGGATTGCGGGCGGATTGCCTGCGCGCGTCCGGGCAAACCCGAGTTGCCTGGCAAAGTGTATGCACTTTAGTATGCACTTCATCTTCCCTGGAAAAATCTCCGCGGCATGACGCAAACCTCTTCAGCTACCCGACCCGCCGCCCGCACGTCCGCTGGCCAGGCCGAGCTGTACGGCGCGGTCAAGGCGATGGCGGTGCGCTTTGAGTTCAAGCCGGGCGAACGCATCAACGAGGTCGAGTTGGCGCGGCGCTTGAACGTCAGCCGCACGCCGCTGCGAGAAGTGCTTAACCAGTTGATGGTGGAAGGCTTTTTGACTCGGTCCGTCAACCGGGGCTTCATTGCGCGCCTGCTGGACGCCAAGCAGATCCATAGCCTGTACGAATACCGCGCCGTGCTGGAAGCGGGCATCGTGCGCGCCGCTTGCGAGCGTGCCAGCGATGAGGAATTGGCCAGTCTGCGCCAATTCGTCGAACGGTCCCGCGATGTGCCCGAGGACAGCGACGCGACGCGCCTGCTGGAACTGGACGAAGCCTTCCACCTGCAGTTGGCCCGCTTGTCGCGCAACGAAGAGTTCGTGCGCGCGCTGGAAAGCGTCAACGCCCGCATCCATTTCGTGCGCTGGATCGACATGCAGCAGGGCCGGCGCAGCCACACCCAGGGCGAACACCTGCGTCTTGTGCAGGCGTTGGAGCAGCGCGACATTGACGCCTTGCCGGGATTGATGGGCGCGCATATTGGCCGCCGGCTGGACCAGATCACCGACGTGATACGGACGGGTTTTTCAACGATTTACATGCGGGACCAGGCCGAACCCGCCACGGCAGCGCCGGCCAACACGATGACAACAGGGGAAAAACAATGACTCACACGATGAAGCGGATACTGGCGGCGCTATGCGCGGCGGCGGCTGCGGGGGGCGCCATGAGCGCGGCGCCCGCTGCTGCCGAGGAACGGCCGTTGATCCTGGTGGTGCCGTATCCGCCCGGCGGCAGCACCGACATCCTGGCGCGCATTCTGCAGCCGCGCTTGTCCCAGCAATTGGGCGGGCGCGCCGTGGTGGTGGAAAACCGTCCCGGCGCGGCCAGCCAGATCGCGACGGCCTTTGTGGCCCGCGCCGAACCCGACGGCAACACGCTGCTGGTCAGCTTCGACAACCACGGCATCAATCCCGCCGTGAAGCCCAAGCTGCCGTACGACACATTCAAGGACTTCGTGGCGATTTCGCAGACGGTGCGGTTTCCGCTGGTGATCGGCGCGAACCCCAGCGTGCCGGGGGATAACCTGAAGGCCTTCCTGGCGGCAGCCGCCAAAGAATCGCCCAACAAATTCAACTATGCGTCCACGGGCGTCGGTTCGCTGAACCACCTGGCGCCGGAAGAGCTCAAGCGTCTGTCGAAAGTGGAGCTGCTGCACGTTCCGTATGGCGGCGGCGGGCCGGCCATCCAGGCGGTGGTGGGCGGGCAGGCCAACATGACGTGGCTGAGCTTCGCGGCGCTGCGCGGCCAGATCCAGGCCGGCAAGATCAAGCCGCTGGCGGTGGCGGGTGAAAAGCGCCTGCCGGAACTGCCCAATGTGCCGACGGTGGCCGAGTCCGGGTTCCCGGGGTTCGTCGCCTATTCGTGGAGCGGCATGTTCGCGCCGAAGGGCACGCCCGATGCGACGGTCAAGAAGTTGACCGCCGACTTCAAGGCCGTGCTGGCCGATCCGGAAATCAAGAAGAAGGTCACCGAGGCGGGCTTCGAGATCGTGGCGTCCGACGGCCCCGCGCTGGATGCGTACGTGAAGTCGGAGTACGACCGCTGGAGCGCCTTCATCAAGAGCAGCAACATCAATCTGGATAACTGAGTGGCGGACGGCCGGGAGGTTCACCGCCCGGTCCCGTCCACGATACACGTGGAGATGATATGGAAAACTTGACCGGCGCCGAAGCCATGGTGCGGATGCTGCAGCACAACGGCGTCAAACACATTTTTGGCCTGTGCGGCGACACCAGCCTGCCGTTCTACGACGCGCTGTACCGCCTGGACCACGGCATGCAGCACATCCTGACGCGCGATGAGCGTAGCGCGGGCTACATGGCTGACGCCTATGCCCGCGTGACCGGCAAGGTCGGCGTGTGCGAAGGCCCCAGCGGCGGCGGCGCCACCTATCTGCTGCCCGGCCTGGTTGAGGCCAACGAATCGTCGATTCCCGTGCTGGGCATCACGTCCGACGTGGCGGTGGGTTCGCGCGGCAAGTACCCCTTGACGGAGCTGGACCAGGAGGCGATGTACCGCCCCTTGACGAAGTGGAACCGCACGATCGACCGCGCAGACCAGATTCCGGGCATGGTGCGCGCGGCGTTCCGCGCCATGACCACCGGCAAGCCGGGCTCGGCGCATCTGTGCTTCCCGTACGACGTCATGAAACAGCAAGTGGACGCGTCGGATATCTGGGCGCAGCCCGAGCACGGCCAGTTTCCGTCCATGCGCTTTGCGCCGGACCCGGCGGATGTGGCCCGTGCCGCGCAGCGCCTGATCGGCGCGCGTGCCCCGGTCATCATCTGCGGCGGCGGGGTGGTCATTGCGGGCGCCAGCAGCGCCTTGCAAACCTTGGCTGAAACGCTGAAGGCAGCCGTTTGCGTGACGGTCAGCGGGCAGGGCAGCCTGGCGGATACGCACCCGCTGAATGCCGGCGTGGTGGGCTCCAACGGCGGCGTGATGGCTACGCGCGACGTGGTGGCCGCAGCCGACGTGGTGCTGTTCGTGGGCTGCCGCGCCGGCTCGACGTCGACCGAGCACTGGCGCTTCCCGAACCGCGACGTGCCCATCCTGCACATTGATATCGATCCGATGGTGATCGGCGCCAACTACCTGACCGAAGTGGGTCTGGTGGGCGACGCCAAGCTGGCGTTGGAAGCCCTGGGCGCCGAAGTGCAGGCCCGCCTTGCGCACCGGAATTCCGATGCGGTCGATGGCGCGGTGCTGGCCGGCCGCGCCAAGGCCGCGCGCCTGGCGCAACTGGAACCGCTGGCCAACAGCCTGGATACGCCGATTCGTCCTGAACGCGTCGTGCAGTCGCTGAACCGCCTGTTGCCTGACGACGCGGTGGTGTGCGCGGATCCCGGCACGCCTTGCCCGTATTTCTCGGCCTATTACGACGTGTCGCGCCCCGGCCGCCATTTCATTACCAACCGCGCCCATGGCGCATTGGGCTTTTCGATGTCGGCCGCGCTGGGCGCGTGGGTCGGCCGGCCGCAATCCAAGTGCGTGTCCGTGATGGGCGACGGCAGCTTCGGCTTCACGGTGGGCGAACTGGAAACCATCGTGCGGCACAAGGCGCCGCTGTTGATGATCGTGTTTTCGAATTCGGTCTACGGCTGGATCAAGGCCAGCCAGAAGGCGGGCTACGACGAGCGCTACTACAGCGTGGACTTCAACCGCACCGACCATGCCCGCATCGCCGAAGCCTATGGCGTGAAGGCCTGGCGCGTGGAAGATCCGTCCAAGCTGGACGCCGCCATCAAGGCCGCCATGGAGCATGACGGCCCGGCGCTGATCGATGTGGTCGCGCAGCCCCTCCAGGATGCGGCGGCGCCGGTCAGCCAGTGGATGGGTTGATCGAAGACGCATGGCAAGGGGCCCTTCGGGGCCCTTTTTCATGGGCGTGGCGTCTTTCCGCCAGGACGACGTCTGCGCCATGGCGCCAGGCGGGCGTGGCGGAGCCGAAGAATTCGATTCCGAAGGGCGGCTAGCGCTCCTATACTGGTGCGCTTCGGCGCAGCGGCGCATGCCGGTGGCGCGACACGCAACGGGAGCGACAGCATGGACCTGGGGATCGGCGGCAAAACGGCATTGGTCTTTGGCGGCAGCCGCGGCATGGGCCGGGCATGCGCGCTGCAACTGGCGCGCGAAGGGGTGGCGGTGACGATCGCCGCCCGCAACCCGCAAACGCTGGAGCAGGCCGCTGCGGAGATCTCGCGGGAAACGGGGATCGGCGTGGGCTGGGTGTCCGCCGACCTGACGCAGCCGCAAGGCCGGGACGCGGCGATCGCCGCATGCCCCCACCCGGACATCCTGATCAACAACGCCGACGGCCCCTTGCCCGGAGACTTCCGGGATTGGACGCGAGAGGACTGGATCGCGTCGCTGGATGCCATGATGCTTGGGCCGATCGACATGATCCGGCGGGTGGTTGACGGCATGATCGAGCGCCGCTTCGGCCGCATCGTGAATATCGTGTCGCGCAGCGTGAAAGCGCCGCATGCCGAGCTGGGCTTGTCCAACGGCGCGCGCTCGGGCTTGATTGGCTTCGTGGGCGGGCTGGCGCGTCAGACCGTGCGGCACAACGTCACCATCAACAACCTGCTGCCGGGTGCCTTCGCCACGGACGCGCAGGTCAGGCATATCCAGGGCATGGTGGAGCAGTCCGGCGGCAAGACATTCGACCAGCTCTGGGACGAGCGCGGGCGCGCGAACCCGGCGGGGCGCTACGGGCAGCCCGAAGAGATCGGCGCGCTGTGCGCCTATCTCTGTTCCGCGCATTCCGGCTACATGACGGCGCAGAGCATTCTGATCGATGGCGGCGGCTACCCGGGCACGTACTAGACGGGATGGGGCCGGCGCCGGGCGCGGCCCGCGGCTGGACGCCGCCAGGCGCAACAGGCAAGATTGCACCACTGCGTTGAGGACACCATGGACCAGACCGACATCAAGATATTGGCGTTGCTGCAGAAGGACGCCACCTGTTCGGTCGCTGAAATCGCCGAGCAGGTGAACCTGTCCGTGACGCCATGCTGGCGTCGCATCCAGAAGCTGAAGGATGACGGCGTCATCGCCCGCAACGCCATCCTGCTGGACCCCCGCGCGCTGGGTCTGAACCTGACGGTGTTCGTGTCGATCAAGACCAGCCAGCACAACGAGAAATGGACGCAGAGCCTGATCAACGCCGTCATGGCGCTGCCCAACGTCGTGGAATTCCACCGCATGGCAGGCGATATCGATTACCTGCTGAAAGTCGTGGTCGAGGATATGGCGGCTTATGACCGCTTCTACCGCCGGCTGATCGGCGCCGTGGACCTGTTGGACGTCAGCGCCAGCTTCTCGATGGAAGTCATCAAAAGCACCACGGAATTGCCGCTGGACGCGGTCTAGCCGCCAGCGCGCAAATTTTTTTCCGCGCACGCGGGGTGTGGCGGATGCAAATTTCTTTCGGCGTGTTTCGAAGGCCCAATCGCGCAATTCTTTTGCGTGGCAGGCGGCGTAGGATATCCCTCATTCCCGCTGGGGAATGAATCGGGATATCAGAGGACCCTATGTCGTTGGTGGTACCCGCCGGCTGTGCCGGTCTGGCAAAAACGCGGCAAGCGCTATCGGTGGACGACCTGCTGACCGGATGGAACGGCGTGGACGATTTGTGGGTGTTCGCCTACGGATCCCTGATCTGGCATCCCGGGTTTGCTTGGCGTGAGCGCCGCCTGGCGACCGTGCGCGGGTATCACCGGTCGCTCTGCCTGTGGTCGCATGACCATCGCGGGTCGCCGGACAATCCCGGTCTGGTGTTTGGCCTGAACCGCGGCGGCTGCTGCCGTGGCGTGGCGTTCCTGATCGCGGCGAGCGACGTTCCGACGGTGTTTCAGGCGCTGTGGCGCCGTGAAATGGTGACCGGCGCCTATACCCCCCGTTGGCTGACCTGCCACACCGAGGCCGCACCGGTGCAGGGGCTGGTCTTCCTGCTGAACCGCACCTGCCACGAGTACGCGGCCGACCTTAGCGATGACCGCTTGCTGGCGTCGGTGCGCAACGCCGTCGGCCAATCCGGGCCTTGCCTGGACTACGTGGTGGAAACCGAGCGCGCGCTGCGCGCCCATGGCATCGATGATTGGCGGCTGGGGGATCTGGTCCGCAAATTGGGCCAGGCCTTTTAGGGGCGCCGCGCCCCTAGAAGTGCCAGCGGCCGAAGACGAACAACACGTTGCCCGCGCCGGACGAGCCGGGGATGTAGGTCGCGTAGAGCATGGCATCCTTGTAGCCGGCGCCCACCAGCGGCAAGATCCCGGGGAACGGCACGTAGCTCATGATGTCGTGGCGCGCCGTCAGGAAGACGGTGTAGCCCGCACCCAGGCGGAGGTTCTCGCTGACCTGTCCGATCTTCAGGAAACCGTAGCCGGCGATGGGTTCGACCTTGCTGTGCGAATCCAGGAACGCCATCGCGTACAGGCCCTGCCAGTCCCCGTCTTCGTCGTAGATGCTGCGGCCGTAGCCGCCGCCCCAGGCCAGTTCGTTGAAGCTGTCGATTTTCTCGCGGCTGTAGGTGGCGCGGTTGTGCCACGAGTAGCCCGTCACGTAGAGGTCGTGGCCACCTTCGGTCCAGATCTGGTCCAGGCGGTTACAGGCCGACTGCGCCCACGAGGGCAGGTCTTCACAAGCGTCGGCGGTAGCGGCGAAAGTCGAGAGCAGCACGAAAAAGAGCGCTGCCCGGAATTTGGCGGTCATGCGGGTACAAGGGAAAAGATGACAGTTCCATGACTTTACATGGAGTCAGCGGGTTTTCCCTGTCAGTTGGCTGTCATGGGACAGCGTTTGCCGTGCCCGGCCACGGAGAATGGCGGGCAGGCAATCAAGCCAATATGTGACTGTCGCGGCGAGGCTACAGCAGGAAGAACGTGGCCAGGCCCAGGAAGATGAAGAACCCAAGCGAGTCGGTGGCGAACGTGAGCAGCACCGATGAGCCCATCGCCGGATCCTTGCCGAAGCGGGCGCGCACCATCGGGACCAGCACGCCGACGGATGCGCCGACCAGCATGTTGCAGACCATCGCCGCCATCATGACCAGTGCGATCGACATCGAACGGGAGATCACCCAGGCGAACAGCGCGGCCACCAGGCTGCCGCACAACCCCACCAGCAAGGTCACGAAGAGTTCGCGCTTGACCAGTTGCCACAGGTTGCGCCCGGTGATCCGGCCCATGGCCAGCGCCCGGATGATGAGCGTCATGGTCTGGTTGCCCGAGTTGCCGCCGATGCCGGCGACGATCGACATCAGGAAGGCCAGGATCACGATCTGGCTGACCGTGCCTTCAAACTGGGAGGCCACGAAAGAGGCCGTGGCGGCGGTACAGAGGTTAAGCAGCAGCCACGGGGCGCGGTTGCGCAAGGCGGTGCTGACCGGTGCGAAGATGTCTTCTTCTTGCAGACCGGCGCGCGACAGCGCCTGTTCCTGCGAGTCTTCGCGCATCACGTCCACGACGTCGGCGATGGTGACGCGGCCGATCAGGCGGCCCTGGTCGTCCATCACGGGGGCGGACACCAGGTCGTAGCGTTCGAACGCGCCGGCGGCGTCGGCATCGGAATCCAGCGGATTCAGCGCCAGGAAATCCGAATTCATGACGGCGCGCACTTCGGTTTCGGGTTCGCTGACCAGCAGCCGCGACAGCGGCAGGATGCCTTGCAGCTTGTCTTGGCGGTCCACCACGAAGATCTGGTCGGTGTGGTCGGGCAGTTCGTGCAGGCGGCGCAAATAGCGCAGCACCACTTCCAGCGTGACGTCCTCGCGCACCCGGACCATTTCGAAGTCCATGATCGCGCCTACGCTGTCTTCCGGATAGCCCATGGCCTCCAGCAACTGCGCGCGTTCCTCTTCGGTCAGCCCCTTTTGCACTTCGGCCACCACGTCGGGCGGCAGGTCGGGCGCCAGGTCGGCCAGTTCGTCGGCGTCCATGTTGCCGGTGGCGGCGACCAGGTCCTGGCGGTCCATCGCTTCGATCAGCGATTCCCGCACCCAGTCTTCGACTTCCAGCAGCACGTCCGCGTCGTGCTCGGGACTGACCAGCTTCCAGATGGCCTGGCGTTCGTCCTTGGGCAGCGATTCCAGGATGAAGGCGATGTCGGCCGGATGCAGGCCGTCAAGCAGCGTCTTGAGTTCCGCCTCGTGCTGACGGTGCACCAGGTCTTCGACCAGGGTGGCCTTGGCGTCGCCTTCTTCCTGGCGATGCACCAGATCGGCCACCAATTGCTGGCGGCGCAGGCGTTCCTGCACTTCGGCCAGGGCGGTCTGGGCGTCTTCCGGGTCGAGGCGGCGGGGCGTCGCGGGCGGTTTCTGCGCGGCGGCGGACTGCGTCATGCGTTACGGCTCAAAGAGTGGGAAGGGGGCGGCTGCGCCGCGCTTCGTCGGTGGCGACGTAGGTCAGCGTGGCTTCGGTGACCTTGACGACTTCGGCGTCCAGGCGCTGACGTTCGGCGTAGACCTCGACCGACACCGTGACCGACGTGGTGCCGGTCTTGGCGATGGATGCGTAGAAGCTGAGGAGGTCGCCCACGAACACGGGCTCTTTGAACTGGAAGGCATTGACCGCGACGGTGGCCACGCGACCGGCGGCGCGGCGGGCGGCGGGTATTGATCCGGCGATGTCGACCTGAGCCATGATCCAGCCGCCAAAGACGTCCCCGTGGATGTTCGCATCCGCCGGCATCGGCATGACGCGCAATACCGGGTCGCGATGGGCGGGCAAAGTCGTAAACGGGGTTTTGGTGCTGGAGGTCATGCGGCCGACTCCAAAGCAAGGGAACCAGCCGATTATGCAGGAAAAACGAGACAGCGGCGTGCGTGGCAGAGCCCGCCGCGGCGCATTGCCGCGGCAGGCTGGTGATCAGGTCGCCAACTTCACGATACCGTAGCCGCCAACCAACAACCAGGCGTACAGGATTAGGCCCAGGGCCATCACGCGGGGACCGGCTTTCTTGATCTGGGCGAAGCGCGTTTCGATGCCCAGCGCCGTCATGGCCATGGTCAGGGCGAAGACGTCCAGGCGGCGGACGGCGGCGATGGCGTCGGGCGGGATGATGTTCAGCGAGTTGATGATGGCCAGCACCAGGAAGCCGACCGCGAACCAGGGGATCGCCAGCTTGGCGCCCTTGGCTTGGCCACCGGCCTGGCTGGCGGCGCTGCGCAGATACATGCCCAGGACCAGCAGGACCGGCACCAGCAGCGCCACCCGGGTCATCTTGACGATGGTGGCGACTTCCGTGGTGGCCGGGTCGATGTTGCTGGCGGCGCCGACGACCTGCGCCACTTCATGGATCGTGCCGCCGATGTAGATGCCAAGCGCCTGGGTATCCAGATTGAGCCAGCCGGCGTGGTAAAGAATGGGGTAAAGGAACATGGACAGGGTGCCGAACAGCACCACGGTCGCGACCGCGACGGCGCTTTTGTGCGGGGCGGCGCGCAGCGTGGGTTCGAACGCCAGCACGGCGGCCGCGCCGCAGATCGCGCTGCCCGCGGCGGTCAGCATGGCGGTGTCGCGGTCCAGGCCCAGCATGCGCTGGCCTACGACCGTGCCGATCAGCAACGTGCCCAGCACGACGGCCACCGACACCGCCAGACCGGGCAGCCCGACGGCGGCGATCTGCTGGATGCTGATGTTCAATCCGTAGAAGGCCACGGCGATGCGCAGCAGGCGCCGCGCGGTGAAATTCACGCCCGCGCTCCAATCGGCGGGCATCGTGCCGCGCAGGAAGTTGCCGTACAGCATGCCGCATACGATGCCCACGACCAGCGGCGAAAAGCCCAATTGGCGGATGGCCGGCAGGTCGGCCAGCTGCATCACCGCGCCCGCCATCAGGCCGACGAACAGCACGCCGTTGAGCTTGTCGCGCCAAGGCGTGGCCGAGGCGGATGCTGCGCCAGCCGATGCTGCGGCAGCCGATGCTGCGGCAGCCGACGCTGCGGCAGCCGGCGTTGCCGCGCCTGCGGCGACGACGGGAAGAGGGGCGGTGGTGCTGGAAGAGGTGCTCATGACTGGCCCTGTGGGCATATCTAAATAACTACACGAAATATTAAATCTCGGCCTATTATTTGAAAAATCTTTATTTTCGATATGTACTATCGGTAAATCTGATAATAAGGCCGCCATGACTCCGGACCAGCTACTGACTTTTGCCTGCGTGGCCGACACCGGCAACATCAGCCGCGCCGCGCAGGTGCTGCATTTGTCCCAACCCGCCGTGTCAGGACAGTTGCGCATGCTGCAGGAATGGTTCGGCGAACCGCTATACCGCCGCAGCGGCCACGGCATCGCGTTGACCGAGGCCGGCGAGCGCCTGGCCGAACAGGCGCGGCAATTGCGCCAGGTGTATCGCCAGGCGCAGGCGGTGCGCGAAACTTGGCGCGGTCTGGAGACGGGCGCCTTGCGCCTGGGAGCCAGTACCACGCCCGCCAGTTATCTGCTGCCGCGCCTGGTCGCGGATTTCCGCCAGGCTTTCCCGTCCGTCAGCCTGCACCTGTCCGACGGCAATACGCGGGAAATCGTCGAGCGGCTGCCCGCGCTGGACCTGGCTTTCATTGAAGGGGACGTGCCCACCGGGCTGCCGGCGGATACCGCCGTGCATGCCTGGCGGCAAGACGAAGTCGTCGCGATTGTGCGGGCCGACCACGCGCTGGCGGGCAAAGGGGCGGTGACCTTGCGAGATCTGGCCGCGTCCCCGCTGGTCATGCGTGAACCGGGGTCAGGCGTGCGCAGGCTGGTCGAACGCGCCTTCGCGGACGCGGGGCTGGCGCCGTCGGTGGGGCTGGAACTGGCGGGTGTCGAAGGCGTGAAGCAGGCGGTGCGCGCCGGCTTGGGGGTCGGGTTCGTGTCCGTCATGTCGATGCGGCATGAAGACGGGGCATTGGCGGCGTTGCGCCTGTTGCCCAAGCCGCTGACGCGCACGCTGAGCATCCTGGTGCCGCATGCCGACGCCGCCGCCCGCGCCACCGGCCGCTTCCTGGCGATGTGCCTGGCGGTCGGGGCGGGGGACGGCGGGTAGGGTCAGGCCTTGGCCAGGCGCTTGAGCGCCAACTGGACCCAGTAGGTGCCGCCCAGCGGCAGCAATTCGTCGTTGAAGTCGTAGCTGCCGTTGTGCAGCATGCAAGGGCCCAGGCCGTGTCCGCTGTCGCGGTGGTCGCCCGTGCCGTTGCCGATCCAGACGTAGCAGCCGGGCAGCTCCTGCAGCATGAACGCAAAGTCTTCCGCGCCCATCGTGGGTTGCACGTGGTCGTTGACGTTGGCCTCGCCCACGATGTCGCGCAGCACGTCGGCACAGAACGCGGCTTCTTCGGCGTGGTTGATGGTGGGCGGATAGTTGCGCTGGAAGGTGAATTCCACTTCGCAATCCATGGCCGCGCAGGTGTGGCGCGTGATCTCTTCCATACGGCGTTCGATCAGGTCCAGCACTTCCAGCGTGAACGTGCGCACGGTGCCGCGCAATTCGGCATGGTTGGGCACGACGTTGTCGGCGCTGCCGGCGTGGATCTGCGTGATGCTCAGCACGGCCGCGTCCAGCGGATTGCGGTTGCGCGTGATGATGGTCTGCAGCGATTGCGCCAACTGCACGGCCGCCATGACCGGGTCGATGCCCAGATTGGGCATGCCGGCGTGCGTGCCCTTGCCCTTGACCACGATCGAGAATTCGTTGCTGGACGCCATGATGGGGCCCGGCGTCAGGCCGAACTGGCCGGGCTTCATGCCGGGCCAGTTGTGCATGCCGAACACGGCTTCCATCGGGAAGCGCTTGAACAGGCCGTCGTCGATCATGCGCTTGGCGCCGCCGCCGCCTTCTTCGGCGGGCTGGAAGATCACATAGACAATGCCCGCGTAATCGCGGTGCTGCGCCAGGTATTGCGCTGCGGCCAGCAGCATGGCGGTGTGGCCGTCATGGCCGCACGCGTGCATCTTGCCTTCGTTCTTGCTGGCATGCGCGAAGGTGTTGACCTCTTGCATGGGCAGCGCGTCCATGTCGGCGCGCAGGCCCACGGCGCGGTCACCGGGCTGGTTGCCGCGGATGATGCCGACGACGCCCGTGCCGCCGAGTCCGCGGTCGACTTCGATGCCCCATTCTTCAAGCTTGGCCGCCACGACGTCAGCCGTGCGGAATTCCTGGAAGGCCAATTCGGGATGCGCGTGGATGTCGCGTCGGATCTTGGAGATATCGTGATGCCAGGCGACGATGGGTTCGAGCAGTTTCATGGGGGAAGTCAGGCGGAAAAAGGGAACGCAACAAGGTTATCATCAATCAAAAATCTATTTAATGGAGACAACTACCATGACACGTCCGTGGCTAGCCCATTACCCGCAGGGGGTGCCGGCAGAAATCTCCACTGAGGGTTATTCCTCACTGGCCGACTTGCTGGACCGGGCCTGCAAGCAATACGCCTCGCGCATCGCCTGCACCGCGATGGGCAGCGATATCACTTATGCACAACTGGACCGGCATGCGCGCGCGTTTTCCGGCTGGCTGCAAAGCCTGGGTCTGCCCAAGGGCGCCCGGGTCGCGTTGATGATGCCGAACGTGCCGGCGTATCTGGTCGGCATGCTGGGCACGCTACGCGCCGGGCTTGTCGTGGTGAACGTGAATCCGCTGTACACGGCCGACGAACTAGAACGCCAATTGCAGGACAGTGGCGCGTCCGTCATCCTGATCCTGGAAAACTTCGCGCACACGCTGCAGGCGGTGAAACAGCGCGGGCAGCTCAAGCATATCGTGGTGACCGGGCCGGGCGACCTGCTGGGTGGCCTGAAAGCCCCCATCGTCAACTTCGCCGCGCGGCACATCAAGAAGATCGTGCCGGCCTGGCGAATCGACGGCGCGCGCATGCTGCCGCAGGTGCTGGGCGAGGGCGCGGGCCTGCCGTTCACGCCGCCCGCGCTGACGATGGACGACGTGGCGGTGTTGCAATACACCGGTGGCACCACCGGCGTGCCCAAGGGCGCCATGCTGTCGCACCGCAACCTCACGGCCAACGTGCTGCAGACGGAAGCCGTGGCGCAGCCCGTGGTACATGACCTGGCGGGCAGCCAGTTGACCATCATCAGCGCGCTGCCGCTCTACCACGTGTTCGCGATGACGGTGTGCGGCCTGTATGGTCTGCACGCGGGCATGCGCAACGTGCTCATCATCAATCCGCGCGACCAGCCTTCGCTGATCAATGCGTGGCGCAAGGTGCCGATCAATCTGTTCCCCGGCGTCAATACGCTGTTCAACGCGCTGGCGCACAACCCGGATTTCGCGAAGCTGGATTTCTCGGCCTTGCGGCTGACGCTGGGCGGCGGCATGGCTGTGCAGCAACCGGTGGCCGAACGTTGGCTGAAGATCACCGGCCGCCCGTTGATCGAAGGCTACGGCCTGTCCGAGACCTCGCCCGTTGCCACGGTGAATCCCACCAATGCCACGGCGTATTCGGGTTCCATCGGCTTGCCGCTGCCGTCCACCGACGTGGCCATCCTGGACGACGCCGGCCGCGAAGTGCCGCTGGGCGAGCGCGGCGAAGTGGGCATCCGCGGGCCGCAGGTCATGCTGGGGTATTGGCAGAAGCCCGAAGAGACGCAGCAGTCCATGACGGCCGACGGGTTCTTTCGCACGGGCGACATCGGCATCATGGATGAGCAGGGCTACACGCGCATCGTGGACCGCAAGAAAGACATGATCGCGGTATCCGGCTTCAAGGTTTATCCGAACGAGGTCGAAGCCGTGGTGGCGCAGTTGCCGGGCGTGCTGGAATGCGCGGCCATCGGCGTGCCCGACGAACACTCGGGCGAAGCCGTCAAGGTCTTCGTGGTGAAGAGCGATCCGTCGTTGACCGAGGCGCAGGTGCAGGACTGGTGCCGTGAAAAGCTGACGGGTTATAAGCGCCCGCGCTTCGTGGAATTCCGCGAAGAACTGCCCAAGAGCAACGTGGGCAAAATCCTGCGCCGCGAACTCCGGCCCGATGCGCAGGCGGCCGCACCCGCGGGCAAGGCTGCCGCGTAAAGCGGGCTAGGCCGAGCGTAAATTCCGGCTTAGCCGGGATTGTCCAGGTGGGGCGCGATCATCTCGTGCAGGGCGCGTTCGATGGCGGGGTTGCCCGCCACGACGCGTCCACCAATCGGCCACGGGTCCAGCTTGTGCATGTCCGAACACGCGCCGCCCGCTTCACGCAGGATCAGCGTGCCGGCAGCCACGTCCCAGGGCGCCAGGCCCATTTCCCAATAGCCGTCGTAACGCCCGCAGGCCGTCCACGCCAGATCCAGCGCGGCCGCGCCCATGCGGCGCACGCCACGCGCGCGCTTGATGGCGTCGTTCAGCATCGGCATGTACTGGCCGGCAAACGAAAAATCACGGAACGGAAAGCCCGTAGCCAATACTGCGTCTTCGATTGTCTGCGTGCGCGAGCATTTGATGCGGCGGCCGTTCAGCCACGCGCCGATGCCATACACCGCGGTGAACAGTTCTTCGCGGTTGGGGTCGTACACCACGCCGATCACGGGCGTGTCTTCCGTCAGCGTTTCGGTGGCCGAGACCGCGGTGCCCGCGTGGGCGATCAACGCGATGGACACGGCGTAGTGCGGAATGTCGTGCAGGAAATTGGTGGTGCCGTCCAAGGGGTCGATATACCAGGTGGCGATGCCCTTGGGCTTGCCGCCCGTCTCTTCGGCCACGATGCCGAACTTGGGCGTGCGGGCCTGTAGCTCCTGGATAATGACGGCTTCCGCTTCGCGGTCCGCTTGAGACACGAGATCGTTGCGCGCCTTGCGGTCGATCACGAGATCGGCGCGGTGATGCGCGTAGGATTGCAGGATGGCTGCACCGCCATGAGCCGCAGTGACGGCCGCATCGATTGCGGCGCACAGGTCTATGGGCGAAGCCTGCGAACGGGGCTGATCATAGGTATCCATGTAAACCAGTGTAAGCCCATGTATGCGTCAAATTTGAGGCAAGGGCCTGAAACACGGGCGTCGCGTGGTGTCCATCCAACGCCTGCCCGGCAGACGCTCAACAATTCGCTTTTGTCTCAACCTTGATTGTTTTCCAGGATTCCATGCCCGCGCCCTATGTCCCCTTGATGCCCGCAGAGGTCGGTTTCAACGCCGACGGCAAGCTGTACAGCTCCTTGTATGGCGACGTCTATCACTGCCCGGCGGGCGCGGCGGGGCAGGCGGAACACGTGTTCCTGCACGGCAACGGCTTGCCCGGCCGCTGGCGCGGCCGCAAGCAATTCACCGTCTGCGAAACCGGCTTCGGCATGGGCCTGAATTTCCTCACCTTATGGAAGGCGTGGCGCGACGATCCGCAACGGCCCGCCGCGCTGCACGTGGTGTCGATGGAAGCGCATCCGTTCGCGCAGGAAGATTTGTCCGCGTTGCTGGCGCGAGAGGCAGCGGCGGCGCCGCTGGCGGAGCTGGGGCAGCGGCTTGCCGCGCAATGGCCGGCGCTGTTGCCGGGGTTGCATCGCCTGGAATTTGAAAATGGCGCCGTGACGTTGACGCTGGGTTTTGGCGACGCGCAGGTGTTGGCGGCGCGGTTGAGCGCACGGATCGACGCCTTTTTCCTGGATGGTTTCGCCCCTGAGCGCAATCCCCGGATGTGGGCGCCGCAATTGTTGCAAAACCTGGCCGCGCGGGCGGCCCCGGATGCGACGATGGCGACCTGGGCCTGCACCGGCGAGTTGCGGCAGGCGTTGCAGGATGCGGGTTTCGATGTACGGCGCGAGGCCGGCTATGGCGGCAAATGGCACATGACGGCGGGCACGGTCCGGGCCGAAGGGCGCATGGCCGCCGTGCCCGGCCTGGACGCGGCGCATGCCGTGGTGGTGGGCGCGGGACTGGCGGGCGCGGGGATTGCGCAGGCGCTGGCGGGTCGAGGCTGGCGCGTCACGGTGGTGGATGCGGGCCGGGCGCTGGGCGCACCGGCGCATGCGGGCCATCTTGCGGCGGCGCTGACGCCCGTGGTGGCGCGCGACGACAACGCCCGGGCGCGGTTGTCGCGCGCGGGCAGCCAGCGCGCCCTGGCCCGATGGCAAGGGCTGCCGGGCGACGCCGCGCCTCGCGTGTGCGGCACCGTCCAGGTCGAGCGCGATGCGGGTAAATCCGCCGCGCTGGCCAGTACCCTGGAAACGCTGGCGTTTCCGTCCGGTTGGGTGCGCCAGGTGGACCGCGACGAGGCCAGCGCCCTGGCCGGCCTGCCGCTGGCGCGCGGCGGCGTGTTTTTTTCCCAGGGCATGCTGGTGCAGCCCAACCGCCTGATCGATGCATTGCTCGAGACGTCCGGGGCGGCCCTGTTGCCGGGCAAGGCCGCGCGCGTCGAGCCGGTCGGGCAGGGGTGGCGCGTGATGGACGAGCAGGGCGCTGAACTGGCGCAGGCTCAGGTCGTGATCCTGGCCAATGCGGCGGGCGCGCGCAACATGCTGGCCGACAGTGGCCTGCTGGACCCGCTGCCGCGGGTCGCGCAGATGCATGCGCTGACGGGCGAGGTGACGCTGGTGCCGGCGGCGGCGCTGTCCGGAGGTCCCCGTTGCATCGTCGGGGGCGAAGGATATCTGCTGCCCGACGTGGGGCCCGGCTGCGTGGTGGGCAGCACCTACGTCCACGACGCCGCCGAAGCGCGTGTCAGCGCCGACGGGCAGCGCGTCACGCTGGCCAAGGCGGCGGGACTACTAAGCGGTCACTTCCCGGACTTCGATGCGCTGGTGCCCGGTAGCCTGCCCGGCTGGGCCGGTTGGCGTGCCGTGCTGCCGGGGCGCTTGCCGGCCGTAGGCGAATTGCCCCATGCTCGGGGCGTGTGGCTGGCTGTCGGTTACGCCTCGCGGGGGCTGTCCTGGTCGGCGTTGATGGGCGACCTGATCGCCGCCCGCCTGGCTGGCGAGCCGTCGCCGCTGGAAACCGATCTGGCCCAACTTATTTCGCCAAGGTGAAAAAAAGTCAGGCCGGTGACGGGCCCCGGGGTCAGGTGGCGTAGAATTGCAGTAATTGCCAGGATTTGGCGCCAAATAGGCCGCTTTGGGCTCGAAATTGGCGTTTCGGCGGCTCGTGGGCATCAAGACCAATGGGCGCTGGCCGAGGGCTTTATGCCCCTTTTTTGGATGAGATCGCCTTCCAAAAGAGGGACCGAGTTTATTTCAAAGCTCAAATCCGTCAAAATAGCGTCTTTTGATGGTTTTTGGCTTAAGCCGGGGGATGCTCTGTGCCGCCCAAGTTCGACTTTGCCCATACTACCCAGCTCGATAACATTGAGCTGCTGACGTCCCGCCCCAGTCGCTTCGATTTCGATGCGGGCGATGGGTTGCACCTGGTAGTCGAGGCGCATGCGCCTGGTGTTTTTCGCCTGCGCTGCGGCGAGGCGAACCACCTGAATGAAGATAAGCCCAGCGCGCGTGCGCGCGCCGTGGCGGAGATGCTGCTCGCGCGCCAAGAGGCCGTGGGCGAAGCCGCCATTGCCCCTCGCGAAGGCGGGGATGGCTGGCGCATTACCCAGGGCGACGTTGCCCTGGAGCTCCAATCCAACCCCGTGCGCGTGGCGCTCTACCGCAACGATGAACGGGTGTTCGAGTCCGAGGTTTCCGCGCATACGCCCGCATTCGGGCACAACGCGCTGGACCAGGACGATGACGCGGTCTGGTCGGCGGGGTTCACCCTGCAGGGCGACGATCGCGTCTTCGGCCTGGGCGAAACTCCGGGCGACCTGAACCGCCGCGAAGAATCGGTCGTTTCCGATGATCCCGAGCACCGCGCCTTGCCGTTGGCCTGGAGTCCGCGCGGCTGGGGCGTCTACGTCAACACGATGCGTCGCGTCGAGCACACGGTAGGCGTCGCGCCTGCGGATTCAGCCTACGTGCTGACCGTGGACGATGCCGTCCTGGACTTGTTCCTGTTTGCCGGCGAGCCTGCGGAAATCCTGAACCAGTACACCGCGCTGACCGGCCGCGCCGGCCAGCCCGTGCTGTGGGCGATGGGCGCGTGGTTGCAGCAGGCCACGGGCGAGATGCCGACGCAGACGGTGGCGTTGGTTGCCCGCATGCGTGAAAACCAGATCCCGGTGGACGCCGTGACCTTGGCGCAGCCGGCAGCCTGGGGCTTCCAGTCCGACAAGGCCGTCTTCGAATGGGATGCCCAGCGCTTCCCGGACGCCAAGCAGATGCTGGCGCTCTTCCACAAGCACAACGTGCATGTTTCTGCCTCCGGTTTCCCCGGCGTGCTGAAGTCCAGCCCGCTGTTCGAAGAGCTGGAAGACCGCGGTTGGCTGCTGACCAAGGACGACGGGTCGGCCCAGGTGTTCGACGGTAACGCCGCCACCTCGGGGCAACCTTATGGCCTGCTGGACCTGACCTATCGCGACATCTACAACCAGTGGGTCGAACGCCATCGCCTGTTGATCGAAGACGGTTTGGACGCGCCGGCGTGCGACGCCCAGATCGCCATTCCCGACGGCGTGACCGCCCGCAACGGCGAAACCGGCCCGGCGCTGCGCAGCATGTATCCGCTGCTGGTGCGCCGCGCGCTGTTCGATGCCGTTGCCGGCCTGAAGGTGCCGCCGGAAGGCGTGGTGCCCAGCTCCGACCTGTTCCCGGCCGCGCAGCGCCTGCCGTGGCAGGTGGGGCCGCAGGTGGAAAATACCTGGGATGGCCTGCGCCATACCCTGCGCACTGCTTTGTCCATCGGCGCCAGCGGCGTGCCCGTGCAGGTGCACGGCATCGGCTCGGCCTCGCGCGATCGCTCGGGCATGACCTCCGAGCTGTACCTGCGCTGGCTGACCATCGGCGTGTTTTCGGCGAACTTCTCGTTCCAGGGCGTTGAAGGCCTGATGCCCTGGGACTTCGGCGAAGAAACGCTGGCCCAGGCCAGGACCTGGATGCAGTGGCGTTATCGCCTGGTGCCTTACGTGCTGGGCGCCATCGAAGACTCGGCCCGCACCGGTTTGCCGGTGCAGCGTTCCATGGCGCTGTCGTTCCCGAACGACCCGCACGCGCATGAATGGGACCTGCAATACCTGTTGGGCCCGGCCCTGCTAGTGGCACCCGTGACGGAACCCGGCAAGCAGGTGCGCGTGTACCTGCCCAAGGGCGAGGCGTGGTGGGACCTGAACACGGGGCACCGCTACGAAGGCGGCACGACCTGGACGATCGACTGCGAACTGGGCCAGTTCCCGGTTTTCGGCCGCGAAGGGCACATGCTCTGTCTGGGACCTGCCGCGCAGCATACGGGCGAGTTCAACTCGGCCCGCATCCTGGACGAAGTGTGGATGTTCGGCATGCCGGTGCATAACCCGGTCGTCATGCGCAACAAGATCCGCGTGATGCAGATGCAGGGCTCCAGCTACATCAAGGGGCTGGAAGGACTGCGCATTTCGCCGTCCGAAGGCCTTGAGGTCAAGCGCCGGGGCGCGGAAGTCCGCATCTCCCGCGCACGTTGACGGTAGCGTGGCCGGCTGACCCGCC
>NZ_JBHFII010000026.1:129328-195084 GCF_057334215.1 Achromobacter maghribensis | reverse complement strand
CCGCCCACCGCGACAAAAGGGCAGTCAGGAAGGCTTTCCTTCCTGACTGCCCTTTACGCCTTTTGCCCGGCACCCGATTGCAGCATTTCGAGATAGGCCTGCCGGCCCGCCTGTCGGCGGCCACAGCGTTCTATATTACTTATAGTTATAGAAAATGGAAAAAACGGTCGTTCTCTTTAGAAGAGAAAAGATACAAAATCGCTTGCCATGATTCACATCGAGAACCTATCCAAGACCTATGCCACGCCGCATGGAGAATTCCAGGCGCTGCGAGGCATCAACCTGCATATCGCGCAGGGCGAGGTCTTCGGCATCATAGGCCCCAGCGGGGCCGGTAAAAGCACGCTGGTCCAGTGCATCAATCTGCTGGAACGGCCCAACGAAGGCACGATCACCATCGGGGGGCAACCGCTCACCGGGCTGAACGAAGCACAGCTGCGCGGCCAGCGCCGCCGCATCGGCATGGTGTTCCAGGGTTTCAACCTGCTGTCGCGCCGTACCGTCTACGGCAACGTGGCCTTGCCGCTGGAGATCGCCGGCGTGGCCAAGGGCGAGATCCCGGCCCGCGTCGAACGTCTGCTGGCGCTGGTGGGCCTTGAGCATCTGCGCGACCGCTATCCCAGCCAGATCAGCGGCGGCCAGAAGCAGCGCGTGGGCATTGCGCGCGCGCTGGCCAACAATCCCGACGTGCTGCTCAGCGATGAAGCCACGTCCGCGCTGGACCCGGAAACCACGCACAACATCCTGGCGCTGTTGCGCGACATCAATCGCAAGACCGGCGTCACCGTCGTGATGATCACGCACCAGATGGAAGTCGTGCGCGAAGTCTGCGACCGCGTCGCCGTGCTGTCGCAAGGCGAAGTGGTCGAAGTGGGCAGCACGCGTGAAGTGTTCGCGCAGCCGCGCCACGAGGTCACGCGCGGCATGGTGTCGGCCGCTACCGCGTCCGACCTGACCGACGCCACGCTGGCCGCCGTCAAGGAACGCATCGCCACGCTGGCCGCCGCCAATCCGGGTCAGGCCGTGCGTCTGCTGCGCCTGTCCCTGACCGGCACGGATTCGTCGGGATCGTTCCTGTCGGATCTGTCCAAGCAATATTCGCTGGACGTCGGCCTGGTCCAGGCCCGCGTCGAAGACATCCAGGGCGTGGCCGTGGGCACGATGTTCGTGCTGGCCCAAGGCGCGCCCACCGCGGTCAAGGACGCCATCGCCGCGTTGGCCGCCCGTGACATCACCGTTGAAGAAATAGCTCATGAGTCCGCAACTGATCGATCTGCTTATTACGTCGCTGCTTGACACCCTGTTGATGGTGGGCGTTGCCAGCGCCATCGCGGTGGTGATCGGCATCCCGCTGGGGGTGACGCTGACGGTGACCGCGCGCGGCAACATGCTGGAGAACCAGCCCGTCAATCACGTGCTGGGCGCCGTCATCAACGCTACCCGCTCGGTGCCGTTCGTGATCCTGATGGTCGCCATCATCCCGTTCACGCGTCTGGTCGCGCAGACCTCCATCGGCACCGCGGCCGCCATTGTGCCGCTGTCGGTGGCCGCGATTCCGTTCATGGCCCGCATCGCGGAAAACGCCATGCGTGAAGTCGACCCGGGGCTGATCACCGCGGCGCGCGCCATGGGCGCATCGCCGATGCAGATCATCCGGAAGGTGCTGCTGCCCGAGGCCTTGCCGGGCCTGATTGCCGCGACCATCGTCACGGTGGTCAGCCTGATCGGTTATTCGGCGATGGCCGGCGCCATCGGCGGCGGCGGCCTGGGCGACCTGGCCATCCGCTACGGGTATCAACGTTTCCAATCGGACGTCATGGCCGCGGTCGTGATCGTGCTGATCGTCCTGGTCCAGGCCATCCAAAGCCTTGGCGACCGTTTCGTGCGCCGCTTGTCGCATCGCTGAACGCAACGGCGCCGAACCATTCTTTTCTCTACATCCGTTATTCGGGATATCGCAACATGAGCATCAAGGTTTTGAAGTCGCTGGCCGCGTTCGCCCTGGGCGCCGCCGTTTTTGCCCAGCCCGCGCTGGCTCAGGACAAGCCGCTGAAGGTGGGCGTCACTGCCGGCCCGCACGCGCAGATCTTTGATGTGGTGAAGGCCGAAGCCGCCAAGCAGGGCCTGAACATCCAGATCATCGAATTCACCGACTACGTGCAGCCCAACGTGGCGCTGGCCTCGGGCGACCTGGACGTCAACAGCTACCAGCACCAGCCCTACCTGGACAACGCCAACGCCGACCGTGGCTACAAGCTGGTCAGCATCGCCAAGACCGTGATTTTCCCGATCGGCATCTACAGCAAGAAGATCAAGTCCCTGGCCGAACTGAAGGACGGCGCCCGCATCGCGCTGCCGAATGATCCGACCAACGGCGGCCGTGCTTTGCTGCTGCTGCAAGCCAACGGCCTGATCAAGCTGCGTCCCGAAGCCGGCCTGAAGGCGACCCCGATCGACGTGGTCGAGAACAAGAAGAAGCTGCGCTTCATCGAACTCGACGCTGCCCAATTGCCGCGTTCGCTGGACGACACGGATGCATCGGCCATCAACACCAACTTTGCGCTGGAAGCCGGCCTGAACCCGACCAAGGACGCGATCGCCCAGGAATCGCCGGATTCGCCGTACGCCAACGTGCTGGTCGTGCGTGAAAAGGACAAGGATCGCGCCGACTTCGCCAAGCTGGTCAGCATCTATCACAGCCCGGCCGTGAAGCAGTTCATCGAGACCAAGTACAAGGGCGCCGTGGTGGCTGCCTGGTAATTCCAGGCCCATTCGTACCCGGGAACGGCCGCCGCGTGCGGCCGTTTTTCATGGGCGGCCGGTAGCGATGCAGGAAAGGCGCCAGCCGGGAAGTTAAGGCAGCTTGCGCCAAACTTTTTGACAAGCTTAAGAAAATCCGCCATAATTTCTGGCTTCGGTCGGGCTGATAGCTCAGTCGGTAGAGCAGCGGACTTTTAATCCGTTGGTCGCGAGTTCGAGTCTCGCTCAGCCCACCAACCAAACACCTGCAGTATGAAAAACGCCGCTATTGCTAGCGGCGTTTTTCTTTGGCGGCGTATCCTTGTCAGCGCTTCTTTGTCTTCTGACGGACTAGGAGGGGCAGACTCAGGCCGGCAGGGCGCCGCTTGTATGGTGCAAGACCGTCTCTAGCGGGACAAGGCCTTTCATTGCGCCGCTGCCAATCGCCGGCTTGCCATCTTCAATGGCCGCTGCGAAGCGAAATGCAGGGTCGGCCTCGATGCGCTGGCGCAACGCCAGGATGCGCGGATAGTTCCGCGGTTCGATCGCCTGATGGAAATCCACCCAGCGCGCCACGCCGGCGAACACCGCGTCCGCAAGCGTCGGCTGGTTGCCCAGCAGATAATCGCTGTCGCCTATCATCGCCTCAAGCTGTTCATGTCGTAGCGCCACGAAGCTGCGTCCGAACTTGCGCAGCGTTTCCTTTTCGCCTTCGGTGGCGTCCGGCGCCTCCAGCGCGACCCACATGGGATAAAACGCGCCGGTGAAGCCGGTATTGAGGAAAGCCAGGTACTGATGCAGCCGGTGGGCCTGCCGCGTGCCGGGTTCGAAGCTGATGCGGCGCTGGGTGTCTCGCGCCTCGAGCCATAGGGCGATCGCCATCGTCTCGGTGAGAACATCGCCTTCTTCGGTGATCAGTACGGGTGTTTCCACTCGGCCATTCAGACGCTTGTAGGCGTCGGTGCGCATCTCCCCCAGCATGTCCACCCGGGTAATGCGATAGGGCTGGCCGAGCCATTCGAAAGCGGTAACGAGCCCGGCCGAGCTGCCGAGAGGGAAGCCGGCGGTGAAGATCGGTTCAGAGGTGGGGTTCATGTCATTTCTCCGTTGTTGATACGGTGAAATATACATACGTGGACATCGTGGCAAAAGATGGATAAATTGCGCCTCAATGTCCACATGCATAGACGAACATGCTGAACCTCAATGACCTGCATTTTTTTGCTCAGGCGGTCGATAGCGGCGGCTTCGCGGCGGCTGCCCGGCGCCTGGATTGCCCGAAATCGACGGTCAGCAAGCGGGTGGCGACGCTGGAAGCCACGCTGGGCGTCCAGTTGCTTCACCGCACGTCGCGCAGCTTTACGCTGACCGACGTGGGACGCGACGTGTACGACCACGCCCGCGCGGTGATGATCGAGGCCGAGGCCGCCCAAGCCGTCGTGCATCGACGCCTGGCGGAGCCAAGCGGCACCGTGCGGATCACGGCGTCTGTGCCCATCGCGCAGTTCCAGCTTGCGGACCGCCTGCCCATCCTTGCGCGGCAATATCCAAAACTGCGTATCCAGTTGCACGTCACGGACCGCTTTATCGATCTGGTGCAGGAGGGCTTTGATCTTGCGATCCGAAGTCATTTCGCGGCGCTGCCGGATTCGGATCTGGTGCAACGACGCATGAGCGAGGAGCCGATTACGCTGGTGGCTGCGCCGTCTTACGTCGCCCGGCGCGGCGAACCCCCGGTGCCGGAGGCCTTGAGCGAGCACGACGGACTGATGACCAACCTGACGATGAAGCGCTGGCGCTTGGGCGATGCCAGCGGCCGCATCGTGGAGGTCGCGCCGCAGCCGCTGCTGTATGCCGATGAATCGGTGTCGTTGATGAAGGCTGCGGAGGCGGGGCTTGGCATTGTCTGCCTGCCCGAAATGATCTCGGCGCAAGCGGTCAATGAGGGGCGGTTGGTACGGGTGTTACCGGCCTGGATCGCAGGCAGCGTGATGACAACGATCTTGACGCCACACAAGCGGGGCCAGCTTCCCGCCGTGCGCGCCGTGATCGATTTCCTGATGCGGACGGAGTCCGCCAGCAGCGTCGTTATGCCATAGCGCAAAAAAAGCCCCCCGCAGTCACACTGCAGGGGGCTTGTTCCTTTGCCCTGGTACGCCCCGCCTGGAATGGCGGGACCGAGGCGGGCATGGCTTAGAAGTGCATGGCTTAAAAGCGCACGCCCTAGAACCGCACGGCCAACTTGAGCAGACCGGCTTGCTGGCGGTTGCCGCCACCGAACTGCGCGTCGTAGGCGATGCCTGCCGTCGTGTTGCGCGTGATGGCCACTTCGGCGCCCAAGCCCAGCACCGCGGCGTCGCGCGCGATCGGGACACCCGTCACCGAGAACGTGCTGCCGCCGCTGAACGCCAGTTCCTGTCGGGGCTTCACATCGCCCATCGCATGGCGCCAGCCTAACGTAGCGGTCAAGCGTCCCGGCGCCTCGTCGGAGCCGAATTGCCATGCGCCGCGCAATCCCAGCGTGGTGCTGGTGACATCGTCGGAATTCCCCGAGCCGTGCAAGGCCGCCGAGCCGCCCGATTCCTGGAAGTCGCGCGTGCGCACCTGGTTCCAAGCCAGGCCGGCGTAGGGTTCGATGGTGTAGGCATCGCCCACCGGCAGGTTGTAGCCCAGTTCGGTGAACACTTGCGTCGAAGAGGCGTGATAGGAGGACTCCAGCCGCTGATTCAGGCTTCCAGCGGCCACATCACGTTTCGTGTCGATGTCGTGCCAGGTGTAGGCCGCGCCAGCCATGAAGCGGAGATGGCCGGGGCCGGCGGGGAAGTTCCGTCCGCCGAACAACGTCGCGGTATAGCTGTCGACATTGGTGCGCGAGGACGCATCGGCAATGGAATTGTGGCTGCCGATGTAGCCCAGCGCGCCGCCCAATCTCCAGCCGCCGCCGACGGCGCCGTCACCGCCAACGAAAAGCCCGCCGGCGGATTGGCTGACGCTTGATGCGTTGCCGTCGCCGCCGAACGTGCTCCAGTTGCCGAACGCTTGCGCCCAGACCGGCGAGGCGCCGCTTTGCGGCAGCGCGTTGGATGACGCGGCACCCAGTTGCGCCGTCGGGCGTCCGGCCAAGAGCGGCGCGTCGAGGTTGCCGCGCAGGTGGGACAGCGGCATCGTGCGCACGGTATCGCCCTGGCTTTGCAGCACGCTCGCGGTGCTTGCGTACGCTTCGCCAGAGAGCATCTTCAAGGCCGAGCGCGCTTCACCCGGCGTCATGGAAAGGACGGCCATCGCTACCTGGCCTGCGCCCGTATTCCTGGCCGCCGCGTTGCCGCTTTCGACCACCGGCGATTCAGTTCCGGCGGTCGGCGTACCGTTGGCGTTCGGGGACGTTGCAGCGCCTGCCGACGTTGCGTCGCCCGTCGCGGATGATCCGCTGCCGGTCGACGAGGAGCCATTGCCTGCCGTGGACGATCCGCTGCCCGTCGACGCGGAGCCATTGCCCGCCGTGGACGATCCGCTACCCGTCGAAGATGACCCGTTACCGGTCGCCGGCGATCCATTGCCCGTCGACGGCGATCCGTTGCCAGCTGCGGGAGGCTGCTCCTGATCCAGCGCGCCGCCCACGCTGCTTTCATTGTCGGTGCCGCCGACACTGCCAATCGGCACGTCGTTGCGCGTCAGCGTCATGAATGCATTTTTGGCGTCGTAGCTGAGCGTGGGGGTCAAGAACGCGTACGCGCTTGACGCGCCGGTGAACCTGCCCTGTATGCCGCCGTCGGCGGTCAGGATGTTGTAGGTGGTGCGCGGCGCATAGTTGCCGTCGGGTCCCACGTGCGCCACGCTACCATCCAGGTAGGCGACGCCCGTGACGTGGATGCGGTCGCTTGCGTTGCTGGCCGGATTGGCGTGCACGCGATAGATGGTGTTTTCACCGAAGGTGAGGTTGCCGTTGATGGTGAGCGTGCCGATGGGCGAACCGTCATTGCCCGGAGACACGACGGCGGTCGGATACAAGGTCGTGCTGCCCAACTGGCCGACGCCCGCCAGCACGACTTCGCGGCCGATATCGACCGGGCCGTTCAGCTTGCCGTCGATCTCCAAGGCGCCGTCGGCGATCAGGATGGGGCCGGTCAGACCGCTGCTGTCGGCGGTAAGGATCACGGAACCGGGGCCGGTCTTGACGAAGCCCTGCGTGCCCTGCAACGGGTTGTCGATGGTGTCCACGAACTGGCCGGAGGCATACGTACCGTCGCCCACGACAATCGCCGGCGGGTTGCCGCCGCTGCCGACCAGGGTGATGGGAGCGCCTTGCAGGCGATACCGGTCGGTGGCGAACTGGATGCCCGACACGCGCACCGGGCCGGCGCTGCCGTCCACGGTCACCGTGCCGGTCGCGCCGGTGAAGATGGCATAGCCACCATCGGGCAGGGCCCCCGTGGCATTGCTGGGGCTGTTCCAGTTGGTGCTGGTGGCGCTCCAGGTGCCATTGCCGCCGCCTGAACGGGTTGCGGACGCCGCGCCGTTGCCGTTCCAGAGGTTGGTGGTGCTTGGGCCAAGGATCAGGTTGATCTGCTTGTCGCCGGTCAGGGACTGGATGGTCGCAGCGGGCACGGAGTCCCCGGTGACCGAACCCAACGACAGACCGTTGCCGCTTAACGTGCCACCGTAGGACAGGATGCGATAGTAGCCAGCGTTGGTGCCCACGGTATTGACCGAGACGTTCAGCGTCGTGTTATTCAGTGCAACGTTGCCACCGACGGTGATGTTGTCGCCGGTGCCCGGCTGGGTGATAGGCAAGCCCGCATAGCCGGTCTCGAAGGTGAACTCGGCATTGTTCATCGACAAGTTGCCGTCGACGAAAAGGTTGCCGTTGGACACGCCGGTCGGCGTTCCGACGGAATAACCCGGCGCGACGCGCGCGTTGCCCGTTACGTTGAGATCCCCGTTGATCGATCCGAAGCCCGCGACAGTGCCGCCCGAGGTCGCATTGACGTTTCCGCCGATTGCAACGCCGGCTCCACCGCCATTGCCGCCGATCACCAGCGTGCCGCCGTTGACGTCGACCCCACCTGGAAAATTAGCCGAACCGTCGAGCACCTGGGTGTCGCCGGGCGAAACCGTCAGGTCGGCTGCCGTGACACCGCCGCAGTAGGTCGTAGTGAGGGCAAGTGTCGCCGTCAGCCACTTATTCGTGCCGTATCTCAAAACTGGTTCCTTTATATTTCGATTAATGGTCCGATGTCGAAACATTGCTGATTTGCTGCAAAGGTATTGCTACGTAACAAGCCAATCTGCATGAACGTAATCGTTCGTCGAAAAAAAAGGACGCAATGTAAACCAGTTTTTTTGCAATACCAAGAATTAATAAATAGATACCATCCGCGTTATAAATAGCTCCGGAATGGATACCATCCAATATTCCGGGCATGCGCTAATGGATACCATCCGATTTATAGAAATGGCGCGAATTGATACATTCAATAATGTTCGTGGGGGCATGTCGGACAGAATAAAAAAACGCCGCGGGTGCCAGCGGCGTTTTCGGTATTGAACGAGCGTCAAATCTAAGGCATCGATCAGTCATGGCGGCGAAATGGTCAGCACGGTAGACCCCGAAAACTCGCCAGGTTTAACGACGCCTTTGGTGGCTAGCGTCGATTTCAACGTGATGTTCGTTGCCAAACCTTCTTCAACTTCGATCGACACGCCTTCCGACGCTTTTCTTCCGTTGATCGTGAGCTTTGAATACAAACCTTCGTTCGCCCTGAGTTTGATTCCTAGCGGATCTTCAACGCTTGTCTTGGCAATGACACTGCTTGCGCCAGTGCAAGTTAATTGCAGCTGCGTCTCTGCTTCATTGCCATCAATTGCGTCACTAAAAATCTCGTGATGGTTGATGGTGGTGTCCCCGTTGATCTCGCATTGCAATGCAGGCATCACGACTCTTGCGCAGGGGCCTTTCGGCACTATCGAACCGCCTGAATTCGGCCATCGGTAGCCGTCGGCAAACGTAATGCAGAAAGTGTCGGATATCCGGTCGCCCTTGGGGACCAATAACGACCCATGGTAAGGAATGGAAAAGCCCTGCATCTGCGCAAGCACGCCCTCCATGGTCGGTGAGGGTTTAACCTCCCAGAAGCCGCCGCCACCCGTCATCCACGAGCTATTGCCGGGGGATTGGGCGCCGAAGATGTAAATGGTGCATAGGGGGGCGTCGAGGTTTTCGCAAAATGTTCCACCGCCGTTCATCCAGTCGGATACGGTGAAATAAAACCTTATTCCCGCGGGTTCGTAGCGACTTTTTGTTGAGCTGATAACCACCGCATGTGCAAGGGCGGATAGTGAAAACAGGAATATAAAAAAGGCGACCCTGTATATATTTGAATACTTGAACATCGAAGGCTCCGCCCAAAAAAAGACAGGATATGCGGATTTTTGCCTTTGGGATGCCGGGCGTTGCGACAAGGTTCGTGGGAAATTTCCGACTGGAGGAGTATCAGCGGTATCGCAGGCGCGGTCACGGAAGGGAGACCGTCAGCACGGTGGACCCGGAAAACTCGCCTGATTTGACGATTCCCCTTGTGACGAGCGTCGATTTCAAGGAGATATTCGTATGCACGTTATCGGAAACGTTGATTGGCACGCCGCGCGCCGTGCTTTTCCCATCAATCGTGAGTTTCGAATACAAGCCTTCGTTCGTTCTAAGCTTGACGCCGAGCGTGTCATCGGCAGTCGTTTTGACGATGACGCTGGTGACTCCGGTGCAGGTTAATTGCAGTTGGGTTTGTGCTTCATTGCCATCGATCGCATCGCTGAACAATTCGCGGTGGCTGATGGTGGTATTGCCTCTGATATCGCATTGCAACGCCGCTGGAATGACCTTCGCGCACGGGCCGATAGGGGCGACTGCCCCTCCGGAGGATCCCCAGCTATATCCTTGGGCAAAGGTAATGCAGAAACGGCTCGAGGTTTGCGTGCCTTTCGGAACAAGTATTGATCCACGATAAGGGACGGAAAACCCCTGCCTGTTCAGCTGGGAATACACTTCCTGCATGGATGACGGTGTTACGCTCCAGGATATTCCATTCGAGATCATTCCCATGAAATCATCGGGTGACCGAACTCCAGCTATTATTAGTGTGCACCTTGTTGCGGACGTGTCATTACAGAGTTTGACGCCGCCGCTATCCCAGTCGGTAACGGTAAAATAATATCTGATTCCCGTGGATTCGTGCTGGCTGTCTGTTGACGTTATTACCACGGCAGCAGAAATGCTTGACAGAGAGAACAAGAAAATAAAACAGACGACCCGGCATATATATAAACGCTTTAACATCAATAGCTCCGCCCCAAAAACACCAGAGTAGGCGGATCCTTGCCTCCACGATGCAGGGCGTTACGGCAAGGTCTGTAGGGAATTTCCGAGTAACGCCTGCGCTTGCATCGTAGGTCTGACTGAGCGCAGCGAAGCGATCGTATTCGGAAAGGGCTTAGGAAAGCGTGCGCGTTGACGTTCCAGCCAATTCATCCAGACTCAGGCCGCAAGCGCGGGCGCGCTCGGCCAGGGATTCGCTTTGCGCCAGTGCGCGCTGGCTGGCCTCCAGCAACACATCCAACTTTTCCTGCAACGTGGCCGCCATAACCCACGCCCGCTCGGCGAACAGCGCGGCGAACTGGTCCACGCAGGTTTTACAGATGGTCTCGCCGTTCTTTTCAAGCAGCAGCGCGCCTTGTGCCAGCGTCGATTCACAAAAAATACAGGCAATGGCGCGGTTCATGCGTCTGGCGGCTCGGGGTCTGGTTGTGGCGGATGGCGCCGCACATCGCGGCGCCTGGCACATAGACAACGGCCTGGCGCGCCAAGTCTTAAGCCAATGGAAAGCCCTAGGCCACTGGTAGTACGCCATACGGACGAACTTGGCCCCGTGGCTTAGTCCACGATGAAGCCGCCGGGGCCGCTGTGTCCCAAGAGCTCGCGCGCGCATTGCATCGCTTCGCCGGGGGTGGCGACCGCCAGGAACGGCATGCCGAACGCGCGGGCCATTTTTTCGCCCTGTTTGCGGACCTTGTCCAGCGCATCCGTGTCGCGTTCGACGGCGATAAAGGCCCGGCAGCGCGCCTTCAGGCGCGGCATATTGGTCGTCTGCCATTCGATCATGGCCTTGCGGTCGTCATGGCCGGCTTCGTGGCGCATGTCGGGCACGACCATGACGAAGGTCTGGGGGTTATTCACCAGCAGTTCCATTTCGCGGATCCAGCTTGCCGAATAGCCTTTGGGCGCGCCGCCGTGCTTGGCGGTGACGATCGGGAACTGGGATAGGTCGTGGAAGAAAAATTGATCGCGGTTCATTCGAATTCTCCGTGGGGTTGAGCGGGCGCGCCGGGCTTGCAGCCGCAGCCGCCGTAGAGCACCAGGCTGTAGGAATCCAGCGCGAAGCCGCTGCGCTTGGCGATCTTCCTGACCAATTGCGCCATGGCGGGATCGCTGGATTCCAGGATCTGCCCGCAATGCGTGCAGACCATATGGTCGTGGTGCCCTTTGTCGTTGAGCTCGAATACGGTGATGTGCGCATCGAGCTGAGTACGTTTGAGTAGCCCGGCGTCCTCAAGTTGCGTAATCACGCGATAAACCGTCGCCAGGCCGATGCTGCTGCGGTCCGAGATGAGGCTGCGGTAGACGTCTGCCGCGCTCATGTGCTGATTGGCGTGTTGATAGAAGATGTCCAGGATCTTCAGACGGGGGAAGGTGGCTTTGATGCCGGCGTCGCGCAGCCGCGTGGTGTCCATGTGGTTTCTCCGTTCGGGGGGCTGATGCCCGACTGATGAGAATGATGTACATTTTCAACTGAACCCGCTAACGGGAACCCGTCAACCTGTAGCTCAAACCTGCCAACCATGCTTCATGTGGCTATCGCCGACCCGCTTCCCGACGTGCTGCTGACCCCGTTCCGCGTGCAAGGCCGCCGCGAAACCAAAGGCATTGCGGTGCCCTCGCATGTCCATGACGAGGGCATGCTGGTGCTGGTGCACGAAGGGCTGGTGTTGGTGCAGGCCGGGGCGGAGGTCTGGACCGTGATGCCGGGCAGCCTGGGCTGGATCCCGCCGGGCACGCCGCATGGCGCGCGCTGGTTTGGCAATGCGCGAGGCTCATTCCTGTATGTGCGGCGCGACGTCTGCGGCCGGCTGCCGCCACACTGCCGTTCCTGGCCGTCGTCCAAACTGATCGAAGCCCTGATCGACCGGTTCACCAGCAACCAGGACGGCGCGGTCTCGGCCGCCTACCAGCAGCAGTTGTTCGACGTGCTGCTGCAAGAGCTGGCGCAGCGCGAGCATGCGCCCCAGCTGTTGCCCATGCCCGACGATCCGCGCTTGCAGGACCTGGCCAATACCTTGCTGGACACGCCGGACGATACCGCCGGCATCGACGAATGGGCGCAGCGCTTGAACATGTCGTCGCGGACCTTGATGCGCCGGTTCCGGCAAGAAACCGGGGTGACGCTGGGCCAATGGCGGCAGCAGGCGCGACTGTTGCGCGCCCTGGAGATGCTGAGCCGAGGCGGCTCCGTCACCGAGGCCGCGCTGTCGGTGGGTTATGAAAGCACCAGCGCGTTCATCGGCAGCTTCCGCAGCGCTTTCGGCATGACGCCGACCCGCTACCTGGCGGACCGCTAGCCGGGCGGCCGTGCCGCCTTTACGCATCTTCACGTTTCTCCGACATTTTTGCGGATCTTCATTTGCGCCCCGTCCCTAGTATGGCGGCACGGGGTGGGCAGGGGTTCGTTCGTCCACCGAGATGTTCTTGAGGTGAGAAATGAATGACCTTTTGAGGCCGCGGCGCACCGGCGCGTTGCTTATCCATGGGTTGGGCGGTACGGAATTCGATATGGGCGGGCTGCATAAGGTGCTGGCGCGCGCCGGCGTGGAGACGCACGGCGTGACGTTGCCCGGCCACGCCGGCCAACCGGAAGACCTGCTGGACGTGCGGGTGGAAGACTGGATGGACGTGGTGACGCGGCGTTATCGGGAGCTGTGCGCGCGGTACGAGGTGGTCCACGTGATCGGCATGTGCCTGGGGGCGTTGTTGGCCGTGGAACTCTGCAAGCGTGAATCGCACACGCGGGGCGCGCTGGTGGCGCTGTCGGCGCCCGTGTTCCTGGATGGCTGGAGCACGCCGTGGTATCGCGGCCTGCGGTATCTGCTGTATTACGTGCCGGGGGTGCCGCGGCGGATCCGGGTTCAGGAAGAAGACCCTTACGGCGTGAAAAGCGAGCTGGTGCGCGCCTTCATCAAAGCGGGTTTTGCGCGCGGCGACGGGTTCCATTACCAGTGGGTGCCGCTGGCTTGCGTGCGGCAGGTGGACCGCCTGCGCGGCATGGTGCAGCAAGGGTTGTGGCAACTGGATTGCCCGACGCTGATCATGCACGCCGAAGAAGACGAGCTGACCAGTCCGCGGTCGGCGCGCTTCCTGGGTTCGCGCATTCCCGGCGCGACGGTAGTGATGCTGCAAGACAGCTATCACATGATCTGCGTGGACCATGAGCGCGACCGCGTCATGCGCGACGTGCTGGCCTTTCTGGGCAAGGATCCAGAGCTGGTGCGGGTACGCAAGCGGCCGGCGATGGCCAGCGCGCCGGATCAGGCCGCGGCGGGCTGGTCCGGAAGCAGCGGGCCTTGCGGATCGTTTTCCGCATCCGGGCGCGGCGGCACCGGCGGCAAGCCCAGCCCGATACGCAGGCGCTGGCAATCAGGGTTGGGCGAGCCGTCCGGCATCCAGATGTCGAATTCCCGGCAGGGCGTGGGGCGGTTCTCGTAGATGGCGCAGTGGATGCCGGGCTGGCCGAGTTCGCCGCGCAGCGATATGCAGCGGCCGCCGCCCATCTCGGTGCCCTTCATGCAGGCGCGCAGCGGACTCATCTGGGTGACCAGTTCCACGGGGACGTGGCCGCCGTTTTCGCCAGCCAGTTCCCCGCAATAGAACGACACCCTGAAGTGCGAGCAGCAGGCGCCGCAATCAAGGCAGGGGTTTGCGTCGGGATGGTCACCGGCCAGCACGGCGGGTGACACGAACGTCAGGACAGCGGTCTCGAGCAGGGACATGGGGAGCAATTCGAAAGCCTGTCCAGGCCGCGGCCGGCGCGGGATCAGGGCGCAAATAGTAGCGGGATTCGGACTGCGGCCGCTACGACTTTTTTCGGGGACGTTGCTGGGGTAGCATCGGTGGCCTGACTGCCGCCTGGAGCAACGCCTTGAACGCTAAAACCGATTTCCCCGACGGCCTGGCCCGTTGCGGCTGGGTGGATACATCCGCCGAATACATGGCTTATCACGACCAAGAATGGGGGCGTCCGCAAGGCGATGACCGCGCCTTGTTCGAACAGCTTTCCCTGGAAGGGTTCCAGTCGGGCCTTAGCTGGCGCACCATCCTGAACAAGCGTCAGGCATTCCGGCGCGGCTTCGCCGATTTCGACCCCGCCAAGGTGGCGCGGTTCGGCGAACCGCAAGTGCTGGCGTTGCTGGCCGACGCCGGCATCGTCCGGCATCGCGGCAAGATCGAAGCCGTGATCAACAACGCGGCCCGCGCCCTGGAAATGATTGAAAAAGAAGGCTCGCTGGCGGCGTTCTTCTGGCGCTTCGAAGCCCCAACCGGCGCCGCCTCGACGTTGGGCGCTTCAACGTCCGAGCAATCCGTGGCCTTGTCCAAGGCGCTGAAGAAACTGGGCTGGAAGTTCGTGGGGCCCACCACCGTCTACGCATTCATGCAGTCGGTGGGCATGGTGAACGATCACAACCCGGGGTGCCATTGCCACGCGCTTAGCGAAAACGCGCGGCGGGACTTCAAGCGGCCGGCGGACCGGCGGCCGGCGGACCGGCGGTCGGTGTAGTGGTGGGCGCGGCGGCCTGCTCGGGCACAATGCCCGGCAAGCTGTAGCGGCCTTCACGGTAGGCCCAGCTGGGCCAAAGCGCGTGCGCCAGCGCTTCGGTCGCCAGCTCGGGGTTCAACGCCACGGGCGCGTAGTCTTCCGGGGCGGTGTAGCGGTATTGCAGGGGCGTCTTGTTGGGCGCCAGCACCAGCAGATCGTTTTCCTTCAGATAGCCGTAGGTGCTGTCGTACTGCATGATGGCGCGGCCCGGCGTGCTGCGCGTCAGATCGTGGCCGATCATCGGGTGTTCGGTATCCACGCCAATCAGTGACAGCAGGGTCGGCGGCAGGTCGATCTGGCTGATCAGGCGGTCGTCGCGGCGCGCTTCGATACCCGCGCCCAGGATCACGGCGGGGATATGAAAGTGGCGCACCGGCACCAGGCTGGCGCCAAACACGCGGGAATCGTGGTCGGCGGCCACCAGGAAGACCGTATTTTCCCAATAGGGCGATGCTTTGGCGCGTTCAAAGAAGCGGCCCAGTGCCCAATCCGCATAGCGCACGGTGTTTTCCACCGTGGCTGGGTTGCCTTCCGTCTGAATGCGGCCGGCGGGGTATTCCCAAGGCGAATGGTTCGATACGCTGAACGCCAGCGTGAACGTGGGCTGGTCGGCGTCTTCGCGCAGCAGCCTGTCCAGTTGGTTGAACATGTCTTCGTCCGACGCGCCCCAGGTGCCCACGAAGGCGGGGTCGACGAAGTCGGCACGGTCAACGATCTGCTTGAAACCGTTGCCCAGGAAAAAGCCCTTCATGTTGTCGAAGTGCGATTCGCCGCCATAGATGAAGCGCGAGTGGTAGCCGTGGCGGCCCAGCAGGTCGGCCAGCGAGAAAAACCCGCGCTGCGAACGGGGCAGCTTCAGCACGGCTTGCGCCGGGGTGGGCAGGAACCCGGTCACGACCGCTTCCAGCCCGCGTACCGAGCGCGTGCCGGTGGCGTAGGCGCGCGTGAACGTCCAGGACTCCCGCGCCAACGCGTCCAGCTCGGGCGTCAGGTTGGCGCCGCCCAGGTCGGCGCTGTACTGCGCGCCCAGGCTTTCTTCCAGGATGATCACCAGGTTAAGCGGGCGCGGCGTCTTGCGCGTGGCGGCCTGGTGGTGCAGGCTGGGGTAGTCGGGGTTGGCGGGCGGATTGGGTAGCCCGGATTGCGCCAGCACCAGATCGTGCATCTTGGCGTCATCCATGCCGCCGTAAACGTCCGATGCCGACTTCTCGTTCTTCATGCTGTAGATGGCATAGAACACGTTGTAGAGCGAGTTCAGGGCCAGCGTGTTGAGCATGCCGTCGGAGCTGTAGGCGACCGAGGACGGATTGATGGGGCGGTGGCCCAGCGTGCCGCGGATGGCAAGGATAACGATGGCCAGGATGGCCACGCTGGCAAGCGGCATCTGCCACCACGTAAGTTGCGCATCGGGCTGGGCATGGCCGAACAATCCATACGCGCCCCAGCCGATCAGCGCTACGCCGCCCAGGCCACCCAGCAGCGCCAGCTTGTATCCGCGCCAAAGCATGCCGGAGACTTCGCGCGGGTGCTTCAGGTATTCCACGAACAGCCGGTTGGGCCGCGTGTCGTATTCCACGATGAACGGGGGCGACGCCACCTCCAGGAAGGCCAGCAGAATGAAGGCCGCCAGATACCAATAGCCCGTGATTGTCGCGGCGATGGCGAAGTGCCCCAGCAAGGGCGACAGCACGGCGGGCAGCGCGGCCAACACGGCGATCTGATGCGCGTCGATGCGCAAGCCGCCCAGCAGCAGCGGGAACAGGCCGCCGGCGTTGCGCACGCGCGGCCATTGCCAGGCAGCCAGCGCCAGGCGGCTCAGCGTCAACAGCGCAAACGCCGCGACCACGAAAATCAAGGTTGAATGCCGCATCAGGCCTCCAGGTTGTTCTGCTATCCGACCCGGTGGGGCGGAATCGATCGTCCGCGCATTGGAGCAGAGGGCGCGTTGAAAATTCAGTGAGCTACTGCATTCCGGTCACTGTTCCGGCATTCATAGCCATTTCGCTTTGTAACTGCCGGGCGCCGGGGCCGGGAACACGGCGTGCTGCGCAAACCCCCAGGCGGCGATGGGTCGCAGCGCGGCGTGAGCCGCCCGCCAGCCTGGCTGGCGGAAAGATCCGCACACATTATGGGGCCGGCGAGCTTAACCCTTGCAGTGGGCCGCGATACCCTTGCAGGTAACAGAGGGCCAGCGGCCGTAGGCTGGCCACAACGCCAAGGATAATAACCATGACGCGCACAAGAAAAATAGCGATCGGGATTGTAGGGGGTCTGGCCCTCGTCGTGCTGGTGCTGGGAGTGGTGATCGCCACTTTCGACTGGAACCGGGCCAAACCTATGATCAACGAGCGCGCCAGCGCTGCCATCGGGCGTCCTTTCGCCATCAATGGCGACCTGAGCGTCAAATGGGAGCGCCAGTTGGATGAAGGCGGATGGCGCGCCTGGGTGCCATGGCCGCGCATCATCGCCAACGACATCTCGGTAGGCAACGCGCCGTGGGCCAAAGCCCCTGAATTCGCCACCCTCAAGCGCGGCGAGTTCAGCCTTGCGCCGCTGCCGCTCTTGAGCCAGCGGGTCGTCATCCGGCGCATCCAGCTGACCGAACCCGCCGCCGACCTGGAACGGTTGGCCGACGGCCGCGCCAATTGGGTCTTCACCATGCCGGATACCGGCGAGCCCTCGCCCTGGGTGCTGGACATCAACGAAATCGGATTCGACAAGGGGCGAGTCGGGCTGGTCGACGAGATCCTCAAGGCCGACCTGACCGTGCTGGTGGATCCGCTGGGCAAACCGGTGCCGTTCGCGGATGTGGCGGGCGCCGCGTTCGTGCCGGAAGACGGCGCGGCGTCCGCGCCCCGTGATTACGTGTTCGGCTGGAAAGTAGATGGCAAGTTCAAGGGGCTGGCCACCAAGGGAGAAGGCAAGGTGGGCGGAATGCTTGCCTTGCAGGATGCCAGGCAGCCGTTCCCGGTGCAGGCGGATGTCGCGATCGGAGGTACCAAGGCGGCCGTGACGGGGACGTTGACGGACCCGGCCAATCTGGGCGCGCTGGATTTGCGGCTGAAGCTGTCGGGCGCGTCGATGGCGCAGCTGTATCCGTTGACGGGCGTGACGTTGCCGGACACGCCGCCTTATTCCACCGACGGGCATCTGGTCGCCAAATTGCAGAACCCGGGCGGCGCCGTGTTCGACTACAAGGATTTCAACGGCAAGGTCGGCAACAGCGACCTGCATGGCGACATCACCTTTGCACTGGGCGCGCCGCGGCCGAAGCTGAGCGGCAAGCTGTCGTCCAAGCAACTGCGCATGGTCGACCTGGGGCCGCTGATCGGCGTGCCCGCCGGTGGTACGTCGGCGGCGCCCGCCGACCGCGCCAAGGACGCGCCCGCCAAGCCCAAGGGCGGCAAGGTGCTGCCCACGCAGGCCTTCCGCACCGACCGCTGGCGCGACATGGACGCCGACGTCACGCTGGATGCGGGGCGCATCGTGCATGACAGCAAGCTGCCGTTGTCGGACCTGTCGGTGCACGTGGTGCTGCAAGATGGGAAGCTGACGCTGGACCCGTTCCGGTTCGGCATCGCCGGTGGCAGCATCAACGGCACCATCAAGCTGGACGGCGCCAGCGAAGCGCTGACGGGGCGCGTTGACCTGCACGCCCGCCGCATGCGCCTGAAGCAATTGTTCCCGGCGACGCAGGCCATGCAGAAGACCCTGGGCGAACTGAATGGCGATCTGGCGATCAGCGGCACCGGCAACTCGGTGGCCGCCTTGCTGGGCTCGGCGACGGGCGACGTGAAGATGCTGGTCAATGACGGCGTCATCAGCCGCAGCCTGATGGAAATCGCGGGGCTGAACGTGGGCAACTACGTGGTGTCCAAGTTGTTCGGCGACGATGAAGTGAAGATCAATTGCGGGGCGGCCGATCTGGCCATGAAGAACGGCGTGATGACGCCGCGCGTGTTCGTGTTCGATACCGAGAACGCGCTGATCAGCATCACCGGCACGGCCGACTTCAAGAACGAAACGATGGACATGGACATTACGCCGGACAGCAAGGGATTCCGCATCTTCTCGTTGCGTTCGCCGCTGTATGTGCGCGGCACCTTTGGCTCGCCGGACGTGGGCGTGCATGTCCTGCCGCTGGCGGCGCGCGGGGCGGGCATGGTGGCATTGGGCGTGTTGTTGACGCCCGCGGCCGGCTTGCTGGCGCTGATCGCGCCCAGCACCACCGACGAGAACGCCTGCGCGCCTTTGCTGGAGCAGATGCGCAAGCCGCCCAAGGCGCCGGCGCCCGCCGCGCCCAAGGGGAAGTAAGGAAAAGCCGGCAGCGAAGGCTGGCAAGGACGCTGGCAAGCGCCGGTCAGCCCGGCGACGCGCCGCGCGAACCGCCGTGTACGTCGTCGTCGGCCACGCACACGGCGTTGCGGCCGTGGTTCTTCGCGTAGTAGAGCGCTTGGTCTGCGCGTTGGAAGACGGCATTCAGCGAGACGCCGTGGTCGGGGTATCGCGCCACGCCCACCGAGACCGTGATGGGCGAACCCATGGCGCCGGGGGCGGGCTGCGAGGCCAGCCGCTGGCGCAGGCGCTCCGCGGCGGAGACGGCCGCGGTGAGCGATACGCCCGGCATCAAGATGACGAATTCCTCTCCGCCGGATCGCGCCAGCGTGTCGCCGCTACGCGAACCTTCGCTCATCAGCGTGGCCAGGGCCTGCAGCGCCTGGTCGCCGGCGGTGTGGCCGTAGCGGTCGTTGATGCGCTTGAAGTGGTCGATGTCGATGACCATCAACGCTACGGGCGACTCGTCGGCCTGCAGCATCGCCAGCGCTTCGTCCAGACCACGACGGTTGAGCAGACCCGTCAAGGTATCCGTCGTGGTTTCGCGGCGCAGATCGCGGATCTTGTGATGAATCGACGCCAATCCCGTGAGCAGCGCCCGCTTGAGTTGCGCGGCTTCGAAGTACCAGGAGCGGACGCCGCGGATGCGCGCCGCTGAATCGGGATCCTGCATGTGGCGGGCGATGCTGGCCAATTCGCCCAGCGGCCGCGCGATCCAGCGCGACAGCAGCCAGATCAATACCACCGACAGCAACAGCAGGGGCAGGGCGTTTGCAGCGGTGGCCATGACCAGGTCGCTCAAGGGTTGCAGGGTGCTGGCCACCGGACGTTGCGCGATCAGGCTCCAGCCTGTGCTGGGCACCGGCGCATAGCCTGCCAGCATGTCGCGTCCCTGGCTGTCCGTGAAGCGCTGTTCTCCGGTTTCGCCCCGGCGGGCCGCCGCGAAGACCTCGTCGTCGGGTGCTTTGTGTCCCAGCTGGCTGCGATCGGGGTGATAGATCAGCGTGCCGTTGCGGTCCATGACGTACAGGGAGGAATCGTCGCGATAGAAATGGTGGCCCAGCAGGCGGTCCAGCGCATTGTCCTCATGCAGGTACAGCGTACCGGCGATGTAGCCAAGATAACGGTAGTCGCGCGAGAAGATAGGGTACGAATACAGGATCAGCCAGCGGCCGGTGGCGGTCTGGTAGGGCTCGCTGATGATCGGTTGCTTGGTACGGATCGCGGTCTCGGAGGCGTCGCTGGTCAACTGCTGGCCAAGCAATTCCGGGTAGGCAGAGGACACCGCGATCACTTTGCCGGCCGGCGATACGATGACGCTGGAATTGAAATGGCCCAGTTGTCCCTGCTGGCGCCGCGTCTCTTCGGCCATCAGCCCGGGGCGGGATTCCATGTCGGCGAGCACGTCGGCGCTGTACGCCAGATAACGCCGCACATCGCTGAGAAAGGTATCGGTGGTGGACGCCAGTTTGGAGGCATAGGCGCGGTTGACCTCCAGCGCGTTGTGCAGGAGCAGGTCGCGCTGTACCAGATAGCTGGCGTGCAGGCCCCCGGCCAACACCAGGACGACCGACAGCAGGCTGATCCACAGGATGAGGCGCCGAAGGTCGATGCGGAACATGACGGTATCCGTCAGCCGCGGGCGCTGGCCGGCGCAAGGCCGGAAAGCGGCGGGCCTGCGGTCAGGGCATCCCAGGCGCACATGGCTTGGCGCGCCACGCCTTGCAGCGTCTTGCGGGTGGCGCCGTCGCGCGCCTGGATGGACATGCCGTGCAGCACGGTCGTGTAGAAGGCCGCAAGGCTCTTCGTATCGGCGCCTGCCGGCAATTCGCCTTGAGCGACGCCCGCGTTCAGGCGGGCCAGGATGCGGCCCTGCATGTCGCGCCGGTTGTCGCACAGAAAGCTGCCCACGCTGGCGTGGTTGACGCTGCCCGACGGCGCGCCCAGCACGATCATGCAGCCTGGCGGCTGGCCGGGGGCGGTGAAGCGTTCGGCTGCGGCCATCAGCATGGACTCGATGCCACCGCGCGCCGTGGGCGCGTTCTGCAACGCGCGCCGCGACGAGCCGCCCTCTGTTTGGCGGTAGAGCTCGACGGCTTCGCGGAATAGTCCTTCTTTTGAGCCGAACGCGCCGTAAAGGCTGGGCGAGTTGATGCCCATCGCCTCCGTCAGATCGGTTAGCGATGCTCCTTCATATCCCTTCGACCAGAAGATTTCCATGGCCTTTTGCAAGGCCTGGGCCCGGTCGAAGCTCCGGGGGCGCCCACGTTCTGCCATGCGGCGATTTTACCCATGACAGTAATTTTGTGTTGATCGATAAAAAAATGATTGACGCCCGCGTCGCGATACGGCGATGATATTTGTACTGATCACTACAAATTAAGGAAGAGCGATGGGCAACCTGACTGGAAAAGTGGCATTCGTGACCGGCGGCAGCCGAGGCATCGGCGCGGCCATCGTGCGGCGACTGGCCGCCGATGGCGCCGATGTGGCGTTCACCTATGTCAGCGCGTCGTCCGCCGACGCCGCGCAGGCGCTTGCCGGGGAACTGACCGTGGAGGGGCGCCGCGCGCTTGCGATCCAGGCCGATTCCGAAGACGCGCTGGCGGTGCGGCAGGCAGTGGAAGCAGCGATCAAGGAACTGGGCCCGGTGGATGTGCTGGTCAACAACGCGGGGATCTTCGTCGCGGGCCTGATTGGCGACACCAGCGTGGACGACTACGAGCGCACGATGGACATCAACGTTCGCGCGCCTTTCGTCGCGATCCGCACGGCACAGGCGTCCATGCCGGACGGCGGCCGCATCATCAATATCGGCAGTTGCCTGGCCGGCCGCGCGGGTCGAGCCGGCGTCGCGCTGTATGCCGCCAGCAAGTCTGCGCTGGTCGGATTGACGCAAGGCCTGGCGCGCGACCTTGGCACGCGCGGCATCACCGTCAACGTCGTGCATCCCGGCCCGATCAACACGGATATGAATCCGGCGGACGGCGAGCGCGTGGGCGAATTGGTGGCCGTGCTGTCCCTGCCGCACTATGGCGAAACCCGCGACATCGCCGGCATGGTGGCGTTCCTGGCGGGCCCCGAGGGGCGCTACATCACGGGCGCGAGCCTGGCGGTGGACGGCGGCTACGCCGCGTGATGCGGCCGGCGTGAAAAGTTTTTTGGCACATGACTTGCACAAACCAAAAAACCTACATATAATCTTGCTTCTTCGCACTGCACACATAACGAAACGCAGACAGCGGCACCGCACCGGCAACGGTAAAGCGCAGTTGAAAACGAATCGGAAATGAGTGGATTGCAGGGCTGTTAGCTCAGTTGGTAGAGCAGCGGACTCTTAATCCGTAGGTCGAGTGTTCGAGCCACTCACAGCCCACCAGAATTCTCTAGTAGTATCAAGCGCTTAGCCCACCGGAAACGGTGGGCTTTTTGCTTTCTGGGAATTTTGACCGCACTTCTAACGCACTTCGGTGTTTTGGCGGACTCTGGCAGCGACCTTCGAGCGCTGTTACAGAAAAAATTTCTGCCTCCATTTGCTGGCAGTTTTCGGCGAATCGGAGCCCGTGAAGCAAGGGCCCTCCCGCGTTGGCGCTTATACCTCAATCCTCAAATTGTGAGATAAGCAGCATGGCTAACATTCAGAAGCGCGGTGAATACCAGTACCAGGCCGACATTCGCCGTAAAGGCTTCCCGCGGCAAACCCAGACGTTCTTGACCAAAGACGACGCCGAACGGTGGGTGCGAAAGCACGAGGGGCAAATGGACGAGGGGAAATTCAGAGACCTGCGCCCCGTCGCGAAACTGACCCTCGGCGACGCCTTGGACCGCTACATGGAAGAAGTCGTCCCGACCAAGGCTGTAGGCGGGCAGCGCAATGAGCGCAATCGAATTCGACTGCTGAAGAAGCATCCACTGGCCAAGCGTGAGCTGAGCACTCTTCAGTCCTCTGACTTTGCCAAGTACCGCAATGAGCGAACCGCACAGGTAGGCAGTGCTAACACCGTGCGGCTGGAGCTGGCGCTGCTCTCGCATCTGTACACGATTGGCAAGAAGGAGTGGAACTGGCCACTCGACAATCCCTTGAAGGACGTGAGGCGGCCTTCGGCGCCCGAGGGCCGTGAGCGTCGGCTTCGTGGGGATGAGGAAGCCCGGCTCCTCTCTGGAGTCAGTGACGAGCGCGTTCGCCAACCAGTTTGGCTGGAAGCATGCATTCGACTCTCACTTGCCACGGGTTTGCGTGCCGGGGAACTGCTGACTCTCGAGTGGTCACAGGTTGATCTGAAAGGCGGCGTCATGAACCTGACAAAGGCCCGCAATGGCAGCAAGCGATCAGTGGGCTTGAATCTCGAGGCTGTACGCGTCCTTCAGAGCCTTCCTCGTTCGACCGAGAAGGTCATCAAGGGCTATCACGAGACCGGCAAGCTGGATTGCGATTTCAAGGCAGCCTGCGTTGCTGCTGGTTTGCTTGATTTGCACTTTCACGATCTTCGTCACGAAGCGGCGACTCGCTTGGCTCCGCACATGATGCCTCAGGAGCTGGCCAAGATCATGGGCTGGAAAACGCTGCAAATGGCCATGAGGTACTACAACCCGACTGCACAGGAATTGGCGGCGCGAATGCGTGCGGTGGAGGCGGCTCGATCGGAACCGTTACCTGGCGCGGCGAATGCTTTGGCTGTGCCCAGGGCTATCGAACTGGCTTCCGGGACGACGGTGGGTGTGCCTGCTCAGCGGGTCGGCGACCCGACCACGAGCAACGTCATTCGAGTGCAGTTCTTGCGTGAAATGCCATCGCGGACTCGCGCTATTGCCTAGTTTTGGCATCTGATGGGGATTGCTGGCGGGCAGCGGAAGAGGTCTGCTCGCCCGCCAGCATTCAAGATAAAACCCGCCGCAGCGGCGAGGACATATTGCTGCTCAGTTAGGAAACATTGATTTCGTTGCGGCACGTCATTTAGGCGTGCCATGTCAGCAGCTTTGCTTGCTCGCATTGAAGCGTCTGCGCCACGTCGGCCGTGGTGTGGACCAGAGAAAGACCGTTGCCGTGTTCGGCCTTTAGCGACTGCCTTAACGGAACCCTACATTCAACTCAACCCGCCGGCGCATGTGTTCTGGCTCCAGTTTGATATCGACAAGGGGGGAGCGTCTCATACCTGGGAGGACTGTAATCTTCCCCCTCCCACCTATGTCGCCGTAAATCCCTCCAACGGCCATGCGCACTACGGATATGCGCTTACCAGTCCAGTGTGCAAGACGGACGCCGGTCGTCAAAAGCCCTTGGCTTATCTTGCGGCCATTGAGTACGCCTACAACCGTAAGCTTGTAGCTGATCGCGCGTTTCGAGGGCCTTTGGCGAAGAATCCGCTGCATGCCAACTGGCATCTATGGCAGCCCGCGAACGACGTTGAGTACGAGCTTAGTGAACTTGCTGAGCATGTTGAGCTGCCTCGCTTGGAGGAGATGCGAACAGATCGAATCAATCCGGACTATGCCGCCTTGGGGCGGAATTGCTGGTTATTCGAAGGCTTGAGACAGCAGGCGTACTTGCGGGTAAAGGCGTTCTGGCGACCGGCAGGAGACGAGCTTTTTTATGAATGGCTCTTGCGGGAGGCTGAATCCCTGAACCGAACTTTACCGGTCCCATTGGGCTTCGGAGAGGTGAAGAGCATTGCACGCAGCGTCAGTCGCTGGGTGTGGAAGCGATTTACGCCAAGTGGCTTCCGGGCTATTCAGGCGGCTCGAGGGCGGGCCTCTGGCGTCGCGCGAAGGTTCGCCACTCAGGAGCTGCGGGAGAGGGCTGCGATGCTGACCGCCTCCGGTTTGACCTCGCGGCAAGTGGCAGGGCAGCTGGATGTGAACCAATCCACCGTGGTCAGATGGCTGCGGGCTAAAGAAGCCGGTGAGACTTGATATGGGCCTGCCGGGATTTGCCTCTGTGGATGGTGACGGCAATTGATCTCGTGTGTCTGCGCACTCGCCGAACTCCGTTGATATACTGGCGAGGCTGAAATCGACGATGAGTCCGGCCGGAGTGACATTACGGTCGAAGCTTGTGGAGCAGGACTGGAGTCACTCAGCGTAGCTGTCCAGTCGAACGGGGTGCCTCAATGAGGCGCAATTTGCGAATAGCATTTTGCGGGCGCCGTTCCGAAGAGTTAAACAGGGCCCATGCATAGCGTGGGCCTTTCCTTTGGGTGGTTCAAAGCTCAGCCCTGCTTTGGCTTATGGGGCCTCGCCACTCACAACGCTGCACGGTTCGCTTTCTCTGATGTCAGTAGGCAGACAACAAAGCTTCTGCGCCTTGGTTTGATCGGATTTCCGCAAGCGTTTCGGTGATGCACGAACCATATCAGGTAACAGCGAACTTGGGGCGCTTCTCGCCTATTCAACGGTGAGGGTGTGACCGGGTCCCTCCATAGATATCGCTATTGCAAGTTTGTGGACTCGCTATACGGCGGTTAACACTGGGTTGCCACCACGAAGCCTGAATCAAGCGCGTTACTGAGCGAGAGTGATTCGATGTTTATCTGAACGACCTTCTCACATTGGGATGGGCGCACAGGGAGCCGCAGAATGCGGAACTGCACGTATGGTGGGGTGGGACAAGCAGGGGGATCCCTTACCCAACCCAATGACGGTTGGTTGACTTACCGACTTACTTCAGGCGGGTGAGCTTCTAGTGCGATGCACGAGCCATGTCAGGTAACAGCTTATCCCAGGCCGTTCAGCTCCCGGCCAGAGCAGGGCAGTCAGGACCATTGACGTCGTCCGCTTCCGACCCCGAGCCTCCGTTGAGCAACGGCACCCTGAAGCTGCCATCGATTTGCCGCCCGCTACTGTTGGAAATTCCGGTCTCCGCCTACTAGCAATCGATAGTGTGGCAAGTTGGCGTGTGACGGGCTTCACGGAATTCTTATACTTGTACTTTTGACTGGGTCGTCCCGTGCAAACCTTTGTCGCGAGCCTCTTCCAGGAGAAGTCAGTGTCCAGAATATCCCGCACGTCCTGGTTTATTTCGTAGGTTTTGCGGGGGGGCTGCGGCTTAAGGAAGCTGCGGCGGTCCACGGCGTGGCCTGAACAGCCGTATTGGTCACCGACCGAGACGGCGCAACACCTCTGACTCTAAGTGACCAGAAAATGAACAGAGACTGGATTCTTCAAACACGCGAGACGCGCCGATCCTTTGCGAACGCGACATGGGTGCCGCTGCGCGCATCACAAGATGCTGAGCAGGGCAAAGCTCTGGTTACTCAAGTTGGCTATGTCAGCGAGTTCTTTGGCTGTGGATCGGTCGCGTTCCCTCCGCAACACCGAGAATTCGCAGAGACACTGGGCTGGAGCGATCTGGGCATCGGCCACAGCGCGCGACCGTACGCATATGAGGATGGCTACTACTCGCCGGTAGACCAGTACCAGTACAACGACAAAGAGCCGTTTGGAGTTGAGCTGGTATTCGTGCATGACCAGCCTGTCGTCGGAGGCACAAAGTGGATATTGAATCCAGACCTTGTCATCGCGCTCCGCCTAGTTAAGGAAGGCAACAACTGGGTGAGGCCGGAGGAAGACTTCGTTGTCGTCGCTCGCGAGTTCTTGGACGACGATGGCAGGTATCGGCTTATCGAGATCAAACGAGAGTTTCTGATTGATTATCTTGCCGCCAGAGGTCTAGCGCTACGTCTCTCCTACTATCGGCAACGTGTTGAAAATGTAGGTTCGCTTGAAGGCACTGAGTACGAAGGGCTGGAGAACCATCAGGACGATCGAGATGGCGGTCGCTTTGAACTCCTCTCTCGAAGCCTCAATGACGTCTATGGCGGAAGTTGGGCGTCGTTCCGCATCTGGAGAACTGATGTCGATGAGGAAGAAGACGCTCCAGTGCTGGGACCGGAGAGGGACGACAACACAGAATCCGAGCAGTCGGAAGGCGTCCGATCCGGGCCCGACGGAGTCCGCGTTGAAGGTGAGTTCTGGAAAGATGAATGGATCGATCACCGAGGCATGAGCGTGCGGGTTCGCGGCGACACCGATCAATCTTTGCCGCACTTCATCATTGAGACTGATGGAACAAGGGCGGCGTCCTCAGTGCTCGACTCTGAAGATATTGGTCGCTGGCTATGGTTTCGCACAAGCGTGGTGACCGACCTACTCGGTCGACGAGGTTTCTCCCTCAAGTGGTACACCGCAGAGACTGGTGCCATTGGGTCTACCTCTGGCTACGCCACGCATTTCGGTATCAATTCCGCTGACTTGCTAACTGTCTACGCCTACGATATCGCTCGGCTCGCGGCGTGGGAGCAGCATATCTGGGCAGCACACAACGTTCCTCCCGATGGAAAGGTCTCAGGAGAACTGCTATCTGCGCAAGTTAAGACGCAACCGGCGTCCACACATGCCGTGGAAGAGTTGCTCTTTGTGAGCATGCGAATGCTCGAACAGGGCTTCCGCGACAAGTTTGGGGTTGAGCTGTTCAGCCACAGTATCGACGACGATTCAGCCATGCAGCAGGTATCTCGCTTTCACAGCAAGGACCAAGCCTCATTGCTGCGTCTCGCGAAGGAGATCATCAGAGTCTTTTCGGATCGCCTTAACGTTCGAGAGCTCCGTAAACTCTCGACTCACAAGGAGAAGGACAAGCTTGGCTCCAACAAACTCCTTCAGGACGTACTAGCCAAGCAAGTCGGGGAGGATAGAGCGCGAACGGTGCTTGGTCCCGTAGTCGGCGCTTATGAGATGAGAGTCGGCGATGCGCATCCGACTGGATCGAAGATTGGGGACGCCCTGAAACTCGCCGGGATCGACGAGAATTTCTCGTACCTGCGCCAGGGCGAGCAACATATCCACAACGTCGGGCGCGCCGTGTGGTGGATCGGCAAGCTACTCTTCGAGAAGAACGCGAGTCCGTGAGGGCGTCGCAGATGCCGCATAACAGGTCGGTGGACTCGGACAAGTTGCGGCAAGGCGCTGCTCACCTTCACATTGAACGTCCGCTTTCATTTGCGGTGACGGCTGCCCCTGGCCGGAAGCAGCCGTTGACGACGGTCCGTTTTCGACCCTGAGCTGTGTTCCGGTGGGCCCCCGAACGCACGCAATCAGCGCGGTGATAGCCCAACGCTGTAAACGCCGACTTTTGGTTCTGAGCCTATAACGTCACAGACGTGGGCAGCGAACGGCTGACCTTAATGGTGGGAATTTATATAGCGTTATGATACAAACTGTTTCTATGGTTTTGGGCCGGCCGATTTAGACGCAGGCGCTAGCGATGGGCTACGGATCGGTGTAGCCGTACATTACGGTAGGCAAATGAAGGGAAAAAATTGATGACCGTATATATTGTGTCGTATGACCTCAACAAGGCCGGACAAAACTACAGCGCGCTCTACGAAGAACTGAAAAAATCTTCCAGTTGGTGGCACTACCTCGACTCGACGTGGTTAATCTCTACAGCAGAAAGCGCGGACCAGCTTTCTGATCGGTTGTTGGCGCACACCGACAAGAACGACCGGCTTCTCGTCATTAAGGTCGTGCGCACGTATCAGGGTTGGCTCCCGGAAGACGCTTGGGAATGGATCAACGAACACGTCATCGATCCAGCCTAACTCGTCGCTCAGACGGACGCCTAACTGCGTACATCACCTCCAACATAAGGCCGCACAAGAAAACCTAAGGAAGCGCCATTCGCGTAAAAATGCAACGTCTTTCTCACACTGCTCCCAAATGAATTTGGGAACCGGAGCACTACCGTCGTGTGGACGGGTGGTTAGCCCTTGTGAATGCTACGAGTCTGCCACGAGACACAACTTATGGGCGTGCGGGGCAGTTGCGGAACAGCGAGCGCTTAGAGTGGAGAGATATCATCGCACACATTCAGGCTCGCTGAATGTGAGGCCGAAATTGAATAAATATCAAGAGTGATCTTAGATGACAGAGGGATTTCCAAGCATCCGCCAGCCCATACGAACTGGGGAAACGGGCGTCAACGCTGTTTCGTCCACAGTGAACAACAAGTTCGAATGGATATTTCGACGAAATCACAACGAGCATGACTTCGGCATTGATGGCTATATCGACATAGTCACTGACAGTAGAGCTGTCACCGGTCAATGCCTCGCAGTTCAGATCAAGACTGGAAAGTCGTTTCTTAGAGATGGCGGAGCCGCGGGTTTCACATTCTATGGCGAGCTCAAACATCTGAACTACTACTTGAATTTACCTATGCCGGTTTTGATCGTCATTCATGACGACACAAGCGGGAAGACTTATTGGCAGCATTTCAGCCAGTCTCGAATTGAGGGAACTCCTACAGGGTGGAAGATGTTAATTCCCAGGGAGAACATCTTCGAACGCGACAAGAAGAGACTACTTGAAATTGTGGGTCCACCCACGGACCACCTAGATCGGTTGAAATCGCATTGGGTCTTCAATGACACGCTGTCTCGTTTCGATTTCATTCACTACGCCGTCGACCGGAAGGACATTGAAGACGGAAATGTTCGCCCAGTAATTAGTTTTTTTCGCCGGATTGAAGCCAGTGACGCACTGTGCCGGAAATTCCAAGGCCGTGTCGAATTGAGCATCTCTGGCTATGATGCAGACCGGAGGGAACTCTGGGAAATTCGGAAGGTGTGCAAGTGGTTCAAGAAGGTTGATCCAAATATTAACTGGTTTTATTTTTGCAACCTCATCTCACCTGCCTATGGATTTAAGGCATATATGGCTTGCCTCAGTAATACTCAACGAGTACCTGATCAATCTGGAGCTCACGCTCGATCTATGATGGTTTCCATGGATAACGGTAAACGGATGGAAATTCTTGAGAGCAACTGGCCAAAACTGAATGCGATGACAGACAGATTGGGCATGTCGATTGAAGAAAATAAGAGAATTTCTTTTGAGGTGCTGGATGTAATGGAAATTCCTCATTAGTGATGTTTTCTATGTCATCGCTGTCGCTTGGAGGCGAAAGCGACGCCTGATGATCGCTCTACCGAATCCGCTTGGACAAGCGTCATTCCGCCGATGAGCTTCAACGTTGAAAGTCCGCCTTCGCTAGTTGTCATTGGCTGCTATTGGCAGTGAATAGTCGCTCGTGACTGTCCACTTCCTGCCTCCGCATTTCTGAGCTCGCTGAGAGTGATCCCCCGCAGGCGCCCTCTGGTCTTCGGCGAATGCCGATTGCATAGGTTGCTCATGTTCATCAGAAGTCTCTGCCCGGATTTGTTGCGAGACCTTCGCTCGGCCCATTAGAAGTCGAGATGGCGTAGTAGAAAGAACAAATCCCTGAATGTTGTTGTGTGATAACTGCTTCAAAGGCCCAGAGTGATCGCCACTCTCCGATCAGCCTGGGCGCTGGTTTGTCGCTCTGGACTGCCAGATCTAAGCCCTCGTCGGCCACCATCAAGACGGTATCGGGTGGCAGTTTAAGGAAGGTTCTACTCAGCGTTGGCGTAGCTCCAGCAGCGCACGTGCGAGTCCCTGGTCGGACGGCTCATAAGGATGTTCGAAACAGTCGATCCTTACCCACTGAGAACGCTGCCCGGGGTGGACATATCCTTCAAAGTCATCGACTAGAAGGCACTGCTGAACCGTTGCGCCATGGATCCTTGCTAAGTCCTTGGTCGCGCCGTTCCACCGCACGTATTCAATTTGCGCAAACCAGTTGGGTGCCAGACCTTCATCAACGAGCAGTTCTGCGATTGGGCGAAACCTTGTTTCGCTTACCGTCGTGTACATCACGATCCTCGGAAAAATCTCACGGCACTGAATCAGGAACTCGCTGAGTCCAGGTCGAGGGATTTGGCTGGCGGCGTTAGAAATTAACGTGCCTTCTAAGTCGAGAGCAAGGGTATTGGGGCGAGTCATAGGTGAAGCCTGTGTCAAAAAGGGAGGGGTGGCAATACTGATGATATGGTCCAGCGCTTAAAGCGGAGGCGGGCCGCGCCGGCACGACTGGGGAGGTCATTCTTGGCCGCCATCGTCGTTGCCAGCGGGCACCGCGCTTTCCCCTGTGGCAAGACGAGCTTCCAACGTGCCATCTGCACGTAGTTCGAATTGGAGTCTGTTGCCAGGCCTGAGAGACAGCTTCTCGCGGATGGCGCCGGGGATCGTCACTCTGCCTTTGGTGCTCAGCTTCGCTGAGATCTGCTCATCGGTCATGCCTTAGATGCATTCTCACGTCGCCGAAGCTCCAGCAGTTCCGAGCGCATTGAGTTTGCTGATCTGAGGAGGTTAATGACTGAGTTCCAGTATTCCGCGCCTAAGTCCCCGTCCTCGTGAGCGAGTCGCCAGAGCGTTCGAACTGCCTCGTTCAGGTCGACGGGTTGGTCAGAGTTATCGCCTCCTGCGTTTGCCAGGGAAATGCGGCTTGAGTTTGAGGTCTCGATCATCTCCTTGCTTCCTGGCCAGCCTTGGTCGGATCCGGCACGAGTGTTGAATGACGCACTATCGTTTACTACACGCGTCGGAAGAACCGGAACAACTTTGTGCGGATGTAGAGGAAGCAGGCTTTGAAGTTCTGACGCCGACAGTCCATAGATGGGCCGAAACATTCGGTAGATCACTTCATCATGGTCTTGGGCGACATATTGGAAGACAGGGCAGCTTGCCTCTAGCGCGTCGTCGTTGCTGTCGTCATCCGGCTCAAGCAAACCCAAGGCTTTCGTGCATTCGATGAGCAGGACCCGCATTAGCGATCGACTTTCTCGTGGCAGATCTGCTCGTCGCAGAAGTTCCTCAGCCTCCACGCGATGATGGTCGCTCTCGCCTAGCTCGATTCCGATGGCCATCATTGTGTGAAGGAGTCGCTTTGCCGGGTCACCTAGGTCAGAGGTGTCAAGAGCGTTGGGGTGAAAGTAGATCATCTGGGGTCCGGGAAAATATGCTCCAGCCTACTGGTCTCCACTTGGCATGGGGCCTTTATTGCTGGGGGCAATGGGATTGCGCTGACCGCAATGCCTCATCGTGCGCCACATCTAGCTATACGCCTGTGGGCATGTGCCCGTTCTATTAGGCAAGAATTATGGAGAAAGGAAATAAGGGCCTTCGGCTCCGGCACGCTTTGCGAGTTGCCATGCGTGAACGTTCGCATACTGTTTCGCAGATGGCCGCTCACGTCGGGGTCAGTCAGAGCTACCTGTCTCAGTTGTTGAACGGCGATAAGGCGATGGATGCAGTGAGCGATCTGCATTTGCGGCGGTTCTCGGCATATCTCGGCATTCCGCCGATCGGCGCCTTCGTGCTCGCAGGTCGGCTGGAGTTGGCCGACTTCATCGAGGACATCCCGACCTTCGAAGAGGGGATTTCGAGAGGGCTGGCTTCGATTAGCAGCAGTCCATCAGCGGCAGAGGCAGGGGTTGATCTCACGGACCTCGAACGCCTGCCTGTTCCAATGAAGGTACTTATTGTTCTGCTGCATCAGCGCGCTCAGCTTGAGGATTTCCTCCGGCCGATGGGAGATTGGTGGTTGACGCGGAGGATCAAGCTTCAGGTTTGATTTGCGTTGAACTTGGCCCCCACGCTATGTAGCAGTGGGGGTTTTTGCATGACGATCGGTTCAGGCCCGTCTTGCTCCTCCGTGTCTCAGCTAACTATCATGAGGCTGCCGGGGATACTGGCGCATCAATCTTTGGCAAAGAGGGGCTTCATATGCTCCTCATTCAGATTGAATGCCGATTCGCTCTTACGGTGGGCATAGTGTTTCAGCAGCGTTTCCAGCTTGTCGTGCAACAGTGCTGCCACCACCGTGAATGCCCTGGGTTCCCTTGGGCCTATTGCTTTGGGTAGCGGGGCGTCGTGGTCCTCATCTTTAGATCCATCGTTCTTGACGCCTACCTTCCAAAAGCGAAGACTCCACGTGCCGTCCTCGGTCTGATACAGATTTGAGGCGATAGGTGTTGAAAGAGCCGACAATGTAGTGGTTGATATTGGTGACGGCCTCAGCGGGATTGGCGTAGTTCCGTTGCCAGATCCGCTCCATCTTCAAGTTCAGGAAGAAGCGTCCCATCCCGGCGTTATCCCAGCAGTTCCCTTGCGACTCATGCTGGTGAGCAGGCCGTGGCGAGCCAGCAGATCGCGGTGAGCCTGGCTGGCGTACCGGCGGCCACGGTCGGTATGCCCAATCAAGCTGGGCGCGGGTTGGCGCAGCGCGATGGTGATGCGTAAGGCCGCGTAGACTAGCTCCGCATGCATGGTGGGCGTCATCACCCAGCCGACGACCTTGCGCAAGTACAGGTCCATCACGGCGGCCAGATAAAGCCAGCCACGTTTCGTGCGGATGTAGGTCATGTCGGCCACCCAGGCCCGAACAGTTGGTCTCAGCTCCAGGTTTGCCTTGAGCTACCCCTACGATCGCCTACGTTGCTCATCGCAGGTCCCGCTCCAACAAAAGAGCAGAGGGTTCTGATCGGCGCCTCCAAAGGTACTTCGACCGCAGAGGTGGGTACGCCCTGATGTCTGAAAACCACTCGATCACCCTGCGAAACCGGGTAAACATGTCTGAAAAGTAGTCACTTACCGCTTGTTTTGTCTGAAAAGTGCGCGATTACTGTCCAATATGTCTGAAAACTACCGCCTAGCAGACCTTCTGTGAGCGTCCTTGTTTGCATAGCAATCATTACTTCAAGTCAGGAGCTGGTTCTCGATATGCTGGGAACTTGGCCACCTTCATCTGATAGGCAATAGATCGCACCTCCCGCTTGGTAAGCTACGGCCCGTAGAAGCTGGCTCAAGATGGGGGAGCAGCTCTGGTATGCCGGAGAGTCTTGCTGCACGAGGTCGGTGAGCGCTTGAGCCATACCGTGCAGCTTGAGCGCCTTCAAGCGCTCGATTAGGCCCAAGCTTAGCGTGGGCCCTTTTAATTGACGGTCGATGCTGTGCCAACAGTGTGCCATTCTGCCGACGTAGCGTGAGGGTGGACGCATAGGAAAATTTGGTATCAATCCTCGGCGAAGAAGGACCTCATATGTTCTTCGTGTAGGTTGAATGCTGATTCGCTCTTGCGATGCGCGTAGTGCTTCAGCACGGTTTCCAGCTTGTCATGCAACAGGGCTGCGACCACCGTGTAATGCCCGGGGTTCCTATTCAGGAAGTCAGTCGCTACGATGTGTCGCACAGCGTGCATCCGCAGGCGTGAGACCTCCGGGATGTAATTCTGAGCCACGCCAGCCATCAACTGTCCGACGTCCTTGTGCATATTGCCGTGGAGGTTGGGAAACACCCAAGGGGCGCCTAGATTGCGCCGAATCAAAACGGGTCGGTATACGTCCAGGTACTCCTCGATCCGGGAGGCCAGGGCTTTGGGAAGTGGCGCGTCGTAGTCATCATCTTTTGATCCGTCGTTCTTGAAGTCCCCTTTCCAGAAGCGCAGGCGCCACGTGCCGTCCTCAGCTTGATAAAGGTTCGAGGCATATGCGGAGAACTCTCCCGGCTTGATGTACTTCATGATGGTCAGCGTACGGTGCCGAAGCGGGTTGGACAGGGAAATAGCAACGAGCAGAGCATCTCGCTTGTACGTAGCCTGAAACGCCGAACCCGGTGCGCAGTTCGCGGCAGCGATGTCCAGTTGCTTGATTGCCCGTTTGAACGGCACCAACGGATCGTCAAGGCTGAGCAAGTGAAGCAAGGGTGCTTTGGGGTCGCGCGATTTTTTGCCTTTCCCGGCTTGTTGCCATGATTTGCACAGGCTGTGCGTCTCATCGCACAGTTGCTGCCATGTCCGGTCGCGAGCGAATTCCTGCACCTTCTCCAGAAGCTGAGGGTGCTGCCACAGGTATCCGTCTCCCGGGTTCGTCAGGTTGCAGACGGCGCCAGCCACATTGATGTGCCCGTTGTGTATGGTGTGGCCAGAGCGTGCCTTCATGAACTGGAGGTATGCCTCTAGGTTCTCAGGGATCACCAAGTGGGCAAGTGTTTGCACCTTGTCCACGGGCAGTCCCAGCCCTGCTACGGCGGTGTTTCCTTCTTTCGGTTTGCTCAGAAACCCGAGGAACGCGCGAACGATCTGAAAGTTGCGGGAAGCGCTGGGGCTGTAGTAGCCCTCCGTGACGCAGCAGAACTGCTCACTCGAGATCTCCGGCCCCACTTGATCCTTGGCAAGCACGCGCCAGCGTCCGCGAGGTGACCGACGCAGGCCAACCGGGTGCTCGGCGGTCTTGTAGCGCAAAAGCGCGAACCACTCAGCCTTCAGTTCGCAGCTGAATTCGCTGCGGGGCAGATAGAAGGGGTCTTTGACCAAGGAGCGCATGCGTTCGATGTACCGGTCGCCAGCCACCACCATTGCAACGCGTGTCTCCTTGCGGGGGTACTCCAGCTTACTTTCGAGGAAACCGCGTTCGAGCCCCAGGTGACGCTCCAGGCGACGTAGTGTCGGCATCCCCTTCTTCATTGGGTTCGCGCCATCCATCCAACGTGGCAGCGTCAGGGGTGCGGCACCGATCGCCTTCGCGATCTCTTCCGGCGTTTGTCCGCTGCTGGCGACGGCCAAGCGCAGCTCTTTGTGGAACATCGAAATGCCTGACACGGGTGCCAACTGGGCCTTGCGATGCAGGGTGTCCACGGTCTTTTTAATGGCCCTGAGCATGCTTAGCTTATCGGCAGCCGTCTTGCGATTGCCGCCGGAAATCAGCTGAGCGAACTCTTGCATGCGCTTGAGGAAGTCGGCGGTGAACTCGCGGCTGACGCGCTGATTCAGGTCCTTGCCACAGAACACCAGGTAGGCCTTCAGGGCGGAGGTGTGGTTGCGCAGTACCTGCTCGGAAAAGGATTCTCGTTCTTGGGTCAGGCGGGCTTTGTGGTGTTCAAGGAGTTGGTTGTATGTGATGTCCATTTCGTCTTCGGATAAAGGCGAAACGGGAGGAGCGAAACTCGGTGTGACGCGCGAGGCGAGCTGGGTTTGGTAGCTCACTGCGTACGACGAATAGTTGCCTAATTGAAAAATGCCCTGTGCTCTATGCTGTTTTTCTTCCATCGCGTCGCAGTAGTTATCTGAGAACGATGGGTACAATAACATGCTGAATAAAAAATGATTCTTATATGCCAAATAGATTTGTAGTCAAAACGACTACTGTATTTGATTCGTTATTTTGACCTGATGTCCACGGGTCCGATTCTGCCGTTTCTAGTGGTTGATTTGGCTACGCGTGATTGCGCAGGACCATCACGCGTAGCGCAAGATATGTATAGCGCACGAAGTCCAGGATGCGGTGAGTAACTCTTCGCTTGCCGCCCTTGAGGTTCGTGGGCGGTCGGGGTTCAGGTCAGTTTCGGTCCGAAGAAGGGCGGGCAGCAATGCCTCGCCGTGTGTATAGCGTGAGGCGTTGCGGATGACGAGCGAGAGCCGAGTTTTGGCTTCTTGAGCGTGCCCTCCTTTGCTAGTGGACTCTCAGGTTTGTCATGTCTTCGAGGCGCTTACCGTGGGATGGGCCGACTCTGTTATCCCTTGCTCTGTCTGTCCCTCTTGCGCGTACCGTCTGGTTTTCGCTTTTGGGGTGGTCGAAGCCTAGGGACAGCGTACCGTCCTCGCGGAGCAAAAATTCATGCGACGCTCCCGGTTGAGCCTTAGCTGTTTGCGCAATTCATGAGGAACAGTGACCGTCCCTTGCTTAGACAGAATGCTGGTCAATCGAGGGTGGCGCACGAAAGTTACTCCTCTTGGGGGTGAAGTCTCGCGGGTGGAAGCTCACGGCAAGGTCAACTTCATCTGATGGTCATGTTCAGCGGCATATGTCGCCAGAGTGAATTGAACAGCGAGATCATGATCCAAGACGCTCGTCCAGCGACGCATCTCTTGGGTGGGAGGGTAAAATTGGCCAAACTTTGGAAAACTTTGCCGTGCGACACCAAGCGAGCCGCCTGAAATGAACCCACCCGATAGTGAAATTCTCACCCTGGACGAAGTGGCGGTCTATCTCAAGGCAGGGAAGAAGACCGTGTATCGGCTCGCCCAGCAAGGGGAGATGCCGGGATTCAAGCTGGGCGGCACTTGGCGTTTTCGTCGCAGCGAGTTGGATCGCTGGATTGCCGCGCAGATAGCTGAGAAAACGCAGGACAAGACATGAGCGCACCGAAAGACGAACGCAACCAAGCCGCCTCGCCCGGAGAAGAGGCTACACGCCCATGAATGCAGTAGAAATCGAACAAGCCATCACAGACTTGGCGGAGCAGCCGTTCGACAGCGCAGAGTTCCCCTATGCCTTCCTTGAGGCGTTCGGCAACAAAGCGACGACAATCAAGCGCCTGCGTGCGGGGGCGTCTAACAAGTCCGACCTCGGCGGTGTTCTCCAGACCAGCAACATCCACATCCTGACCTGCGACGCAGGGCGGGTGACGCAGATGTTGGCCGCTCTCAAAGCCAGCCCGGCGACGGCCAAGGCCAAGGCCAAGTTCATCCTCGCTACCGACGGCGCGGACTTCGAGGCCGAAGACCTGACCAGCGGCGAGACAGTCGCCTGTGCCTTCAAGGACTTTCCCGACCACTTCGGCTTCTTCCTGCCGCTGGCGGGCATCAGTACCGTGCGCCAGATCAGCGAAAACGCCTTTGACATTCGGGCCACCAGCCGCCTGAACCGGCTGTACGTTGAACTGTTGAAAGACAACCCTGCCTGGGGAACAGCGGAGCGCCGCCACGACATGAACAAGCTCATGGCGCGGCTCATCTTCTGCTTCTTCGCCGAGGACACCGACATCTTCATCGGGAAGGGGCGCTTCACCGAAACCGTCGCGCAGATGAGCGCCAAGGATTCGTCGAACACGCACGAGGTCATCGCCACGCTGTTCCGCGCCATGAATACGAAGCGCGAGGACCGGGCAGCCGCCAAGATTCCCCGGTGGGCCGAAGACTTCCCTTACGTCAACGGGCAGTTGTTCTCTGGCGGCGACGAGGTGCCGCGATTCAGCAAGATCGCCCGGTCCTACCTGCTACACGTCGGCGGGTTGGATTGGACCAAGATCAACCCTGACATCTTCGGCTCGATGATCCAGGCCGTTGCCGAGGACGAGGAGCGCGGCGAGCTGGGGATGCACTACACCAGTGTTCCCAACATCCTAAAGGTGCTGAATCCGCTATTCCTCGACGACCTGCGTTCCAAGCTGGAAGAGGCGGGCGACAACCCTCGCATGTTGCTGAACCTGCGCAAGCGCATAGCGAGGATCAGGGTCTTCGACCCGGCCTGCGGTTCGGGCAATTTCCTGGTCATTGCCTACAAGGAAATGCGTGCCATCGAAGCCGAGATCAACCGGCGGCGCGGTGAACCGGATCGCGCATCGGAAATCCCGCTCACCAACTTTCGCGGGATCGAGCTGCGCGACTTCCCGGCGGAGATAGCGCGGCTCTCGTTGGTCATCGCCGAATACCAGTGCGATGTGCTGTATCGCGGCCAGAAATTGGCTCTCGCCGAGTTCCTGCCCTTACGGAACGAAAACTGGATCACTTGCGGCAATGCGCTCTGGCTCGATTGGTTAAACGTGTGCCCATCAATTGGGATCGGCGTGAAATTGCAATCGAGTGACCTCTTTGAGACGCCACTCGATCAGGCTGAAATCGATTTCGAGAACGAGGGCGGTGAGATCTACATCTGTGGTAACCCGCCGTACAAAGGAAGCCAAGATCAAACCGACCAGCAGAAATCAGACTTGGCCCATGTTTTTGCGGTGGAGAACATCAACTCTGGAGTGGCTGACTACGTTTTGGGGTGGTTTGCTAAGGCGGCAAATTTTGTCCGCAGGTATCGTGCCAAGTTTGCTTTTGTAGCAACCAACAGCATTCACCAAGGGAGGCAAGTTGCCAGAATTTGGCCTGCGCTGCTTGGTGACGATTTGAGGATTTTTTTCGCAGAGCCGTCATTCAAGTGGTCGAACCTGGCCTCGAAGAAGGCCGTAGTCACAGTATCCATTATTGGGATTTCTTCAGTGCCCGAGAAATGCCGAGTAATCTCAGATGGATTAGCCAGGGACGTGGATCAAATTGGACCTTACATGGTCCCTGGTCCGACGGTCTTCGTCGACGAGCGACGCACAGCATTGTCCGATGTGTCACCTATGTCGTTCGGCAGCATGCCCAATGACGGCGGGGCTCTGCTGATGAACTATAGCGAATACAAGGAGCTGATCACTGACCGCAGGACATTGCCGTTCGTTCGATCCGCAGCAGGCACGCGAGAATTCATCAATGGTGTTCCGAGATACTGCGTTTGGGTGAATGACGGCCAGTACGAGGAGGCAAATGAGATCCATACGCTCGCATGTCGCTTCAACCGTGTCAGAACAGCACGGGAGCAGAGTAAGAGACCAACTACAAACTCGCTAAGTCGATTTCCGTATCGATTTGGAGAGATTCGCCAGACCGGTGACGAGTCGGTCATCATTGTTTCAAAAACAGCTTCCGATAACCGCGATTACATTCCCGCTTCGTTGCTGGAGCGAGGTGGTATCGTCACTGAGGCGTTTGGACTCTTCAATGCGCCGCTTTGGAATTTGGCAATTGTGGTGTCCCGCCTTCATACAGTCTGGGCTAAGACAGTGTGCGGCAGAATGAAGAGTGACCCCAGGTATTCCAATACCCTTGGTTGGAACACCTTCCCGGTTCCAACGCTGACAGACAAAAACAGGGCCGACCTGACGCGCTGTGCCGAGGACATTTTGCTGGCGCGGGAGCATCACTTTCCCGCGACCATCGCGGACCTGTATGACCCTGAGAACATGCCCGCCGACCTGCGCGCTGCCCATGAACGCAACGACGAAGTGCTGGAGCGCATCTACATCGGTCGGCGCTTCAAGAACGACACCGAGCGGCTGGAAAAGCTGTTTGACCTCTATACCAAGATGACCGCTTCGGCTGCACCGGTTAAGGGCAAGAAGCGCAAAGCGGGAGCCAATGCATGAGCGACAAGATCAAGTCCGTACCGTCCGTTTCCGTCGCCTACGCCCGAAACGGAGCATCCACCAAGGCCAATGCTCTTGGGATGCGGCCCATGCAGGAGCGGGCCTACGAGAAGCGGGGCGAGCAATACCTGCTCATCAAGTCGCCGCCCGCATCGGGCAAGAGCCGTGCGCTGATGTTCGTGGCACTCGACAAGCTCAAGAACCAAGGCTTGAAGCAGGCAATCATCGTCGTGCCCGAGAAGTCCATCGGAGCCAGCTTTAATGACGAGCAACTGTCGAAATACGGCTTCTGGGCTGACTGGCACGTCGAGCCGAAGTGGAACCTGTGCAACGCGCCGGGCAACGACAACGGCGGTAAGGTCAAGTCGCTGGGCGCGTTCCTCGAAGGCAGTGACAAGGTGCTGGTTTGCACGCACGCCACCTTCCGCTTCGCCGTCGATGCCTACGGCGTGGAGGCGTTTGACGACCGACTGATCGCGGTCGATGAGTTCCACCACGTTTCGGCCAACCCGGACAACAAGCTCGGCTTGCACCTGGGACAGTTCTTCGCGCGGGGCAAAACGCACATCGTTGCCATGACCGGCTCCTACTTCCGTGGCGACGCGGAGGCCGTGCTTGCACCGCAGGATGAGTCGAAGTTCGATACCGTCACCTACACCTACTACGAGCAGCTCAACGGCTACGAGTACCTCAAGCAACTTGACATCGGCTACTTCTTCTACAGCGGGCCTTACGTCGATGACATCCTCAATGTCCTCGATCCCGCCGAGAAGACGATCATCCACATCCCCAACGTCAATTCGCGTGAAAGCACGAAGGACAAGATGCGCGAAGTGGAGCACATCATCGAAGCGCTGGGTGAATGGCAAGGCATCGACCCTGCGACCGGCTTCCAACGTGTCAAGCGCCCCGATGGCCGCGTGCTGCGGATCGCCGATCTAGTCGATGACGATGCCGCCAAGCGCGACCGCGTGTCCGCCTCGCTCAAAGACCCGGCGCAGAAGAACAACCGCGACCATGTGGACATCATCATCGCGCTGGGCATGGCGAAGGAAGGCTTCGATTGGATTTGGTGCGAACATGCGCTGACCGTGGGCTACCGCGCCAGCCTGACCGAGATCGTGCAGATCATCGGCCGAGCTACCCGCGACGCGCCCGGCAAGACCCGCGCGAGGTTCACCAACCTGATCGCCGAGCCGGATGCCGCCGAGGAAGCTGTCACCGAGGCCGTCAACGATACGTTGAAGGCCATCGCGGCAAGCCTGCTGATGGAGCAGGTTCTTGCTCCACGCTTTGAGTTCAAGCCCAAGAACCCCGACAGCGGCCCGACGCCGGGTTTTAACTACGGCGAGGGTGGCTACGACTCGGACCGCTGCAATGTCGGTGTCAATGAGCAGACAGGGGCGTACCAAATCGAGATCAAGGGCCTCGCCGAGCCCCAGAGCAAGGAGGCGGCGCGAATCTGCCAGGAAGACTTGAACGAAGTCATCGCGGCTTTCGTGCAGGACAAGCCCACCATCGAGCGTGGCCTGTTTGATGAGGAGTTGGTGCCCGAGGAGCTGACGCAGGTTCGCATGGGCAAGATCATCAAGGACAAGTATCCCGAGCTTGACGCTGAAGATCAGGAGGCCGTGCGCCAGCACGCCATCGCCGCCCTCAACCTAACGCAGCAGGCCAAGCGGCTTGTCACCGAAGGCGAGAGCGACGGGTCGCCCAACACCGCCCTGATCGACGGCGTGCGCCGCTTCGCGATGGACGTGCGTGAGTTGGACATCGACCTGATCGACCGCATAAACCCCTTCGGCGAAGCCTACGCCATCCTCGCCAAGACCATGAGCGAAGACAGCTTGAAGCAGGTTGCGGCGGCCATCTCGGCCAAGCGCACGAGCCTGACGCCGGACGAAGCGAGGGAGATGGCCGTTCGCGCCGTTCAGTTCAAGAAGGAGCGCGGCCGCATTCCGGCGCTCGATTCCCAGGATGCTTGGGAGCGACGCATGGCCGAAGGCGCGGCCGCCTTCATGCGCTTCAAGGCGGAGGGACGCTATGAGTAACTCCGATCTTGACGAACTCGCTGCGGAGCTTGCCGAGTTCGCACCGCCTGAGAAGAAGGGCGGACGGCCGGCCAGTGAGGAGCGCGTCATCGCGGGCTTTGAGGAAATCCAACGCTTCACCGAAAAGCACGGCCGTGCGCCGCAGCACGGTGAAGACCGTGACATATTCGAGCGCCTTTACGCCGTGCGTCTGGATCGTTTGCGCGCGCTCCCGGACTGCCGCACCCTGCTGGAGCCGCTAGATCATCACGGCTTGCTTGCCGGGACGCCTACCGTTGCCGCTTCGGCGGATGAAGCCATCGACATCGACGACCTGGCCGCCGAGCTGGCGGGTGTAGCGGACGCGGATGACATCACGGTCCTACGCCATGTCCGCACCAGCGCCGATAAGCGCGCCGCCGTGGAGATAGCGGATCGCAAGCCGTGCGAAGACTTCGACGTATTCAAGCCGCAGTTCGATCAGGTGCGAAACGACCTGAGCTCAGGTCTGAGGGTGACGCGACCCTTCGGGCAGTATGCAACGATCGATGTAGGTCACTGGTTCATTCTGGATGGTCAAACGGCTTACGTAGCAGAGGAAGGCGAGGAATTCGACTCGCCGCAAGGGAAGCGAGATGCGCGCCTTCGTGTAATCTTCTCCAATGGTACGGAGAGCAATTTGTTGCGGCTTTCCCTTGTGCGGGCTTTGTACAAGGATGAGGCGGGACGCCGGATCACCGATCCAGACATGGGTCCCCTGTTCAGTGACGCGTTGGAAGAAGGTGACCTGGAGAGTGGCACAATTTATGTGGTGCGTTCTCATTCCGACCATCCCTATGTGGCGCAGCATCGAGATGTCATCCACAAGATCGGTGTTACCGGCGGCAAGGTAGAAGCTCGCATTGCCAACGCTGAGTTGGACTCAACCTATTTGCTGGCGAAAGTTGAAGTCATCGCGACCTACAAGCTCGCGGGCATTAACCGAACCCGTATGGAGAGCTTGTTCCACAGGCTCTTCGCGCCGGCCCGCTTGAGTATCACCATCCATGACCGTTTTGGCCATCCGGTGCAGCCGGAGGAGTGGTTCCTGGTGCCGCTGTTCGTGATCGACGAAGCCGTTGCGCGCATCAAAGATGGCAGCATCCTTGATTACACCTACGATCCCAGCACAGCAATGTTGGTAAGGGCTAAGTGATTCGTCTCAAGCCAGCAAGGGCTTCTCCTTTCGGCTCTTGGCACGCGGCCAAGTAGTTTTGGCTGCTCCTGCTCGTCGTGGGCATTGTTAATGCCTCGTTGCCGAACCGCCTGCCTGAGAGCGGAGGCACGGAGCCTCGCTATCAAGCGGTGGCTTTGGCTGTGCACTCCAGTAGATCTGTCCACTACGCGGCCTTCCGATCATCGGTCAAAACCGAATCGAGAGCACTGAACCAGCCCCGGGTATGTACGATCCGTGCAGCATGGGCTCCCGCGTTGAGGATTTCAGCCTTGGTCATCTGGGCAATTTCCTCCCAAGAGTCCATCGGCAACACGTAAGTAGCGTTGTTAACCTGCGGGCACTCCAGGACGCACAGTTTCCGTTGTTCGAACCCGAACACGACATATCCTTCGAATCCGCCCAGACCGACGGCTACAAAATCCGGCTGCTTGGCTCCGACGGCCGACAAACGAGCACGCAGTACCCCGCGGTTTCCCGCAGGGGCACGTTCGACAACACGCTCCAGTGCCGGCACTGCGGACTCCCACGGGTTGCGGCCCGGTGGGAGTAGTTGCCAGTGCAGGCGCCGCAGTGGTGCATTGACCCAACTGGTCAAATCCCGGTTCAGCACTTCGAAGCCGCCGAGCGTCTCGCGCATCATATTGGCGCTGTTGGTCGCTACCACAACGGTTGCTTCATCGTTGATAAATGGTCCTGACACAACGTAGATCTGGCCGTCGGCACGGATCTTGATCTCCAGCTCGATGCTGTAGGGCAATACTGGGGTGCGGGGGTAGCGTTGGTACGGGACGTCTACCACCTTGGACTTTTCCTCTGTTTGATCACGTCCTGCAAACTGCGTCCAAGTCCAAACGACTTGGCGGTAGGCTGTCTCCTTCGGCTGGTCGCGGTGAACGATGGAGAAACCCTCGGCGTTACGACGGCATGCCGGCCCTTTGCGGGCCGATGCAAGGATGCGTTGGCCAGGCATTAGCGGCACATCGAATCCTAGGTCTTGTAGTCGTGCCTCGAGCCCGGGGTGGACGGCGAAACCGAGCATATATTGCTCGGATGCCTGAAGGTGGCGGAGGTACTTCGTGATGTTGCGTGTTTTCCGGTTAATCTGCATTGTTATATTTCCTTGTAAGTAAATGGGGCTGCAAGTCGCCCTCGCCTTGTAGGACTCTTCTCAACGGTTCCGTGGACGCCGATACTAAAAATTTTTCATCCGGGCCGTCCACGGCGGCTCGGTCGAGAGTCATAGGAGGAGGAGACCCCGTCTATGTCTGCTATTCCCGAACCCGACGAGCGCCTGTCTCAGGCCGAGGTGGAGGCTGTTCTACAGAGCCTGAGCCCGGCCGACTGGAGGCGAGCGGAAGCCATTGCGACGGTCTGCTGTGGTGGCCTGACTGGTTGGACGCCGGACGATCTGTTGCAGGAAGCGTTGTGCAGTCTGTTGAGCGAAACCCGGGTCTGGCGACCAGGACTTCACCCTCTAGTGGTGCTCAAGACCGTGATGCGAAGCGTCGGAAGCAATGCGCGAAAGCACAATGACGCCAGCCCGATCGACCGGAATGTGGTTGTGGAACCGGTCGGAGTCGATCAGGGCGAGAAGGTCGCCGCAGTTCACGGTAAGGTCACCGTCACCCCCGAGGACGAGCTGTCGGGAAAACAGCAGATGGCCGCCCTCTACGCCGCGCTTGGGGGCGATGAAGACTTGGAATTACTAGCCATGACCTGGGCTGACGGTCTTCGAGGTGCTGACGCTCGCGACGCACTGGGGTGGGATGAAAGAAAGTATGACGCGGCTCGTAACCGGTTCTTGCGCCGACTGAAAGCGCTGGACCCTGACTTGAGGCCGACATGAATACGAAACCGACCAACGAGTTTGACAACTTCATCGACGCATTCGTCGAAGAGCTAATCGCGACACCCGACGACCAAGTTCTTGATGGTCATGACCCGGCTGGCGTGCAGGCCAAGGGGCTTGATCTGCTGCGTGCCGCCAAGAGAAGCGTCAGCAAATCGCGGCTAGCCGCGGCCAAGGCCGGATATGCTGCATTGAAATCAACGTCTGCTCCAGTGCCGCAGACCGTTTCCGCAGAGGAAGCACGGAGCTTCTTGGCGCAGGCGGCCAATGACAACAGGTTTACCCTGGCTGCCCGCAATCTGGGTGAGCTACCTGACGACGAGGCCATCGCTCTGTATACGAAAATTAAGAGCATTGTTTCCAGGGAGGAGGGGGGCAAGTGACCTCCACTGCTGGCGAACGCGCCGAAGCGTTGATTGCGGACCTTGGCATCAGCAGTCCTGACGAACTGGATGTCGAGGCAATTGCGTTCGATTCCCAACTCGAGGTCGTGTATGAGGCAATGACAGGATGTGAGGCCTCGCTTGTGGGTTATCGCGACCGTGCTATTGCCACCATCAATCCCTCTGGGGTGCGTGGACGGGAGCGGTTTTCGGTGGCTCATGAACTCGGGCACTGGCATTTGCACCGCGGGCGTTCTTTCAAGTGTCGGGTGGACGACCCTAGTGCAAATTTGTCATCGGAGCGAGTCTTGGAAAAGGAGGCGGACAGCTTCGCTGCACACCTGCTGATGCCTAGGCCTCTTTTCAACCCAGTGATCGCGTCACTTGGGAAGCCGACGTTTCAGCAGCTGACCCGAATCGCGACCGAGTTTGAAACGAGCGTGATGGCTACCACGCTGCGCTTAGCCAACATCAATACGCTACCTGTCATCGTGGCCTGCTACGACAGCACAGGCAAACGTTGGGCGATGCCCGCTAGTGACATCCCGCGCCGCTGGGTCTTAAGAGAAAAGTTGGACGACGACTCTTTTACCTTTGATCTGCTTCACGATGGCAAGGAGTGTCGAGGTTTAGGGAAGCAACCAGCCGAGGTTTGGTTTGAGAACGACGATGCCGTCGAGTACGAAGTCCAGGAACAATGCATCAGTAGCGCAGCTGGTACAGCGCTAGTCCTGCTCTACCTGGAGTCGTCGATGCTCGAGGTTGGATTCGACTGGAACGTTCGACGGAAATACAACGAGCACGGCTCATACTTCGATCGAAAGACAACAGCACGATAGCTTCAGGCATGCTGTTGTGCACGCCTACGGATCTCTTCGGCCTTGGTTGGGCGGCCGCGTCGGCGTGGGGCGGTCGGGTGGTTGGTCTGCCCTGGTTCTCGTGATGGTGCCGCTTGGCAATTTCCCTCACCGTCCCGTTGGGCATCAAGCCAGGCCCGGACGTCCGTTTGAAAGAATCGCAGCCGACTCCCCAGCTTGACGCAGGGCGGCAGCGACTCACCACGAGCACGTCGGTTGTACAGCGTCTGTACTGACAGTCCTAGGGTTGCGGCCAGTTGCTCAAGGGTCAGAAGGGGTTCCATGAGGACCTCCGGGGGCACTGGCACATGCCAGTCCAGAGTATAAGAAAGCGGGCTACCCATATCGGGCATGTAGTAGAAAAAAGGTTTGGCTGGGAGGATCCGGTAGCTCGTACAATCCGCGTCGGCGCCATCGAAATTGACCGCACTTTTAACGCACTGACCGCAGTAAAGTGCGTTAGATCGCGGTAAGCTCCGGTAAGCTAAGATCATGATTTTTCTAGATATTCATGTTGGTCTGCCCCTGGCAAAACACCCTTAAAACGGACTCTTAATCCGTAGGTCGAGTGTTCGAGCCACTCACAGCCCACCAAATTTCAAGATGAAAGACGCCTTAGCCGCTTAGCGACTAGGGCGTTTTTTATTGCCCCAGGGTTATAGCGCCAAGGTTATTGCCGGAGGTTATAGCCCCAAGGCGGCAAACATCTCCCTCGCGTCCCCGCGGCGCGCGCGCTCCATTCCCCAAGCAAAAACGGTCCCCCGATTCCCCCGCGCACCCAGAAAGTCGGCAGGCGTTTTGGGCATACCACTTGCTAAAGGCTCATTCGTCATTGGGAGCCGACCATGAAAGAGAACTTTGACGCTGGGAACGGATACGCGGCCATCGCCCGCTCGCTGGGCGTGCTGCGGGACTTCGATGCCGCCGCTGAGCTCGAGTCCAGGATTAATTTTCTTCAAGACTATCTGTTGGCAAGCCGGAAAGCCGGATACGTACTTGGGATCAGTGGGGGTGTTGACTCTTTGGTGGCGGGCAGGATGGCCCAACTTGCGGTGGAGCGCATTCGCGCAGAAGGCGGAAGCGCGACATTCGTCGGCGTACGCTTGCCATACGGCGAACAAAAAGATGAAGACGACGCCGCCCTGGCGCTTGAATTCGTCGGGGCGGATCACCGGATGCGCGTGGACATCAAGCCTGCCGTGGAGGCGCAACGTGATGCGCTGGTGTCTGCGGGCCTGGCCTTCAATGATGCGGCCATGGAAGATTTCGTGGCGGGCAACATCAAGGCCCGGCAGCGCATGGTGGCGCAATACGCGATCGCGGGGGCCTTGGACTGTCTGGTCATCGGAACCGATCAGGCGGCAGAAGCGGTGATGGGCTTCTTTACCAAGTATGGCGACGGCGCCGCCGATGTCGTTCCACTCAGCGGCCTGACAAAACGGCGGGTACGTGCGCTTGCGCTTCTGCTTGGCGCGCCCGCGCAGCTGATCGTCAAGGTACCCACCGCCGATCTGGAGTCGCTGTCGCCGTTGCGTCCGGACGAGGAAGCCTTTGGCGTGACATACGACGACATCGACTCCTTCCTGGAAGGCCAGGCCGTGTCCGAGCGCGCTGCCGCGATCATTCGCCGCCAGTACCTGGCCACCGCGCACAAACGCCGCCAGCCCGTGGCGCCCTGACATAGCGCAATGCCATGTGGCGGGCGCGAATGATCGCTACAGGCCCAGTGCCAGCAACATCAGAAAGGTCGTGAACAGGATGAAGTGCGTCATGCCTTCTATGGCGTTGGTCTGGCCGTCATTCAAGTTGATCGCCGCGACCAACAGCGTCACCAGCATCATCAACGTCTGCGGCGGCGTCATGGCCAGGTCGATGCGTTGCCCGGAAATAAGCGCCATGGCCTCCATGGCGGAGACGGTGAGTATGACCGTGGACAGCGAGGCGCCAAGGGCGATGTTCACCACCGACTGCATGCGATTGGCCAGTGCGGCGCGCACCGCGGTCAGCATTTCCGGCGCCGCCGAAATGCCGGCCACGATCAGGGCAACCAGGCCAGCGGGAACATTGACGCCTTTCAGGCTGCGATCAAGCGAATGCGACATGAGTTCGGCAATAAGCCCCACGGCGATGATGCCGCACGCCATCATCGCGGCCGAGTATCGCCAACCCGTGGAAGCGGGGGCGGGCGCGGGCCGGCGGGTTTTCTTGTCGGGGTAGCTGTAGCTGAAAAAATAGCTGTGCGGGCCGGTTTGCATGCGCAGGAATACGCCGTACAGCAGCAGCATCGCCACGATCGTGAAGGCGCTATAGGTGCGCCAGTCGGCCTGGGAAACGAATTCGGGAATGATCATGGACACCGTGACCGCGGTCAGGATCATGACGCTATAGGTGCGGGCGGAATCGTCGTTGTAGGCCTGTTCTCCGTGCCTGAAGCCACCGATGAGGGCGGCGATGCCGAGAAGGCCGTTGATGTCGAGCATGACGGCTGAATAAATACTGTCACGCACCAACGTGGGGGAGCCGGTTTTGGCGGAGACGGTCGCCAATACGATGACTTCGACCAGTACCGCCGACAGCGTCAGGATCATGCTGCCGTAGGGATCGCCCAGCTTCTGGGCAATGCGTTCGGCATGGCGCGCCACATTCAGCGACGCTGCCAGGATCGCCCCGATTAGAAGGACTGTCTCGGACACACTGGCGAGCCGGCCAAAGCCCGCCAACGGGGTGTCCACCGCATAGCCTGCCGCTGCGACGGCAAATGCCAGAAGCAGGGATTTCTCGGACTGAAGAATGGATTTCATCTGGACCGAACAGGTGGCTCGGCCCGAGCTACCAGGGCACGAGGGACATGGCCACCGCAAAGATGACCACGAGCACAACAAGCGTCAGAATGTGTCGGTTTCGCATATTGTCTTTTGGAGTATCGTGAATCGTTGCCGACCCGCGGCGCATTGGGCTGCGGGACCTGAACGTTTTGTCAGCAAGCGCTGTGCCCGGAGAGCCCCATGCGCGATGTCGTGCAATTGCGTCCCGAAGGCCTGTACTGCCCGGCAGGCCAGTTCTACATCGATCCGTGGCGGCCGGTGGCGACCGCCGTGCTGACGCATGGCCATGGCGACCACGCCCGGGTGGGGATGGGCTGTTACCACACCAGCGCCGAAGGGCTGCCGATCCTGCAATGGCGATTGGGCGATCAAGACTATCGCGTGCATGAATATGGTCAGCCGTTCATGCTTGGCAATGCCCGCGTATCGCTGCACCCCGCTGGCCACGTGCTGGGTTCCGCCCAGGTTCGCATCGAGGCCGACGGCCAGACCTGGGTGGTGTCGGGCGACTACAAGCGGCAGCCCGACCCGACGTGCAGCCCGTTTGAAGTCGTTGCTTGCGACACGTTCATCACCGAAGCCACGTTCGGCCTGCCCATCTATCGTTGGCCCGGCACGGCGGACGTGGCACAGGACATCGTGCAATGGCGTGACCACTGCGCGACACGCGGCGAGGCCGCTATTCTCTATTGCTACGCGTTGGGCAAGGCGCAGCGGGTATTGGCGGAACTCAAGCCGTTCATCGACCGGCCGGTCTACGTGCATGGTGCTATCGCGGCCGGGGTGGACGTGTACCGGCAGGCCGGCATCGACATGGCCGATACGCAAGGGGTGATCGACGCCGATGGCGACTCGCCGGCCTCAAGGGCCGGCTTCGCGGGCGAGCTGATCATTGCGCCGCCGTCGGCCGCCGGCAGCGCGTGGCTGCGGCGCTTCCGCAAGGCCCAGCATGGCTTCGCATCGGGCTGGATGCGGTTGCGGGGCAATCGGCGCCGCCGCAACATGGACCGTGGCTTTGTCGTGTCCGACCATGCGGACTGGCCGGATTTGTTGCGAACCATCCATGACACCGGCGCGCGCCGCGTCATCGCCACGCATGGCGACACCGACGCGCTGGTGCGCACGCTGAACGAAGCCGGCGTGGCGGCCGAAACGCTGGCCACCCAGTATGGCGAAGACGACTAGACCTAGGAGGCGCACCCTGGCATGAAGCGATTCGCAGCGCTGTATCAAGAGCTGGACCGCAGCACCGCCACCTTGGATAAACGTGGCGCGGTGGCTGCGTACTTCCGGGACGCGCCACCACGCGACGCCGCCTGGGCGCTTTATCTGCTTGCTGGCGGAAAAATCACCAGCGCGCGGCGCAAGATCGCGGGCGTGGCCGAATTGCGTGCCTGGGCAGCCGCCGCGTCGGGCACCGCGCCCTGGCTGGTCGACGCCAGTTACGACCAGGTTGGCGACTTGGCCGAAACGCTGGCCTTGCTGATGCCCGATCCCGCTCATCCCGCGCCGGAGCGCGGTTTGGCGGACTGGATCGAAGAGCGGTTGCTGCCGGTCGCCAATCGTGACGAGGCCGAGCGGCGCGACGTCGTCGTATCGGCGTGGCTTGGCCTGCCGTTCGATGAGCGCCTGGTATTCAACAAGCTGCTGACCGGTGCGTTGCGTGTCGGCGTATCCCAACGCATGGTGCAGCAGGCGCTGGCCGAGATGTCGGGCGTGCCGATTGCGCGGATCGCCCAACGCATGCTGGGCGCCTGGGAACCCAGCCCGGCTTTCTTGCGCGACCTGCTTAGTGCCGAGGACCTGCCCGGTGACCGCCAGCAGCCATACCCTTTCTTTCTGGCGTCGCCGCTGGAAAGTCCGCCGTCGGCGCTCGGGCCCATTGATGACTGGTTGTTGGAATGGAAGTGGGACGGCATCCGCACCCAACTGATCCGGCGTCATGGCGAGGTGGCGTTGTGGTCGCGCGGCGAAGAACGCCTGGATGGCCGTTTTCCCGAAGTGGAAGCGGCCGCGGCGGCGCTGGATGTGGATTGCGTGCTGGATGGCGAACTGCTTGCATGGCAAGAAGATGCGGCGCAACCCATGCCGTTCTCGGCGTTGCAAACGCGGATTCAACGGTTGAAGCCGGGTCCCAAGTGGCTCGCCGACGCGCCTGTTCGCATGCTGGCCTACGACCTGCTGGAACTGAATGGCGCCGATATGCGCGAGCGGCCTCAGGCCGAGCGCCGCGAGCAACTGGAAACGTTGCTGCGCCGCCAGCCCGATGCGCGCCTTGGCCTTTCGCCGATCGTGACGCCCGCCAGTTGGGACGCCGCCGCGGCGCTGCGCGAGGAAGCGCGCGAACGCGGCGTCGAAGGCTTCATGTTGAAGCGTCGTCGCGCTGGCTATCAGAGCGGACGGCGGCGTGGCGACTGGTGGAAGTGGAAGATCGACCCGTTGACGATCGATGCCGTGCTGCTGTACGCGCAGGCCGGCCACGGCCGCCGCAGCACGCTCTACACCGACTACACCTTTGGCTTGTGGCAGGGCGATACGCTGGTGCCTATCGCCAAAGCCTATTCGGGCCTGGACGACAAAGAGATTCTGGCGCTGGACCGCTGGCTGCGCGCCCACACGCGTGAACGGTTCGGTCCGGTCCGGTCGGTCGATCCCGTGCAGGTCTTCGAACTGGGTTTTGAAGGCGTCAACCTGTCCAAGCGGCACAAATCCGGTGTCGCCGTGCGGTTTCCCCGGATCCTGCGCTGGCGGCATGACAAGCCTGCTGCTGAAGCGGATCAACTGGACACCCTGAAGGCGCTGGCGCGATGACCGCAACGCCGCGCGGTTGGGATGCTCGGCTGTCGGCCTGGTTCCAGGCGCGCGGGTGGAAGCCGGCCGCGTTCCAGCGCGAAACCTGGCGCCGCTATCTGGCGGGCGAATCCGGGTTGCTGCACACGCCGACCGGCAGCGGCAAGACGCTGGCCGCGTTTGGCGGGCCGCTGCTTGAAGCCTTGGCCGACCCCGCCCTGGCCCTGCCCGTGGGCGGCGCGGGGCCACGCGTGCTGTGGGTGACGCCGCTGCGCGCGCTGGCGGCCGATACGGCGCGGGCCTTGGCGCAAACGGCCCACGAAATGGAGGTCGATTGGACCGTCGCGCTGCGGACGGGCGATGCCAGCGCGCGCGACAAGCGCCTCGCTCGTCAAGGCAAGGCGGACGTGCTGGTGATCACGCCGGAATCGCTGGCGCTGTTGCTGTCTTATGCGGATGCGTCGCAGCGCTTTCGCGCGCTGCGTTGCGTCGTGGTCGACGAATGGCATGAACTGCTGGGCAACAAGCGCGGCGTGCTGCTGCAATTGTGCCTGGCGCGATTGCGCCGCTTGTCGCCGGCGTTGCGCACATGGGGGCTGTCGGCCACGCTGGGCAACCTGGAGGAAGCCCGCGCGGTGCTGTTGCCGCATGCGCCGGATAGCCCCCTGGTCGCGGGCGCCACGCCACGCAAGGTCGTCATTTCGACGTTGCTGCCCGAGCGCAGCGGCGCGTTGCCGTGGGCAGGGCACCTGGGGCTGTCTCAGTTGCCGCGCGTGTTCAAGCGCCTGTTCGATGTGCGGACCAGTCTGTTGTTCACCAACACCCGCGCGCAGGCCGAGCTATGGCACCGCGCATTGGAATCCATCTGGCCCGAAGCGGCGTCCACGCTGGCGCTGCATCACGGTTCGCTGGATCCCAAACTGCGGGCGCAGGCCGAGCAAGGGCTGCGGGACGGCGTGATGCGCTGCGTGGTGGCGACGTCGAGCCTGGATCTGGGTGTCGACTTTCCCGCCGTGGACCAGGTGCTGCAGATTGGCAGCCCCAAAGGCGTGGCCCGGTTGTTGCAGCGGGCCGGCCGCGCCAGGCACCGGCCGGGCGAGTCCGGCCAGGTGATCTGCGTGCCGGCGCAAGCCCTGGAACTGATCGAATATGCCGCCGCCCGCCAGGCGATTGCGCGCGGCGCCATCGAGTCGCGGCCCCCGCCGCGTGGCAGCCTGGATGTGCTGGCGCAGCACGCGGTCACCTTGGCGTTGGGCGGCGGCTTCAATGCCGCCGAGCTATATGAGGAAGTCCGGGGCACGCACGCCTACGCTGCCCTGGACAGCGCCACGTGGCAGGCGGTGCTGGACTTCATCGTTCAAGGCGGCCGAGCGCTGGAGAACTATCCCGAATTCCGCCGGGTGCAACGGGACGACGATGGCTGCTACCGCGTTCATGACCGCCGCATCGCGCTGCGGCACCGGCTGTCGATCGGCACCATCACCGCCGACGGCGCCGTCTCGGTGAAGTACTTGCGGGGCGGTGGGCTGGGGTCGGTGGAAGAGGGGTTCCTGGCGCGCCTGCGTCCGGGCGATCACTTCCAGTTCGCCGGCCGGACGCTGGAACTGGTGCGGCTGGAAGGCATGACCGCCTATGTGCGCCGCGCCAAGGGCGGCAAGGGGCCCGTGGCGACCTGGCAGGGCGGGCGCATGCCGTTGTCCACGCAGCTGGCGAGCGAGGTCGAAAGCCTCTTCACCCATCCGGGCCGCCACGCCGAGATGCGCGCCGTGGAACCGTTGCTGCGAATCCAGCGTTCGGCCAGCGGGCTGCCGGGCCCCGGCCGTCTGCTGGCCGAGCGCATCGTCACGCGCCGCGGCATGCATCTGTTCCTGTTCCCTTTCGCGGGGCGCGCCGTCCATGAAGGCATGGCCGCCATGATCGCGCTGCGGTGGGGCCGGCGGCAGGTCAACACGTTTTCTTATACGGTCAACGACTACGGGCTGATGCTGACGCTGGCCGAACCTGCGGAACTGGACGACGCCCTGCTGCGTGAATGGCTTAGCCCCGAGCAGATGGACGTTGATCTGCGCAGCGGCGTCAATCTGGGAGAGTTGGCGCGCCGCCAGTTCCGCGAAATTGCCCGCGTGGCCGGCTTGCTGACCCCTTCGCTGCCGGGGCGCGCGGCACGCTCGCTGCGTCAGGTGCAGGCGTCCAGTGGACTGTTGTTCGACGTGCTGCGCCGCTACGATCCCGATCATCTGCTATTGGCGCAGGCGGAAAGGGAAGTCCTTGAAATCCAGCTGGAAGCCCCGCGCTTGCTGGCGGCCTTGCACGATTGCGCGACGCGGTCGCTGGATCTGCGCGCGCCGCGTGCGCTGACGCCGCTGTCCTTTCCGCTATGGACCGAAAGCCTGCGCGGCCAGCTCAGCACCGAAACCTGGCAGGCTCGCGTCAGGCGCGCCGCGGCGCAATTGGAGAAGCGCTATGCCCGAATCGCGGGATGAAGGGCTGTCCGTGAACGTGGCGGACGAACCGATGCTGCTGCTGGGCGATCGCGCCATGTACTGGCCGGCGCGGTCGCGCCTGATCATCGCGGACTTGCATCTGGGCAAGAGCCATGTGTTTCGCCAGGCGGGCATCGCCGTTCCGCAAGGCGCGACCCGGGATGACCTGATGCGCCTGGACCGGCTGCTGGATTCCACCGCTGCGCGGCAGTTGTGGATCGTGGGCGATGTGCTGCATGGGCCGATGGCCCAGGCGGGCTGGCGCGACGCCTGGACGCAATGGCGCAAGCGGCATGCCGCGCTGGACGTGGCTGCCCTGACCGGCAACCACGACCGCGCGCTGGATGGCGCTGCGCTGAATATCAGGCAACTGGGTGAATCGATGGCCGATGGGCCGTTTCTGTTCCGGCATCTGCCGCACGCCGACCCGCATGGCCGACACGTCATCGCGGGCCACGTGCATCCAAAGACCCGCGTGCCTGGCGTGGCCCGCAGTTGGCCCGCGTTCTGGTTACGGGACGGCATGACCGTGCTGCCTGCGTTTTCTGACTTTACCGGTGGGCATGCCGTCGACGCGGGCGATGGCAGCAGGCTTGTCGCATGCGTGGAGGGCAGCGCCTTGGCGATAGGATTCACGTCGTAGACTGAAGGGCGGGCAAGGGCATCGCAGAACCTAAGCAAATGGAGAAAAAATGCGCGAAAAAGGGATTGCCGCGTTGAAGGCGCCGGGCATGTCCGGGGCAGATGAACATGCCTGACCGTGCCTGCCGCGGATCGACGCCGGGGGGCGCCGATGGCATCCAGGCGGCGGTCTATACCCGTTGGCATCAGTTGTCGGTGCCGCTGGCGTTCGCGCTGGCAGCCGGCGGCTTCATGCTGGTGGTGTTCAACCGTGGCCCGGTGCTCTGGGCGGCCATTGTGGCGCTGGCCGGGCTGCTGGTGCCACCCCTCGTGGCCTTCAAAGGGTTTCCCACCCGCAACCGAGTCACGGTGATGCCGGACGGGCTGGTGTTCTCGCGGCGCGCACCGGTTGCGTTTGCCGACTTGACCCGGTGGGGCACCGACGATTTCCTGAAGCTGGTCCGGCCGGGGCGTCCCACGCTGCTCGTCAGCCCGGTCGACGCGCCCAACCGTGAGCGCTTGCTGCGCGAATTCCAGGCCGCGCTTCAGGCCTGGCAGAAGCGTCAGCCGGCGGGCACGGAGCCGGCGCGTCGGACGCATTTCTACGGATCAACGGGCGCCCGCTTGGTTGGCGCGGTGATCACGGCCCTGGGCGTGGGGGCGGCCATCATGGCGTTGAACCTGCGCGAACCGTCGGTGCCGCTGGCGATTGTCGGCGGGCTGGGGGCGTTGTTCGGCTTGGCGATGCTGGCGGGCAAGCGCGTTTGAGTTAAGCGTGGCCTTAACGATGGGTAAAGGCAGGCTGAATCACACCGGACGCAAGGCTCTTTATAGTGGCCGCATTGCCATCCCAGGAGCGCCCGCATGTCCCCCCACCAAGATCCCGCTGATTTTCCGGATACCGATGCCCCGTCCGGCTACCCGCGCGCGGTGCTGTTCGACCTGCTGACCGCCTTGCTGGATTCCTGGACCGTCTGGAACCGCGCGGCGGGCACGGAGGCCCTGGGCCGTGCGTGGCGTGCCGAGTATTTGCGCCGCACCTATGGCTGCGGCGCTTATCAGCCGTACGAGCAACTGGTGCAGGAAGCCGCCGCCGCGGTCAGCCTGCCGGCCAGCGCCCCGGATGCGCTGGAAGCGCATTGGGCCGAATTGCCCGCATGGGACGGCGCACGGGAATTGTTGCAGGCGCTGCGCCCGCATTGCCGCCTGGGCGTGGTTACCAACTGTTCCGACCGCCTGGGCCGCCAGGCCGCCAGCCTGCTGGGGGTCGATTGGGATGTGGTGGTGACGTCCGAAGAGGCCGGTTTCTACAAGCCCGATCCCCGGCCGTATGCCCTGGCGCTGGCGCGTTTGCAGGTGCGTCCGGAGGATGCCGCGTTCGTCGCCGGCTCGGGCTATGACCTGTTCGGCACCAGCAAGGTCGGGCTGCGCACGTATTGGCACAACCGGGTGGGGTTGTCGTTGCCGCAAGGCGCGCCAGCGCCGGAACGGGAGTCGCCCCGGCTGGACGCCGCGCTGCCGTGGCTGGCCCGGTTCCGCAACGCTTGAGCGGCTTGGCGCGCACGGCGGCAGCCTGGACTGGCCGTGTGCGTAGTACAAAATGTTGCCGGTGCCCTTGTCCGCGCTTGCTAGCATGGCTTACGCCGGAATAATCCGGCGCACCACGGGATAGTGGAGGTTGCCATGAACTCAAGAACAATGTTCAACCGGATCGCGGTGGTTGCGGCGGCAGGAGCGCTGCTGGCGGGCTGCGCTACGCAGCAGCAGACGAACACCGCCGTGGGCACGGGGGCGGGGGCGGCGGTCGGCGCCGGTATCGGTGCCCTGATCGGGCACGGCAAGGGGGCGGCGATCGGCGCCGGCATCGGTGCGGTGGCGGGCGGCCTGGTGGGCTACAACTGGAAGGTCGTCAAAGAAGATGTGCAGCAGTCCGGCGCGTCGTCCCTGGGGATCGACGTCGTGGAAATGCCCGATGGCAGCCTGAAGGTCAATATTCCCAGTGGCGTGTCGTTCGACACGGACAAGACGCAGTTGAAGCCCGCCTTGCTGCCGGTGCTGGACAGCGTGGCGCGTTCGCTCAACCAGCATCCAGAGCTGCGCACCAAGGTGGTCGGCCATACGGACAGCACGGGGGCGTTGGCGCATAACCAGACCTTGTCGGTCAACCGCGCCAAGAGCGTGACGGACTACCTGGCCAAGCAAGGCGTGGCGGCTGGCCGCATGGCGGCGGAAGGGCGCGGCCCGAACGATCCCATCGGCGATAATGCAACCGCCGAAGGGCGCGCGCTGAATCGGCGCGTGGAAATCTACCTGTACGCGGTCAAGCAATAGGGTCTGTCATGAGCATGTTTCCTCCCGCCCGTATCGGGTCCGATATCGCCGTGGCCGCGCTGTCCGGCTGGCAGGCCGCGGCCACGCGCGACGCCATCGAAAAGCGTTTCCGCTTTCCGAACTTCAATGCGGCGTTCGGATTCATGGCGCGGGTGGCCATGTTCGCGGAAAAGCTGAACCACCACCCGGAGTGGACCAACGTCTACAACCGGGTGGATGTGACGCTGACCACCCATGACGCCGGCGGCGTGACCGAATTGGACGTGCGCATGGCGCAGTTCATGGACGAGGCCGCCGCGCAGATGGGGGCCACGGCGCCTGCGGCCGGCGCCTAGCCGTCTTCGCCGTCCGTGTCGTCTTCCCGGGCTTGCAGATGGTCGATCAGGCGATCCAGCATGTCGCCCAGGGCCCGCTGTTCGTCCGCATCCAGGCAAGCGAAGATCTCGTCGTTGCGTTGCGCGATCAGGGCGATGATGCGCTGGTACTGCGCCAGGCCGGCGGCCGTCGGCGTCAGCACCACGCCGCGCCCGTCGGACGCGGACAGCGTCTTTTCGACCAGCCCGCGTTCGACCAGCGCTTGCGCCGAACGGCTGGCCTGACCCTTGTTCAGGTTGGCCGATCGCGCCAGGTCGTTGACGGACAGCGGCGCGTAGCGGCCAATGGCCGCCAGGCAGCGCGCTTCGCCCAAGGGAATACCGCAGTCCGACACATAGGCGCGATTCGTGTCCCGGTCCGTGATCTTGTTGAGCACGTGCAGGCGATAGGTCAGGAATCGTTCCAGGGCGGGCGGTTTCACGTCGGGCGGGCAGGAGTGGGGGCGGGATAGTTTGCCACAGCGTTTTCGCCCAGGCAGGCGCTTTCCGCCTGCGCCAGCAGCGCCAGCGCCGATGCGGCGTCCGGCTGCCGACTTAGCAGCGACAAGCCGAGTATCGACAGAAATAGCGGCGCGCGCGGTTCACCCATGCGCGTCAGCGCTTGCGCCATGCCGGTGTACACCTGGTCCAGTTCTTCGGGGTTCATGCTTGGCCTTCCTTGTGCGCGGATACGGTGATCGAAGGGTAGTAGGGGGCAAGGGCGGCGCGCAGGCGGGCGGCGTCCGGGGTATTCCAGCGGCCCAGCACATAACCGTCGGGACGCAGCAGATAGATGAGGCCGTCCGCGGCGCCGTAGCGTTGCTGCAATTGGCCATGCGCATCGTCCCAGCCGCCGGCGCCCGCGCGCACGATGCGCAGCGGATGCGGCGCCCCTTGCGTGCTTGCCGCCAGCGCATCCAGATCGGCCGTCAGCGTGGCGGTCGGAGAAACGGCCAGCGCGACGAAGCCGTTGCCAAAGCACTCGCTTAGATAGCGCGGCGTATCGCCGTCCTGCAACCGTGCATCGGGCGCGGGCTGGCCGGGCGCGGCGCCCGGGCCGGCTTGGGGCGCGCCGTCGGCCAGATTCAGCGGCGAGGTGTCGTAGGAAATAGGCGCGGATTGGCGCGGGTTGATCAATGACCGCACGGTGTCGTCCGCCAGGGCCAGGCGTAGCGCGGCCTCGCGCATCAGGCGAAAGCCGAAATCCGGCGGCGCCATGAATTCGGTGCTCTTGGCGCCGTAGGCCAGATTTTGGCGGGTGGCGTGCACACGTTCGGTGCTGTAGCTGTCCAGCAGGCTGGCGGGCGCTTGGCCCTTCAGCACCCAGGCCAGCTTCCAGGCCAGGTTGCCGGCGTCGTCCAGGCCGGAATTCAGGCCGCGCACGCCGAAGATCGGCACAAGGTGGCCGGCGTCTCCGGCGAACAGCACGCGGCCGTGACGGTACTGGTCCAGCGTCAGGCATTTGGCGTTGTAGATGGAAATCCACAGCGGCTTCCAGGGCGCGGTCTCGCCGATCATGTCCAGATGGCTTTGCACGCGCGGCAGCACGTTCTCGGGCTTGACGGCTTCGTCGGCATCTTCGTCGTCGCGGATCTGGTAATCCACACGCCATACGTTGCCCGGCTGCCGATGCATCAGCAGCGTCGAACCGGGGTTGGACGGGGGGTCGAACCACGCCAGGCGTTCGACCGGGCGGGTGGACGCCTGCTCGATATCGACGATGACGTAGCGGCCTTCGTACTGCATGCCTTCCAGCTTCAGGCCCATCGCTTCGCGCACGGTGCTGCGTCCGCCGTCGCAGGCGATCAGCCAGTCGGCGCGCACCGTCTGGCGTTGCCCGCCCGCATCGACCTCGACCGTCACGCCGTCGGCGTCCGCGCGCAACCCGGCCACGCGGGCCGACCATTGCAGCGCGGCCCGTTCGGGATGGCGTTGCATGGCTTGATGGGCGTATTCCTCGATCGAGTACTGCTGGATGTTGACCATCGGCGCATAGCGTTGCAGCGGGTCGTGCGGCATTTCAAAGTGCAGGACTTCGCGGTCGCGGTAGTAGCTGCGCCCGCCGGTCCAGGGCAGGCCGGTCGCCGCCAGCGGCTGGTCGGCGCCGGCCCAGCCCAGGATTTCCTGGGACCGGCGCGAGATGCAGATCGCGCGGCTGCCGGTGCAGTAATCATCGTCGGCTTCCACCGTCAGCGAGGCGATGCCGTATTCGGCCAGCAGGGCGGCAAGCGTCAGGCCGACGGGGCCTCCGCCGGCAATCAGGACGGGAACGTGCGAGGGGAGCGGCATCTTGTCTCCGAAATGTAGTTGTGTGCGCAACTATATTATTGAAAGGTTGCGCACGCAACCAATTTCGCCAGGCAAAAAAAACCCGCCTGATCAGGGCGGGGTTTCGCAGCGATGCCGAAGGCGTCAGTTGCGGACGTAATAGATGCGCATCGCCTGTTGTTTCTGGCCGCCGTCCATCACGCGCAGCACCACCACCTTGGGGGTGAAGCCGTCTGGCAGCTTCAACTGGCCCAACGCGTAGTCGTAGCGATCGACGGTCAGTGCCGGACCTTCCGGCGTGACGGTGGCCGCGCGGCCGTTGGAATAGCTGCCGTCGATGGAGAACGTAAGCGTGCCCTTGAAGGGCGCGCCGGTGCGTTCTTCGCGCATGACCAGCACCTGGTAGTCCAGTTGGCCGGGGGCGCGCTTGAACGTGGCCGAGCGGATGCCCAGGTTGCCGCCGCGCGGATCGGGCGGCATGGCGTCCTGGAACAAGACCAGTTCCTTGTTCATCGTCTCGATTTTGCTGCGGGCTTCGGCCAGGTCGGCGGTCAGCTTTTCATGGCCGGACTTGTTGGCGTCGCGCTGCTGGGTGGCTTCTTCCAGTTGGGTCTGCAGGCGCTGGCGTTCCAGGTTGGAAGCGCTGAGCTCGCTATGCAGCGACTCGGACTGCTCTACGGTCAGGCGTTGCGGACCGTAGTTGGTTTGCAGGAAGAGCACGCCGCCCGCACCCAGGGCAATCCCCACAAGAAGCAGGACGAGCCAGCGCGGCAGGCGCCGCGTGCGTTGACCGGGTTGGTATACGGAGGGCTTGAACACGGCCCGTTGCGATCTTCCAAACATCCCCATTCCTAGAAAACTTCCTGTGTGTTGCTCGTTCGCGCGAAGCTCGCGCGAGCCAAAGCGTCAGAGAATACCCCGTTACCCGGGGGCGTTGGGTGCGCGGAAAATCCTGGTTGCGCACCTTGATATTGTGAAATATGTGAGCATCAGCGCGCCGCCGCGTGGAGCTCGGCGTCCAGGTCGGCAAGCCGTTGAGGGGTGCCGACGTCGGTCCATCGGCCACTATGGTGCGCGCCGCGAGCCAGGCCTTTGGCCATCGCCTGCCGAAAAAGGGGCAGCATGGGCATCGCCGCGCCGCGCGGGACATCCGCAAACAACGAGGGATGGTAGACGGCGATGCCCGCATAGGTCAAACGAGGCTCCCCCTGCGCGTGCAGGCTGCCGTCGGGGGCGAGCCGGAAATCGCCATGGGGGTGCTGAATCGGGTTGTCGACCATCAGTAGCCACGCTCCGCCCTCGGGCAGGCCGGCAGCCAGGCCGGCAGCGGCGGCGGGGTCCCAATCGCACCAGACGTCCCCGTTCATCACCAGAAAGGGCGCGTCTCCCAGCAGCGGCAGCGCGTGGGCGATGCCGCCGGCTGTTTCCAGCGCGGTGCCTTCCGCCGAATAGCGGATCCGCACGCCGAAGGCCGTGCCGTCGCCCAGCGCGCGTTCGATTTCGTGGCCCAGCCAGGCGTGATTGATGACGATGTCACGGATGCCGGCCGCGGCCAGACGCTCCAGGTGCCAGACGATCAGCGGTTTGCCGCCGACCGCAAGCAGGGGCTTGGGGCACCGGTCGGTCAAGGGGCGCATCCGTTCGCCGCGTCCCGCGGCAAGAATCATGGCCTGCATCAGAAGGTGTATCCGACGCGGACCTGGCGGTCGTCCAGCTTGTCCAGCAGCCGCAGCAGAGGGGTGAACACGCCGTAGCGTTGCGCCACCTGGCGCACGTAGCCGTTCATGCGCGGCATGTGGGCCAGGTAGTGCGCCTTGCCGTCACGGTGGTTCAGGCGCGCGAACACGCCCAGAATGCGCAGGTTGCGCTGCAGGCCCATCCACTCGTAGGCGCGGTGGAACTCGGCGAAATCGGACGCGACCGGCAGCCCGGCGGCGCGTGCCATTTCCCAGTAGCGGATGGCCCAGTCCAGTTGCTGCGGTTCTTCCCAGGTGGTGCGGGCATCGGTCACCAGCGAGGCCAGGTCGTAGGTGATGGGGCCGGCCAGCGCGTCTTGGAAGTCGATGATGCCGGGGTTCGGGCCGTACTGCGGCTGGCCGCAGACCATGAGATTGGGCGAATGGAAATCGCGGTGCACCAGGACTTGCGCCTGCCCGCCATTGCTGGCCGACAGCAGCGCGAAGATCTTATCGAGAGCGTTGGCCGTCTTGTCGTCCAGTGCCTCGCCGTGGTGCTTTTGCACGTACCACTCGGGGAACAGCTTCAGCTCGTCGGCCAGCCGGGTGCTGTCGTACGTCGCCAGCCCGGCGGTGGAGGCCTTTTGCAGTTGGACCAGCGCGGCCAGCGCCTCGCGATACAGCGTCTGGAGTTCGCTGTCGGGCATCCCGGCCTGGATGCGCTGATAGTAGGTCTGTTCCCCCAGGTCGGACAGCAGCAGCAGGCCCTGGTCCAGGTCCTGCGCCAGCACCTTGGGCACGTTCAGGCCGGCGTCGGCCAGCAGTTGCCCCACATGCAGGAAGGGGCGGCAGTCTTCATGGGCAGGGGGCGCATCCATGACAATCAGGGTGCGCTCGCCGGCGTTCAGCCTGAAATAGCGGCGGAAACTGGCGTCGGCGGAGGCGGGGCGCAGCGTGTCCACGGCCAGATCCAGGTCGGCGGGCAGGCTATCCAGCCAGTTGCGGATCTGCGCCAGGCGGGGGTCGTGATCGTTTTTCAAGGAAGATCCGTGTCAGAAAGGCAATATTGCTGAAATTTGCGTCCGGCGCACATAAGGCTGGGCGTATGGCGCGGCTTCTCTATAATACCGGCTCGTTTCCGTTCGCATTGGCCCTTCCGCGGTGCCGGTGCCAGGTTTTCCCATCGTCACAAAAGGGCAGTTTTCACTCGTGCGCAAGGTTCGGTGGTTGATCCTCTCTGCTGTCAGCGTCGCCGCCGGGGCCGTCCAGGCCCAGGGCAGCCAGGATCCGGCTTCCGCCGCATCATCCGCTAGCGTCTCGCCCGCGGCCCCGGTGCTGCGTACGTCCCCCGGTTTGCGGATGCACCGCCTGCCCGACGACAGCATCCCCGCGTATATGGAAGCGGACAGCATCGAGGGCGATCCCGAGTCCGACCTCACCCTGACCGGCAGCGCGCAAGTGCGCCGTATCGACGGCATCATCAAGGGCGACCGGATCAACTACCGCAAGGACACCGGCGAAGTCGACGTGCAGGGCAGCGCGCGCATGATGCGCGACGGCACGCTGGTGACCGGTCCCAACGCCAAGTTCAACGTCGACAAATATTCCGGCGAAATCGAAAAGCCGAATTTCTGGATGGGGGCCACGGGCGGGTTCGCCGTGGCCGAGCACGCGGACATCTTCAGCAAGTCGCAGATGCGGCTGCACACCGTCACGTATAGCGGCTGCGCGTGCGAGACGCCGTCCTGGTACATCAAGGCCAATACGGTCGACATCGACTTCGACGAAAACGAAGGCGTGGCGCGCAATGGCGTGCTGTATTTCAAGGACGTGCCGATCCTGGCTTCGCCCTACATGACCTTCCCGGTCAAGAAGGAGCGCAAGTCCGGCTTCCTGGTGCCGACGTATGGCACGACGAGCCAGGGCGGCTTCGATTTTTCGCTGCCGTACTACCTGAACCTGGCGCCGAACTACGACGCGACGATCCAGCCGCGCTATTTCTCCAAGCGCGGCATGCAACTGGGCGGCGAATTCCGTTACCTGGGGTCGAGCTACCTGGGTACCATCGATGGCGCCTATCTGCCCAACGACAACGTCACCAGCGAAGACCGCTGGATGTACTGGTGGCGTCACCAGCAGACGTTCTCGCACGGCTTCTACGCAGACTGGGATATTGCGAAAGTCTCGGATGACAACTACTACCGCGATATTTCCCAACTGGGCTTGAACCAGGCGTCCACCACGTATCTGCCGCAACGCGGCCGTGTGGGCTGGGCTTCCAACTACTGGAGCGCCTACGCGCAGGTCTACAAGTACCAGACCTTGCAGGATCCGGACGCGCCCCTGCTGCCCCCATACGATAAAGAGCCCGAACTATATCTGCGCGGCGCGCGCTATGACTGGGGCGGCTTCGATGTGGACTGGACCTCTACCGCGGTGCGTTTCCGCCGGCCGGATTTCGGTTCGACCGTACGCTATCCGGAAGGTGACCGCCTGCAAACCTACCCGACGGTGTCCTATCCGATCGTGCGTCCGGGTTGGTTCATCATTCCGAAAGCGGGCGTCAATTACACGCAATACCAGACCAAGTGGTATGGCGTCGATGCGTTGGGCCTGAACGGCGGGACGGCGGATGGTTTGCCGCGCTCGCAGTCGCGGACAGTGCCGATCATGTCCTTGGACGCCGGCCTGATCTTCGAACGCGATACTTCGCTGTTCGGCAAGGCGTCCACTCAGACCCTGGAACCGCGCCTGTACTATCTGCGCGTGCCGTACCGCGACCAGTCCAAGCTGCCGGTTTACGACACCTCGCTAGCGGATTTCAGCTTCTCTCAGGCTTTCGAAGAGAATATCTACACGGGCGGCTGGGACCGTATATCCAACGCCAACCAGCTGACCGCGGCATTGACGACGCGCTGGCTGGACGCCAACACCGGTTTCGAGCGCCTTTCGCTGGCCGTGGCGCAGCGCCTGTATTTCGCCGACCAGCAAGTCACTTTGCCGGGCGAAACACCGCGTGAAAACGTGCGCTCCGACTTCCTGGTGGGCGCCAGCGCCGCGCTGACCGACACGCTGAGCACCGACGTGGCGGCCCAGTACAATCCCTACGACAACAAGTGGTCGCGTGGGCTGATCAGCGCGCGCTGGTCGCCGCAACGCCTGACGACGGTGGCGCTGTCGTATCGGTATCAACGCGACCCTCCCACCGGCGTTTCGTACCAGCCGCAGGGCCAGAACCAGGTCAGCCTGGCGCTGCAATGGCCCTTCACCAAGCGCTGGTACGGCGTTGGCCGGGTGGATTATTCGTTGCGCTCCGGGCCTTCCAGCACCGTGGCCAATACGATGGAGTCCCCTCGTGTGACGCAGGCCATTGCCGGCCTGGAGTACAAAGGCGATTGCTGCTGGGTGGGCCGCGTGGTCTACCAGCGCTATGCCGTATCTGCTACGGACGCCAACTCCGCAGTGTTCTTCCAGCTTGAGCTGACCGGCCTGGGTTCCTTGGGGACCGATCCGATGAACCTGCTGAACAGAAGTATCCCCGGCTACACCAGCGTTACACCGCCCGTGCCGGCTGGGACCACATTTGAAAGGTATGAATGATGCGTAGGTTGCACTCTTTGCGTCGCCTGTCGGGCAGCGCGCTGCTGCTGGCTCTTTGCACCGGCTTGTCCGCCGCGCATGCGGCCGAGCAGACCGGCCGGGCCGCGAACAATGGCGCCAAGGCCGCGCCGCAGGCCGCGGCTCCCGCAGCGAAGGGCGAGCAGTTCGTCGACGGCATCGCCGCCGTGGTCGACAAGGACGTGATCACGTTGCGCGAACTGCGCGATGCGTCGCTTCGCATTTCCGGCGAACTGAAGTCGCGTGGCATCCAGGTGCCCGACGACCAGACCTTGCAGCATCAGGTGCTGCAGCGCCTGATCATGGAACGCGTGCAACGCCACGAAGCCGACCGCCTGGGCATCCGGGTGGATGACGCCCAGATCGATCAGGCGATCCAGACGATCGCCGGGCGCAACAAGATCAGTGTGGCGCAACTGCGGGCCGAAATCGAAAAATCGGGCACGACGTGGGACGCCTACCGCAAATCGCTGCGTGACGAGATCCGCACGGACCGCCTGCGCCAGCGCGCGGTGGACTCCACCATCGTCATTTCCGATACCGAAGTGGATGCCTTCCTGAAGGACCAACGCCGTAATCCGGCGTTCGGCGCGGGG
>NZ_JBHFII010000026.1:119282-129285 GCF_057334215.1 Achromobacter maghribensis | reverse complement strand
GCGGCGCCGCAGGCGCAGCCGGAACCCCAGCCCGAGCAGGCCGCCGTGCCATCTGGCCCCATGCTCTACGCCTTGGCGCAGATCCTGGTGCGTGTGCCGGAAGGCTCGTCGTCCGAACAGCTGGCCATCTTGCGCAAGAAGGCAGAAGGCATCCTGGCGCGCGCCAAGCGCGGCGACGATTTCGCCAGCCTGGCGGCGGCGTCCTCGGACGGCCCCGAAGCCTTGCAAGGCGGTGTCATGGGCGTGCGTCCGCTGGATGGCTGGCCTGATCTGTTCGTCAAGGCCATCAGCAATCTGCAGAAGGGCGAAGTCACGAACCTGATCCAGAGCGGCAACGGTTTCCACATCATCAAGGTGATGGACCGGGGCACCGCGCAACCGGCCCCTGGCCGCACCGCCCGCGCCCCGGCGCCCGCGCAGGCGCCCCAGCCTCAGCAGCCCGCCGCTCGTCCGCAAGCGCCGGCCGCGCCGCAAGGCCCCACGGAAGTCATGCAGACCCGTGCGCGCCACATCCTGATCAAGACGTCCACCGTCATGAGCGACGAGACCGCGCGCCAACGCCTGGAACAGGTGCGTCAGCGCCTGGTGGCCGGCGATGCGAAGTTCGAAGACATGGCGCGGCAATATTCGCAGGACTCGACCGCGCCGCAAGGCGGCGAGCTGGGATGGTTGAACCCGGGTGAAACCGTGCCGCCGTTCGAAGCTGCCATGAATGCCTTGAAGCCGGGCGAAATCAGCCCTCCGATCCAGTCGCCTTTCGGTTGGCACTTGATCGAAGTTGAAGAGCGCCGCCAGCATGACGTCACCGACGAATTGGCCCGCATGAAAGCGCGCCAGACCCTGTTCGAACGCCGTGCCCAGCCTGCTTTCGAAGATTGGCTCGACCAGTTGCGCGCACAAGCGTACGTCGATAACCGTCTTGAAAAGCAGCAGAAGATCCAGCAGAACAACCGCTAAACGCATTACGGGCTTTTCATGTCTCAACACCAGGCGCGCAAGCGCTTTGGCCAGAACTTCCTGACCGACGAAAGCGTCGTCGAGTCCATCGTCCGGGCGGTTGCTCCCGCCCGTGACGATGCCGTGGTCGAGATCGGCCCGGGTTTGTCTGCGCTTACCCGGCCGCTGCTTGAGCGGTTGGATCACCTGACCGCCGTCGAGATCGACCGGGATCTGGCCGCCCGGCTGCGCAAGCAGTTCGAGGCCAGCCGCCTGACCGTTGTCGAGGCCGACGCGTTGACGGTGGATTTTTCGCAGTTCGGCAGCGCGCTGCGTGTCGTGGGCAACCTGCCCTACAACATCTCCAGCCCGCTGCTGTTTCACCTGATGGCGTGGGCCGACCACATCCGCGACCAGCATTTCATGCTGCAGCGCGAAGTGATCGACCGCATGGTGGCGCAACCGGGGTCGGGCGATTTCAGCCGCCTCTCCGTGATGTTGCAATCGCGCTACCGCATGCACAAGCTGTTCGACGTGCCGCCCGAGGCCTTCGATCCGCCGCCCAAAGTGGTGTCGGCCATCGTGCGCATGGTGCCCCTGCCGGCCGACCGCCTGCGTCCGGTCAGCACGCGGGCGTTCGAAACCGTGGTGGCACGCGCGTTCTCGCAGCGCCGCAAGATGCTGCGTCGCGTGTTGGCCGACTGGGCGGCGCAGGTGCCCTGGGAAGCCCTGGACATCGCCCCGACGGCGCGCGCCGAGGACATTTCGGTGGACCGCTACATCCGCTTGTCGGATGCGTTGGTGGAAGCGGGCATTCTGCAATCCACCTGAAACACCGTGTCCAACAGAAAGCCCGCTGAAGCGGGCTTTTTTGTTGATGCAGCCTGGGGACGTTGGACGGTCTGTGCGCGTTGCGCCGTTTCCGTTCAATGGCACCGGCTGCGGGTCAAAGCATGCGCTTCTGCGCCGCCATCCATAGCTGCATCACATCGCGAGCGCGGTCGGCAAGCAGCTTTTCGGCGTCCGTCAGCGCCTGTTGCAGCGTGATCGGGCCAGGGGCCAGGCTGAACGCCGCGCTGATGCCGCAGGCGTGCAGCGCTTCGTAGCCATCGCCCAGCGATCCCGCCAACGCGACGACCGGCACGCCGGCCTGCTGCGCGATCCGGGCCACGCCCGCGGGCGTTTTGCCGCGCAGTGTTTGCGCGTCCATGCGGCCTTCGCCGGTGAATACCAGCGTGGCGCCTTCGATGGCCTTGGCCAACCCGCCCAGTTCGGCCACGATTTCGACGCCGGGCCGGAAGTGTGCTTGCAGGAAGGCGTGAGCCGCGAAACCCAGGCCGCCGGCGGCGCCCGCGCCAGGCTTGTCGCGGTGGTCGGCGCCCAAGTGCCGCGCGCAGACATCGGCGAAATTCGTCAGCATCTGGTCCAGCTCCAGCACCTGTTCCGGCGTGGCGCCTTTCTGCGGCCCGAAAACATGCGAGGCGCCGTGCGGGCCGCACAGCGGGTTGTCGACGTCCGAGGCGATGTCGATGCGGATGCCGGCCAGACGCGGGTCCAGCCCGCGCGTGTCAAGGCTGGCCAGTTTGCCCAACGCGCCGCCACCGGGCGGCAGGCTATGGCCCTCCGCGTCCAGCAGGCGCACGCCCAGCGCCGTCAACATGCCGGCGCCAGCGTCGTTGGTGGCCGAGCCGCCCAACCCAAGGATGATGCGCGTGGCCCCCGCGTTGATGGCGGCCAGCATCAGTTCGCCCACGCCGTGGCTGCTGGCGCGCATCGGGGCGCGCCGGGACGGGGAAATCAATTCCAGGCCCGCCGCTGCGGCCATTTCGATGACGGCGGTGCCGTCTTCCAGCAAGCCCCAGACGGCATCGACCTTGTAGCCCAGCGCATCGTTGACGGTCAGTTGCTGTTCCTTGCCGCCGGTGGCGGCCAGCACGGCTTCTACCGTGCCTTCGCCGCCGTCCGCCATCGGCACGCATATCGTGTGGGCGCCGGGGCAGGCGGCTTTGACGCCGCGCGCGATGGCCGCCGCCGCGTCCGGCGCGGAAACGCTTTCTTTGAAAGAGTCGGGAGCGATGACGATTTTCACGGGTTTGGCTGGGCTCGTTGAAGGTCGGGGTGACGACCATGATACCCGTGCGGACGCAGGCGGCGTACCATAGCGCTTTCGTTGTTTTTGCGAGAGTGGACCGTCATGCCTGTATTGCGCCGCACAAAAATTGTCGCCACGTTGGGCCCTTCGACTTCGTCGCCCGAACGCATTGATGCGCTGATCCGCGCAGGCCTGGATGTGGCCCGTTTGAACTTCTCGCACGGCAGCGCGGACGACCATCGCGAGCGTGCTCGTCTGGTGCGCGAAATCGCCGCCAGGCAAGGCCGCTTCGTCGCCATCATGGGCGACCTGCAAGGGCCCAAGATCCGCATCGCGCGCTTCACGGACAAGCTGGTGCAATTGCAGGTTGGCCAGCCATTCACGCTATCGCGCGTGCATCCCAAGGAAGCCGGCAACGCCAGCATCGTGGGCATCGATTACCCCGAGCTGGTGACCGACTGCCGCGTGGGCGACGAACTCCTGCTGGATGATGGCCGCGTGGTGCTGGTGGTGGACCGCGTCGAAGGCGACGAGGTCCACACGACCGTGACGGTGGGTGGGCCGCTGTCGAACAACAAGGGCATCAACCGCCGCGGCGGTGGCCTGTCCGCGCCCAGCCTGACCGACAAGGATCGCGTCGACATCAAGCTGGCCGCCGAAATGGAACTTGATTATGTGGCCGTGTCGTTCCCGCGCTACGGAAGCGATATCGACGAGGCCCGCACCCTGCTGGCCGCGGCCGGCAGCCAGGCATGGATCATCGCGAAAATCGAACGCGCCGAAGCGGTGGCCGACGACGAGGCGCTGGACTCGCTGATCCGAGCCAGCGACGGCGTGATGGTGGCGCGCGGTGACCTGGGCGTGGAAGTGGGCGACGCTGAACTGGTGGGCATCCAGAAGCGCATCATCCAGCACGCGCGCACGCTGAACAAGGTCGTGATCACGGCAACGCAGATGATGGAGTCGATGATCTCCAGCCCCATGCCCACGCGCGCGGAAGTGTCGGACGTGGCGAATGCGGTGCTGGACTACACCGACGCCGTCATGCTGTCGGCCGAGAGCGCGTCGGGCCAGTATCCCGTGGAAGCGGTGCAGGCGATGGCGCGCGTGTGCCTGGGGGCGGAAAAGCACCCGACCACGACCAAGTCGCATCACCGCGTGGGCGAAACCTTCACGCGTTGCGACGAGACCATCGCGCTGGCCGCCATGTATTCGGCCAACCACTTTCCCGGCGTCAAGGCAGTCATCGCGCTGACGGAAAGCGGGCACACGCCGTTGATCATGTCGCGCATCCGTTCCGGCGTGCCGATCTACTGCTACAGCCCGCACAGCCTGACGCAGAACCGCGTGGCGATGTTCCGTGGCGTTTATACGGTGCCCTTCGCGCCGTCGGACTACGAACCGGCGGATCTGAGCAACGCCGCCATCGACGAATTGCGCAAGCGCAACCTGGTGCAGTCGGGCGATTGGGTGATCTTGACCAAGGGCGATTTCTATCGCGACAGCGGCGGCACCAACGGCATGAAGATCCTGCTGGTGGACTAGGGCCGGCAAGGGCGGGGCGCAAGCCCCGCCGTGACGCTTAACCGAAGAACCAGTAGCACACGCCGATCGCGGCCAGCACGCCGGCCAGGTCGGCGATCAGCGCGCAGCCCACCGCGTGGCGGGCGCGCAAAATCCCCACCGACCCGAAATACACCGCCAGCACGTAGAAGGTGGTTTCCGTGCTGCCTTGCATGATCGCGGCCAGCAGCGCGGGGAAGCTGTCCACACCATGATGCGCCATGGTTTCCAGCATCATGGCGCGCGCCGCGCTGCCCGAAAAGGGCTTGACCAGCGCCGTAGGCAAGGCGTCGACGAAACGCGAGTCCCAGCCGGCGTACTGCGCCAGCCAGCGGATGCCGTCAAGCAGGAAATCCAATGCGCCCGACGCCCGCAGCACACCTACGGCGCACAGCATCGCCACCAGATAGGGCAGCAGGCTCTTGGCGATGTCGAAGCCTTCCTTGGCTCCTTCGATGAAGGCCTCGTAGACGGGGACCTTTTTCCAGGCGCCCACGACCAGGAATGCCAGCAGGATGCCGAACAGCGCCAGGTTGCCCAGCAGCGACGACAGCGACGCGATGGCGGCGGCCGACATGCTGGCCAGCAGCGCCATGAAGCCGCCCATGATCAGCGCCGCGCCGCCCAGCCATAACATCACGACGGGATCGGTCAGGCGCAGCCGCTGGCAGGCCGCGACCGCTACGAAACCCGCCAAAGTGGACGCGCTGGTGGCCAGCAGGATCGGCAGGAATACCAGTGTGGGGTCGGCCGCACCCTGTTGCGCGCGGAACATGAATAGCGTGACGGGCAGCAACGTCAGCGACGATGCGTTCAGCACCAGGAAGAGAATCTGGGCGTTGCTGGCGGTTTCGGGCGTGGGGTTCAGCGACTGCAGCTCGCGCATGGCGCGCAGGCCAATCGGCGTGGCCGCGTTGTCCAGTCCCAGGCCGTTGGCGGCAAAGTTCAGCGTGATCAGGCCGATGGCGGGATGGTTGCGCGGCACGCCAGGCATCAGGCGCGCGAACAGCGGCCCCAGCAGGCGGGCCAGTTTTTCCACCAGGCCGGCGCCTTCCGCGATGCGCAGGAACCCCAGCCACAGCGTCAGCGTGCCAAACAGCAGCACCATGACTTCCACCGATACGCGCGCCATGTCGAACAGGCTGGCCACCATCAGCCGGAAGACGTCGGGGTCGCCGACGGCCAGCCAGCGGTACAGGGCGGCTGCGGCGGCGGTCAGGAAAAAGCCCAGCCAGAGTTTGTTCAGCATGCGGAATGTGCCCGGATAGGGGTTGATTGCGCACCAGCGCGGCGACGCCCATTGTCGCAGAGTCAGCACCCCCAGGCTTGGCCGCGCCCCGCCAATTCTGGTACTTTGGCCTGATACGCCCTAGGGCCATTACAGTGGGGGACACGCATGGATTTCAATGCCTGGCGCCGGCGCCGCATCTCGGAACCCGCGTATCGCTGGGCGCGCAACGCGTTGCCGGCCATGTCGGCCACCGAGCGCGAGGCCATCGAGGCCGGAGACACCTGGTGGGATGCCGACCTGTTCACGGGAAATCCCGATTGGCGCAAGCTGCTGGACGTGCCCGCCGCCACGCTGACCCGCGAAGAGCAGGCGTTCATCGACGGCCCCGTCGCGCAGCTGTGCGCCATGCTGGACGAGTGGGACATCACCTGGAACCGGCGCGACCTGCCGCCGCAGGTCTGGGCCTTCCTGAAGGCGCAACGCTTTTTCGGCATGATCATCCCGCGCCGTTACGGCGGCCTGGGCTTTTCCCCTTATGCGCATTCCGAAGTCGTCAGGCGGATTTCGGCGTATTCCATTACGGCCGGCGTGACGGTCATGGTGCCGAATTCGCTGGGGCCGGGTGAATTGCTGATGCAGTTCGGCACGCCCGCGCAGCGCGACTACTGGCTGCCGCGCCTGGCCGATGGCCGAGAGGTGCCGTGCTTTGGCTTGACGAGCCCCGAGGCCGGCTCGGATGCGGCCTCCATGGTGGATACGGGCATTGTCTGCCGCCAGGTCGTGGATGGCCGCGAACTCATCGGCATCCGGCTGAACTGGCATAAGCGTTACATCACGCTGGGACCCGTCGCGACGGTGCTGGGCCTGGCGTTCAAAATGTCCGACCCCGACGGCATCCTGGGCGGCCCCACGGACATCGGCATTTCGGTGGCGCTGGTGCCCACCGAAGCGCCGGGCGTGGAGATCGGCCGGCGCCATCTGCCCGCGATGCAGGTGTTCCAGAACGGTCCCAACACCGGCCGCGACGTGTTCGTTCCGCTAGACGCCCTGATCGGCGGCGAGGCCCGCGCGGGCCAGGGCTGGAAGATGCTGATGAGCGCGCTGGCCGCGGGGCGCGGCATTTCGCTGCCGTCGCTGTCGGCCGCCGCCGCCGTGATGTGCGCGCACACCACGGGCATGTATGCGCGGGTGCGCGAGCAGTTCGGCATCCCGGTCGGCAAGTTCGAAGGGGTGCAGGAACAGTTGGCCAGCCTGGCCGGCAATGCCTACATGGTGGAAGCGGCCCGTCGGCTGACCTGCGCCGCGCTGAACCAGGACGTGAAGCCGGCCGTCGTGTCGGGCATCATGAAATACCACGCGACCGAGCGGATGCGCAGCTCGGTGAACGCCGCGATGGACGTGCACGCCGGGCGCGCCGTGATGGACGGCCCCGGCAACTATCTGGGCGGCTTATACCGCGCGGTGCCGATCGCCATCACGGTCGAAGGCGCCAACATACTGACGCGCAACCTCATCATCTTCGGCCAGGGCGCTATCCGGGCGCATCCGTACCTGATGCCGGAAATGCTGGCGCTGGCCAATCCGGACGAAGAGCGCGGCATCGAGGTTTTCCACGACGTGTTCTGGCGGCATTTGCGCCATGCCGGAAAGAACACGCTGCGCGCCATCGGCCGCGCCTGGACGGGCGCCGTGCTGGCGCCTTCTCCGGTGTCGGGCCCGACGGCCGGCCATTACCGGCGGCTGGGGCGCTATGCCTCCGGCTTCGCGTTGCTGGCGGACGCCACGTTGGCGCAATTGGGCGGTGGGTTGAAGCGGCGCGAAATGATCTCGGCGCGGCTGGGCGACATTCTGTCCGAGCTTTATCTGCTGTCGGCGGTGCTCAAGCGCTGGGAGGATGAAGGGCGCAAGCACGATGACCTGCCGCTGGTGCATTGGTGCATGGAGCAGGGCTATGCCACGATTGAAAAGAGCCTGGACCAGGTGTTGCGCAATTTGCCGGGGCGGGTGCTGGCCTGGGGATTGCGCGCGGCCATCCTGCCGCTACGCCTGGCCAGGGGGCCGAATGACGCCTTGACGCGCGAGTGCGCCGAACTGCTGCTGAAGCCGTCGCCCACGCATGTGCGATTGGCGGCCGATCTGCATCGCGAACCGGCCAATGCCCCGTCCGCCGGCGTGCTGTTGGGGGCGGGCCGCCCAGGCCAGGACCCATTGGCGGATCTGGCCCGCGCCTTCGCGTTGGTGGACGCCGTGCAACCCATCCGCGACCGTCTGCGCCAATCGGGTGTGCGCGACTGGCGCGAAGCGCATCAGCGCGGCGCGATCACCGACTCGCAGGCCGCGCAGCTGGAAGCGGCGGAGAGCATGGTGTCGAAGGTCTTGCAGGTGGATGATTTCGCGCCAGCGGAGTTGTCGCCGCAGGATCCCGACCCAAATGCGAACCCAAGCGCCTAGTCGTCGGCGTTCGGGTCCATGCCCGGGAACAGGATTTCAGTGAAGCCGAACTTCGAGAAATCCTGGATGCGCGACGGATAGAGGCGGCCAATCAGGTGGTCGCACTCGTGCTGCACCACGCGGGCGTGGAAGCCTTCGGCTTCTCGCTCGATCAACTGGCCATAGGGGTCGCGCCCGCTGTAGCGGATGTGGCGGTAGCGCGGCACCTGGCCGCGCAGGCCCGGCACCGACAGGCAGCCTTCCCAGCCGTCTTCCATCTCGTTGGACAGCGGCGTGATGACGGGATTGCACAGGATGGTTTGCGGCACGGGCGGCGCGTCGGGGTAGCGCTCGTTGCGGTCGAAGCCGAAGATCACCAGTTGCAAGTCCACGCCGATCTGCGGCGCGGCCAAACCCACGCCTTGTGCAGCCGCCATGGTTTCGAACATGTCGTCGATCAGGGCGTGCAGCTCCGGCGTGTCGAAGCGATCAACAGGCGCCGCTACCCGCAACAGGCGCGGGTCGCCCATTTTCAGAATGGGATGAATCATGGTTTCAGTCTTGTCGGTCTTTCTTCTGGATGAACTCGATCTTGTAGCCGTCGGGGTCTTCCACGAATGCGATGACCGTCTTGCCGTGCTTCATCGGGCCGGCTTCGCGGGTGACTTTGCCGCCGCGTTCCTTCACCTTGTCACAGGCTTCGTAGGCGTTGTCCACTTCCAGCGCGATGTGGCCGTAGCCGTTGCCCAGGTCGTACTTTTCGGTGTCCCAGTTGTGGGTCAGTTCGATGACCGCGCCTTCGGACTCGTCTTGATAACCCACGAACGCCAGCGTGAACTTGCCTTCCGGGTAGTCGTTGCGGCGCAGGACGCGCATGCCGAGCACGTTGGTGTAGAAATCGATGGACTTATCAAGATTGCCGACTCGCAGCATGGTGTGGAGCATACGCATGGAGGTCTTCCTTAGGCGATGAGGGGTTGGGGCATGAACCCGGGGTTGCCGGAGTGTTGCCGCGTAATGCCGATGTCGCGCAGTGCGCCGCCCATGGCGACGACCGCCTGCCGCATCTGGTCCGCGCCAAAGGCGCCGATGCAGCCGACCCGGAACGTGGGTTGTTCGGTGTTGCTGAAATTGCTGAGCACGTAGCCGCGTGCCTTGAGGGCATCCACGAACAGCTGCAGGTTCCAGGTCGGGGCGTCTGGCGCGCAGACGTTGACGACGATGGGGCCCTGCAGGTCGCGTGGCAAGTAGGGCGACAAGCCTAGCTCGATCACGCCATCATATAGCGTGCGCATGTTGGCCGTGTAGCGGGCCAGACGGGCCTCTCGGCCTTCCTGTTCAAAGAGGCCCAGCGCCACGGCCAGTGCCGCCAGGGTAGGCGCGGGCGGCGTGAATCGGGGGCCGGCGTTGGGCGCCAGCGTGTGCTGATGGATGTCGGCCAGGTCCAGCGACCAGCTGCCCGCGTTGCCGCGCGCGGCTTCCAGGCGGTCCACGCGGGCCACCACGAAGGCGGCGCCCGGCAGCCCTTCCAGGCACTTGTTGGCCGTCAGCACGACGGCGTCGACCGCGGGCAGGGCGGACAGGTCCAATGGCAGCGCGCCGAAGGCGGACACCGCGTCGATGATGACGCGGCGGCCCATCGCGTGGGCAACGCGAGCCAGCTCGGGCACGTCATGGCAGATGCCGCTGCCGGTTTCGCTATAGACCAGCGCCAGATGCGTCAGCGTGGGGTCCCGTTCCAGTGCCGGGGG